>JAQIBG010000250.1 GCA_027859175.1 Planctomycetota bacterium | reverse complement strand
TGCTCGCCGTGGGCGCGCTGGAAGCGCTCGGCGAACTCAAGATCGAGGTGCCGAACCAGGTTCAGGTGGTGGGTTTTGACGACCAACCGCTGATGGATTTCGTTGGCCTCACCACCGTTCATCAACCAATCGCCAAGCTCGGGCGCTGGGCCGCCAACGCCATCACACGACGCCTGAGCAAACCCCGGGCCACCCCCCGCTCCACCGTGCTACCGGTGGAACTGGTGGCCCGGCGCACCACAAAACCGGTCGCATAACAGGCGGCCACCGGAAGGACCTGCATCTAACTCAACGAGGGGCAAGCCCCTCGCGCTCCCCACGGGCTCTGTCGACCCTCGATCCGCAAGCGGATCGACCCTGCATGGCTACGCCATTGTACGCAGGGTCGGGCCTCGGCGCCCGGCGGCCTAGCGGCCGCTACCCACCATCATTCCGCAAAGGAACTGCATCATGACTATCCGCGTCACCGTCTGGGGCGAAAACGTCCATGAACACAAACATGAAGTTGTCGGTAAGCTTTACCCTGAGGGTATGCATGGCCAGATCGCGAAGACCCTCAATGAGGATCCCGAGATCGAAGCCCGCACCGCTACGCTCCAGGAGCCCGAGCACGGCCTGACTAAAGAAGTCTTGGCCAATACCGACGTGCTGACCTGGTGGGGCCACTGCGCCCACGGTGACGTTGATGACGCCATCGTTGACCGCGTGCAAACCGCCGTGCTGCAAGGCATGGGCCTGCTAGTGCTGCACAGCGGCCACTTCGCCAAGATCTTCAAGCGCCTGATGGGCACCAGCTGCGCGCTCAAGTGGCGTGAAGCCGGTGAGAAGGAGCGCCTATGGTGCTGCAACCCTGGCCATGCCATTGCCCAGGGCGTGCCGCATTCGTTTGAGCTTGAGCACACCGAAATGTACGGCGAGCCCTTCGGTATTCCCACGCCCGATGAGAACGTGTTCATCAGCTGGTTCCAAGGCGGCGAAGTGTTCCGCTCTGGCTGCACCTGGCGCCGCGGCGCGGGCAAGATCTTCTACTTCCGCCCTGGCCACGAAACCTACCCGATCTACTACAACGAGACCATTCAGCTGATCCTGAAGAACGCCGTCAAGTGGGCCAAGCCCGAAGGCACGCGTTGGACCGACGTCCGCGACGCACCCCACGTGCCCGCCGACAAGGCCCCCGAGCCAATCACGGTTCACGGCGGCAGCGTCCACTGATACGCCCCTGAGCGTCACAAACACCAGCAGCCCAGCCACGCAAATGGCTGGGCTGCTGCTTGGTGGGGTCTAGGGTCTGGCCCATGCGCCGTGTCTTCGCCCTGCTCAGCCTCGTGTCCGTGCTGGCCTTCCTCGCCATCTTGTCTGGCTGTGCCCGCGAGACCTCGCACGGCACCATGCGTCAAGACACCTCCACCTTGTCTGGTGAAGGCATGGACGGCGGCGTTGAGGCCTCCGAGCCCAAGTCGTACCTGCGCAACATGCCCTGAGGGCTGGCGTTTACCTATTGAGCCCTATCCTCGTTTTTGCTATCGCGAGGATGCTTGATCTATGTGTGGAATTGCCGGCTACGTAGGCCCCAAGGGCGCTGAATCGATTCTAACGGTTGCCCTTGAGCGCCTCAAATACCGTGGCTACGACTCAGCCGGTCTGTGCATCGTTAACGATGGCGACCTGCTGCTGCGCCGCGCTGCCGGCCGCCTCCGCGAGCTTGAGCACGAACTGGCAGACCACCCCATCAGCGGCAACTGCGGCATCGCTCACACCCGCTGGGCCACCCACGGCGCCCCCACCAGCGAAAACGCGCACCCGCACAAAGACGGCGACAACACCGTGGCCGTGGTCCACAACGGCATCATTGAGAATCACGAGCAACTGCGCCGCGCCCTCGAGGCCGACGGCGCGGTGTTTAACTCTGACACCGACACCGAAGTCATCCCCCACCTGCTGGCACGCGCCTATCAGGGCGATCCGGTTGCCGCGGTGCGCGAGATCTTGCCCAAACTCGAAGGCAGCTACGCCTTCGCCGCCGTTTTTGCCGATCAACCTGGCCGCATCGTGGCGGCTCGTCACGGCTCGCCGCTGCTGCTCGGCCGCGGCAAGGGCGAGTCGTTAATCGCCTCCGATATCCCAGCCCTGCTGCCGCACGCGCACGAATACTGCCCGATGGAAGATGGTTGGGTGGTTGACTGCACTGGTCAGCGCATCGTGGTGTGCAGCGCCGACGGCACCCCCGTCGAAGCCGAATTCAAGCCGATCGAAGTTGAAATCACCGAAGTGTCGATGGGCGACTACGACAGCTTCATGGCCAAGGAAATCGCCGAGCAGCCAGAGATCCTGCAGCGCCTGCTTGATTCACGGCTGCGCAACGGCGACTTGGTTGAACCCGACCTCGGCATCGACCTCAAAACCATCAACCACGTCGTGTTCCTCGCCTGCGGCACCAGTTGGCACGCCGCCATGCTCGGCAAACGCTTCCTTGAGCATTACGCTCGCGTGCACGTGGAAGTCGACATCTCCTCGGAGTACCGCTACCGCAACCCTGTGGCCTCCGGCGACACGCTGGTAGTGCCGATCAGTCAATCAGGCGAAACCGCCGACACCCTAGCCGGTCTGCGCCTAGCGCGCTCAATGTTTATGCCGGTGGTCAGTCTGGTTAACGTGATGGACTCCACCATCGCACGCGAATCAGATGGCGTGCTGCCTTTGATGGCCGGCCCTGAGATCGGCGTTGCCAGCACCAAGGCCTACACCGCGCAGATCATGGCCCTGTACCTGTTTGCCCTGCAGGTGGCGCGCGCCAAGGGCCGCCTCGACCAAGAGCGCCTCAACGCAGCCATCCTCGCGCTCAAAGCGATCCCTGAACAGGTGACCGAAACCCTGGCGCTGTGCGAAGAAGTGGTCGAACACACCGCCGACTTGTTTGCGCCGGCCTCAGCCAGCGTGTTTCTCGGCCGTGGCGGCGAGCACGTCACCGCGCTAGAAGGTGCCCTCAAACTCAAGGAAATCGCCTACGTATTCGCAACCGGTTACGCCGCCGGCGAATTCAAACACGGGCCGATTGCATTGGTCACCCAGCATCTGCCGCTGGTCTGCCTGTGCCCGCGTGACGCCATGCACGACAAGATGCTGTCCAACATTCAAGAAGTCCGCGCCCGTAGCGGACGCGTGGTTGGCGTAGGCGCGCCGGATGACCAAGCCCTTGCCGACCTGTGCGACTTCGTGTTCCCGGTGGTCCAACCCCAGGAAGAGCTCTTACAGCCGCTCCTGACCATCCTGCCACTCCAGCGCTACGCTTACCACGTGGCCCGCAAGCGCGACTGCGACGTTGACCAGCCCCGGAACCTGGCAAAATCTGTAACAGTAGAATAGACCCGTTATGAGCGACACACTCCGCAGCCTATTTAGCGCCAGTCCGCAAGCCCTACTCGACGACGACCTACCGCCGAACGCGCGTAGCGAAAAAGACCTCCGCGAGGCCGCCGGCGAAGTTGACGGCTTACAGCGCGTGGCGCTGGGCTGCATTCTCCTGCGCCACGGCCTGCTGCATCCCGCCCACGATGAGTCGCAAGCCATCTCCGGCCCATACGGAGACTGGCTGCACGCCATCATGCACCGCATGGAAGGCGATTACGGCAACAGCCACTACTGGTGTCGACGTGCTGGCGGCGCCGAATTGTACGAACAGGTTTCGGATGAATTCACGCCCGCCAAGCTGACCGATCTCGTTGCTGGATTGCATGGTCAGTTCACCGGCGAAGCCGCCGAAGCCGCGCAGATTCTACAGGCGCGTGAGCTCGAAGTTCTGTTCGAGCATTCCGCTGGTTAGCCCCGTGGCGTGGGCTTCA
>JAQIBG010000238.1 GCA_027859175.1 Planctomycetota bacterium | reverse complement strand
GGGCGCCGGCGGCGCCATCTTCGCGCGGCAGCAAGCCGAGGAGGGTTTCTTTGGGCGTGGTTTTGGTAAAATAGGCGGTGACGGCGGTGCGGTGATCGTCGTCGTCGAGTTGCTCGAGCAAGGTGAGCGCGGCGCGACGTGCGAGGTTTTCATCGTCATGGGCGAGTAAGTTGGCCAGGG
This sequence comes from Planctomycetota bacterium, assembly GCA_027859175.1. GTDB lineage: Bacteria > Planctomycetota > UBA11346 > UBA11346 > UBA11346 > GH22. The sequence continues at coordinate 6,523 of JAQIBG010000238.1, read as the reverse complement.
TGGTGATGACCTCGGGGCCACTGAGTTGCTCGAGCAGTTCAATCACCAGCAACTGTGGTGCATTGGGCTCGGTTAAAATTTCTAGCAGCAGCTTGCGCGCCACCTCAGGGTTGGCCTTGCGCGTGAGGCGCACCATGGCCTTGAGCGCGGCGGCGCGTACCAGCGGGTCGGTTTCCTCGCGCACCATGGCGGTGAGTTCATCGGTGGGGATGGCGTTGCCGAGGTCGCGTGCTTCCTTGGCCATGAGGTCGAGCAGATGGGCCCGGCGCGCCGCCGGCGCCGCTGGGTCGCGCGCGAGGCGCAGCAGCACGGGGGCGTCGGTGGGGGTGAAGTCAATGTGATGCAAGGCGTCGATGGCGCTGTCGATAACGGCGTCGTTGCTGGCGAGGAGCAGATGGTGGATGTCGCCGCGCAGTTCGGTGGCATCGAGTACGCTGATTAATTGCAGCGCGGCGATTTGCTCTTCGCTGGCGCCGTCTTGCAGGGCGCGGCGCAAACGCCAGACCGTGGCCGAAGCCGGGAACGGCGCGTTGGCCTGGGTCGACAGCTTCCACTTGCCGCCGAGGCTCTTGCGTTCGTCAGATAGGCGCACCAAGCGATCAAAGGCGGCACTGCGAACGGTGGCGTCGCGGTCGTCGGCGTAGCTGAGCAGATGTTGCAGGCCGGGGACGTCGCGCTGCTCCAGCACCACCACCGCGGCGGCGGTGAGCGCCGCGCGGCGTTCGCGCGGATGTTCGGCGTCCATATTGGCGAGGCCGTCGACGCCGAGTTCGGTGTAGAGCGTGGGGCTGACGGCGCGTTCGAGCAAACGCGCGGCGTACTGCAATTGTTTGCGGCGAGCGCGTGGGGCACCGGCCATGATTTGTTCAACCGCTGCAAGCGCTTCGCTGCGACGCCCAAGCAGGGCCAGCATGGCGTCGTCGTCGGGCAGTTCGGCGACCAAAGCGAGGACTTCAGCTTCGGGCGTAACGCTGGGGGTTTCGGCGAGCTGGCGGTTGACCACGTCTTGCCAGTCTTTGGCCAAGAGGTCGTAATGGCCGGCGTAAGGGGCCAGCGAGCGCTGGGTGCCGGTGAGCAGTTCCAGCGCACGGTGGCAACTCTCGAGCACCCGGGTTTGCTTGCCCAGTGCGGCGCCGGTCATGCTGGCCACCAGTATCGGCGCCCAGGTGGTGCTGTCGCCGCGCTGCACCACCAGATCGGCGGCGGTGGTGGTGGTGGCAGGATCTTTGAGCCAGCCCTCAACGGCGGCGCGCACCGCTTCGTTGCTCAGGGGCAGGCCTTCGTGGCGCGCGAGCAGCGGGCACACCAGGTCGGCATCAGTAAGCGCCAGCAGCGCGGCCGGATCGAGCTCAGACACCTGACGGCGCAGCGCGCTGGTGCCGAGTCGGCGTACTTCGGGATCGTCACTCGCTACCAGCGCTGCGAGGACTTCAGCAGGGGGCAGGTCGAGATGGGCGAGCAGACGCGCGGCGCCGTGGCGGCGTTCGGCTTGCTCTGAGGCAAGCGCTTCAAGCACGGCCTGGCTCGACTCGGTGCGCGCCATCTCCACCAGTTGCGGCGAGCCGATGGGCAAGCGTAGCGCGTTTTCGAAATGCGTTTCGGCGCCACTGAGGGCGGCGGCAAAGGGACACGCCAGCAGCAGGCCAAGCGTGGTGCTGCCGCGGATTGGCATGGCCTTACGGAACAGCATTGGCATCTCCGCTGCGGCTGGCGACGGCATCCTGCCATTGCGCGGCAGCCTGTTTGCGCAGGTCGGGCGCGGCGAAGGCGTCGTACTGTTCGGGGCGGCCGTACCACTCGGCCAGCACTGCGCTGGCATCAACGCGCACGCCGAGTTCGTCTGCGGTGAGGGCATCCCATAGCCGCGCTTCGGTGTTGCGACGCCGGCGCAGTTCGTCGCGCAATTGGCCGCGTTGCAGTGCGCCACCATGGCCGAGCAGGGCCAGCAAGGCGGCGTCGGGGTTGTTGGCCGAGAGCGCTACCGCGAGCGCTTCGTCTTCGAGCAGGGCGACCTGTTCGCCGCCGTCTTCATCACCGCGCAGGGCGAGTACGCGCAGCGTGGTCACTAGATCATCGGGTGGTAGATAGCCGGGGACGGTGCGAATCCACTGCCGTTTGCGGTTGATCAAAACCAGGGTGGGGAAGGCGCGCACGCCAAACTGCGCGGCCACCGCCGGGTAGGCGTTGACGTCAACCACCACGCCCACCACCTGTTGCAGGATCTGCTGACTGCCTTCGTGATTGCCGGTGTCTTGCAGCATGCGGTGGCACCACACGCAACTTTCTGACGAGAACAGCAGGGCGATCGGTTTACGCGGTTCGGTGTCGGCCAAGCGCACCGCCAGGGCGAGGTCGGTATGCCACGGGCCCGGGTCTTCGCTGGCGCTGGCGAGCGAGGGCGCGAGCAGCAGCGCGGTGATCAACAGCAGATCAATTCGCATCGTGGACGATCCTCGGCCAGTAGGTGGTGTAATCAAAATGCGGTGAGTTGTCATCATCGTGGCAGCGCAGGCAGCTGGCCTGGGTGACTGGCACCAAGGAGCCCGAGGCCTGTTTGCCGGCGCTGCGTTCGGCAACGTGGGTTGAGCCCTGGCCGTGGCAGGATTCACACGATACCATACCAAGCGCGGGGTTGGCGCCCTTGCGGCTGTAGCCCGATGGCGTGGCGAGGCCGGTGACATGGCAGCGCAGGCATTCGGGGTCGCGATGATAATTGCGTTCACGCAGGGTATCGAGGGCGTGGGCATGGCGTGAGTTTTGCCAGGTAGCGTGGGCGCCGCTATGGCAGGCGGCGCAACTGGCGCTGCCCACGTAGCTGGCACCGCCGCTGCCGGCGAGGCTGGTCATGCCGCCGATGCGCTCATCGATTTGCAGGTCCATCGCGCCGAGGGCTTCTTGGTAGCTGGTGACCAGGGCGCGAATCGCGCTGTGGTCGGCGATCTGATCGTTGATCAATTCAGGGGTACAGCTGGGCGCGCCGTAGACCCAGTGCGCCAGCACCTTGCCTTGGTTGCCGGCGAACACCACGCGGGTGGGGCCAACCGCGATCGGCGCCGGGCTTGGATCGTGGACCGCGCCGCCAATGACGACGGCGATCCCGGGGACTGCCGTCGCCAAGGCACGCAGGCCAGCTTCGTCCATATCGGCCAAGACCACCAGCGGATCGCCCTGGAGCTTGGCGGTGAGGGCGAGCAAGGCCTCGGCCGGATCAGACACGGTGAGACCCGCGCCGCTGGCGCTGGCTGGCACCACCGAGGTGACCGCGAAGCGCTGGCCGGCCGCAGTCACGCGGTGCAGGGCACTGAGCGTGAGGGGCGTGGCGTTATCAGCGCTGAGATTGGCGCACACCACTGGCAGTTTGGCGCTGGCTGCGTGGGCCAACAAATCGCTGAGGTGGGTGCTGCCGAGGCGAACTTCGCTGGCGCCCACACCGAGCACGTCGATCTGCGCCAGCGCGAGGCCGTCGAGGTAGTAGCGCGTTTTGGTCAGTTGGTAATCGGCCGCGCCGCCGCTCCAGCCGCCGCCTTCACAACTCAGCACGGCCTCGGGGCTGGTGCGTGCCAGCAGGCTGGCGCGGCGCAATAGCCCGCCGTGCATGCCGGCCACGCAGCCGCAGGGTTCGAGGCCGGCTTTGGTTTCAAAGCACCAGCTGATGATGGCTTGGTTCGCGCTGACCGCTTTGGCCAGCGGCTCAGGCAAAGCAGGCACGCCCTCGTGCTGCTCGACTTGCTGTTGGCTGTGTGTACTCGGCTCAGCCGGATCACCACCACAGCCCAGCATCACGCTGAGCGCTGCGACGGCGGTGCACGCCAGCAGCCCGCGACGCGGGGTAGGTGTAGGTGATAGCGACAGGCGACTCAGCACGCGCTTATTCCACCAGGGCGTACACAAGGGAGTTGGCGACGATTTCTTCAGCAACTTTAACTTCGTTGCCGCCGCAGCAGCAGCAGCCCTGGGTGTGGGCGGTGTCGTTGAGGCCTTCTTTGCTGAACAGGCAGGCGAGCCGGCCGTCGACAAACAAGCCTTCGAATTCAGCCTGACCACCCGACTTGAGCGGCACCTTGCTGAGTGGGAACAAGGTGCTGAACAGCGCATGGTCGTTGGGGATCGGCTGCAGGCAGTTGTCGCCGAAGGTCTCGGTCATCGCGGTGCGGAAGCTGGCGCTGAAGTCTTGCGACGAGCAGCTCGAGGAGGCCAGCAAGAAGCCGCCGTTCTCGAGGTATTGCTTAAGCAGGGTGCGTTCGGTTTCGGGCAGGGTAAAGCTGCTCTGCCCGGTCATGACCACGAAGGGGCTGGCGAACAGTTCATCGGCATTGGCCAGCCGGGTGGCGGTCATGCGCTTATCGGTGTTGATGCCGGCCTCGGCTTGCACCGTGGTGAGGAAGCGATCGGAGAAGCACACCGAGGTTTTGTCACCGGCGTAGATTAGATTACCGACGCGGACGTTGCGGCCGAGTTCGGCGGCGCCGCACGCGCAGACGATGAGCAGGAGGCACAGGAGGCGGATCATGGCGTGGTCTCCAAAATAAAGCGGGTTGTCATGTCAGCGCTCCAATTGCTTGCGGTAGGCATTGATGAGTTCGCGTTCACGGTCTGACAGGTGGCTGCGTTGGGTGCCGGTGGTGTTGCGCAGTTCGCGGGTGTAGCCGGTGGCGCTGCGCGCGGCGTCGTCACCCGAGGAGGCCATGGCGGCAACGCCGTCGCCGCGGCCTTCATCGCCCACCATACCAAAGGTGCCGAGTTGTTCAGGGCCAAACAGGCCGAGCGAGGCGGCGGGATCGGTGAGGCCGTTGTCGTCGCCGCCGTAGCCAACCGCATAGCCCATGCCGGTGGCGCCGCTGCCACCGAGCCCGGCGCCGCTCACGCTCAGGCCCATGCCGCGCCCGGCGAGGGCGGCCATCAGGCTCATGCCGGCTTGGCAGCTGCCGCCGCTGCACCAGCTCATGCCCATCGCCATGCCTTGGCATTGGCTCGAGTTACGTTGGATCTCCGGCAGCAGCGCAAGCAGGCGGTCACGCGCGATAGCGGCCAAACGATGCGCTTCAACGCCATCGCCGCCGCGCGCGGCGCGGGCGCTGCGGCGTTTGAGGTCTTCGGCTTCGGTGCCTTCGACAGCGGTTGCCAGTTGTTCGATGCCGGCCGCCGCTTCGGTGCGTTCGGCCGCCCCGGCACCACGCTTGTCGCGTAGGGTTTGCGCCATCTCTGTCGCGAGGTCGCGCCACTCGGTGATGTTCTCAGACAGTTGCTGCTCTTGGTCGCCGAGTTCGCGCATGCGCACGCGGTCGGCGTCGGTGGGGCGGCGGTGTTCGGCTAGTTCGGCCAGGCGCTCGGTGGTTTGCTGCTCGGCGTCTACCAGCTGGCGCAGGCGCGCCATCAGGCCCATCGCGCGGGCGAGGTCGGCCATCAACTCTAAATCGGAATCGAGCATGTCGGCCACGCTCGGGCGTTGCAGGGCTTCGCGGTCGCCGGCTTGGGCGGCGCGCGCGAGATCGCGCAGGGCTTTGGCCATGGCCTCTTGCAGTTCGGGTTCAATTGCAAACAGCGGCGTTTTGCGCTGCAACTTGGCGACCTTCTCGCGCAGATCTTTGGCCCGTTGCGCCAGCTCATTGAGTTTGTCTTGGCTGGCGCCTTCGGCCGCGAGCTTGGCGCCCTCTTCTTCAAGTTCGCGGATCTGTTTGATCAGCGGCATGTACTTCTGGCGCAGGGCTTGTTCGGTGAGGCGGCGCAGCAGTAAATTATTATAGTCTTGTTCGCTGATGATCTCGAGGCGGCGTCGGTCGAGGCCTGAGAGTTGGCCTTCGGGCGGCTTGCTGTCGCGCGCTACCACGCCGATTTCGATCACATCGCCAGGGGCCACGCCGAGTTCGGGCAGCACCAGGGCGCCGCTCCACTCCCAGCGCGTGCCGCTGGCGCTGACGCCGAGTTCAGGCGCGGGCATGCCGTTGAAGCTGCGGACCCGTTCGATTTGGCGCAGGCCGAGGTCGTCGTCGGCGCGCAGTGCCAGGGCGATGGTTTCGCTGGCGGTGGCCACGGCATCGCGCCCGGGCGACGACACGATGGCGCGTGGCGGCTGGTCGGTGCGGCGGGCCAGATCGAGGAACGGCTGTTCGCTGCCGGGGATGCCGTCGCTGGCAATGGGCCGCAGGCTGTAGCTGCCGGGCTTCAGGCTGGCGAGTTCACCCTGGCCATCGCTGAGCTGAACGCGGATCGCGTCGCCCTCGGCCGGGAGCAATTCAATGGCATCGAGCTCGCGGTTGGCGCGCGCGGTGATGGTGTAGCGGCTGCCTGGCAGGGCCTGCAGGCTCAGGCTGTGCTCGGGCTTGGTGCGGTGATGCTCGGGCTCGAGTTCGGCGTAGGCCGGGTGGTGATGGACCAGTTCGAGCGCTTCAAGCACCGGAATCGGATCAACTGCCAGCTGATGGCGATGAGTGCGGGTGCCGCCGCCGCTGGCCCACACCTCCAGCGCTGCGCCAACCTGCGGCAGTTCGCCGGCCCAGGTGTCGCGACCAACGCGGTACATGGT
>JAQIBG010000175.1 GCA_027859175.1 Planctomycetota bacterium | reverse complement strand
CCCGTGAAGGGGCGACTCGCAATGGTTATGCTGACAGTTGTAGGGGATGAGTTTCTATCCGCGCCCCCGTGAAGGGGCGACTTGGCGATTTGACGCAGGTGGTGAGCCACAAGGGTTTCTATCCGCGCCCCCGTGAAGGGGCGACCGCCGCGCCAATCCCTCGCCCCACGCGAACGATAGTTTCTATCCGCGCCCCCGTGAAGGGGCGACAAGGCACGTAAGGCCAAGCGCAAGGCGATGCAAGTTTCTATCCGCGCCCCCGTGAAGGGGCGACCAGTCGGATTCTGTTAGTCGTGGCGTATGAGGAGTTTCTATCCGCGCCCCCGTGAAGGGGCGACGGCCATTGAAGAGACACACCGCCGATACGTCGAGTTTCTATCCGCGCCCCCGTGAAGGGGCGACGTGGCAGCGAGGGGATAGGCAGTAGACCCCATAGGTTTCTATCCGCGCCCCCGTGAAGGGGCGACGATCGTGCCGAGCGCCTATACCGCGAAGAGCTAGAGTTTCTATCCGCGCCCCCGTGAAGGGGCGACCGCGGGCGATCTAACATCCCCGCATTAGCTATCTTAGCATAGCAAATCTGCGAACCAACCGATTGGAGGCACGCATCTCCACCAAGTAAATATGATCCACGTTGTAAGTACATGTCAATGAGTGTCTTACGGCTTGTGCGAAACCCTAGGGATCCAAGCGCATGCTTGGGGTTCGCTGGATCACACGATCAGCGGTCCTTCAACGTCATAAGAAGGCTTGGCACCATGGTGTTCAACACGTTTGCGCCAATTGTTGCCAAGTAGGTAGAAGCGCAAGCTATCGGATTCTGGATCTATCAGGTCCAAGAGTTGGGCCTTGAAACTAACCCAGGTGGCGGGATCCATGCTGCATTCGAACACGGAGCATTGTACGCGTTGTCCACGGCTTTCGCAGGCCTTCGCGACGCGTCGTAACCGACGAGCTCCTCCGCCCCGTTTGGTGCAGACATCATAGGTAACGAGAACGTACATGCTTCACTCCCAGATGAGCGCCGGGTAGCCGTCTAGGTCACCACGCAGATGTCGAGTGAGAAGCCGAGCCTGAATGTGAGCGAGCAGGCCGACACTCATACGCTCATCAAGGTAAGGGTGTCGAATGGTGTCTTCTTTGCGTTTTTGCCAAGCCACTAGGACCGTCTTCCGACCTCGTTCCGTCAGTTCGACAGCGCCGTTTTCCCTGACGCTAAAATCGTCTGCCGTGATCTGCTTGCGATTGAGAAGGCTGAAGACGAGTCGATCCGCGAGTATCGGTCGGAATTCCTCCATCAGATCGAGTGCCATCCCAGGCCGTCCAGGTCGGGGACGGTGCAGGAAGCCAGCCTGGGAGTCTAGGCCAACGCTCTCACAGGCCGATCGGCAGTCGCCCATGAGTAGCGTGTAGACAAAAGACAGCAAAGCGTTGCAGCGATCAAGTGGAGGTCGTCGACTGCGTGACGCCATTGTGAAGGCTTCGCGTTCTGCGCCTTTGAGGGTCAACATGGCCGGGAATGCGGCGAAGTAGCGGCGGGCTGCGTCGCCTTCCATACCGCGAATGCTGTCGGTGCACCCGCACGTAGCAACACGCTTCGCAATGTCGCGCAAGTCGGTGAGGGTGCGTTTTGCGGTCCCTGTTACATCACCGTGGTCACGAATGGACCGCGCAAGGACATGTCGGGAATTCGCGATCTTTGCCGCTATGCAGGCACCGGCTATCGCTGCGCACGCTTCAGAGTCATCGGACCGCCTGTATTGTTCACGGCGCAAGAGGATGTTGCCGGATGGATAGCCAGTGACGCCAGCAAGAAACCTGCCATTTCGGGTAAGCATGCTAACTGACACGCCGGCGGCGGCGCACGCGCCAAGGAGGAACGGGGAGTACATAACGTTCCCGAATCCAACCAGTCCTTCAAGATTATGAAGTGGTACACGAAGCTTGGTCTGTTTCTCGATGTCAACGCAGACCGTGTCGCCTTTTTTGTGGAGGTATGCTCCTTGAGTAGTGACGTATATCGTATTGAGATGTGTTTTCATGACGGGCAATTGTCCAACGAGTGCTGGAGACGCCCCGCGAACCATGTGGCGGCAGATGGCCGTGCCCCTGGCAAACAGATCGCCTTGAGCGAACAGCGTGTGCAGCGTGAATCGTTGCGCGGCAGGGGCGTGCGGTTCTCAAAAAGGATCTGCCGCATTCCCGCAACCCCCTCTTGGACCTGAGCGCGCAGGCTCCTATCTATCAGGACCTCGTCGCGTCGGCGAATCGCGTGGTAGAAAAGCGCGCCTCGTTCCACCGGAATGCCAAGCATGTCCTCAAGGCAAAGAGCCTGGGCAGCGAGTTGGACATGGTCGGCAGCATGAGCCTTCGGGCGCCCACGTTTATATTCTATAGGGCGGACGCGCCAATCAGCTGGAGGCGACTCTTTGCGATGGCGCAGAGCCGCCAGAACGAGGCGGATATCGGCAGGTGCCGTCCCTGGGGGTGGGAGAAATTCGACCACATCAGCGACGCCCCGTAGTCCGTGCCGTTGCGAGACAAGTGGCAGTGCCCGAACGATCCGTTGTCCGTCACGGCTTTCGTCAATGCCGTTGTCGGTTTTGGCGTGAACCAGGTCACCATGGGCTGTAGCGGCATTGTCGGCCCACTCGCGCTCCAGGTGGATCAGAGCCGCTTGACGGGGGCAGTAGATCCAGTGCTGGAGCGCGGAGATGGCCACAAGGTCATCGTCCTCAATGGACATTAGAAACGTCGCGTCACCGTGATGCCCTCAGGGAGGTCGGTGTCGTTGACGCTGAGCGCATAGTCATTGAATGAGCGCGGTGGGACGTCCTCAGCCTTACGGGCAAAGGAAATGCGCTCAAAGAGTTGATGCGCAGGGGCATTCCCAAGGGCACTCGCGTGCTCGAAGACGATCAGGGCTTGCGGCGACATCTGGCCCCGCGCGGCCGACCGATCGAGGTCGAACATTTGAGCCAAGGCAGTCCAGAAGAGTTCCAAATCGCCTTCGTCGAAGCCGGTTTTCTCAGCGAAAAACGGGTTGATGAATCCGTGGCAGCGGTAAAGGCCATAGGGGACGGTAAATTTGCGACCCATGGTGCGGTTATCACCACCCTGATCTTGAGCTTCCTTCTCGGTGGTGACAGCGCATCGCGTGATGGCATGTTCGAGGGAAACGATGGGGTCGACACTGCGAGCGAAGGCAATCTGCACAGGGCCGCGGACCTGTCCGCAATTGACCTCCGTGCTCATGACAGCGCCGAAGGTGCGGACGTCGTAAAAGTTCTGGCACATCCAACCGGTAACATTGGCTGCGTCTTCAGCAGCTTTCGGCAGCTTCTTCTTTTCGGACTTGAGCTTCAGTGCCTCATAGGCACGGGCGTTCTGGTTGTTCAGTACCGCCTTTTCCTTGACATAAATGTCGAAGGGAGGCTGTTCCCCCTTGGCCACGCCAACATAGTTGCGGACCTTGCGCTTGAGGCAGACGTCGGTGACAAGACCATGTCCGGTTTCGGGATCCACGCGCGGAAGGTTGCCGGCATCAGGGTCGCCATTGGGGTTGCCGTCGGTGACGTCGAAGAGGAGGACAAAGTCGTAACGATTTTTCATGGATTTTTCCTTCTTTGTTTGTGCGATCAGTCGATATCGGCTGAGGCTGGGGCCTTCTTGGTGAAGAAGGACTGGCGTTGATGGTAGTACCCGATGGCGAAAAGCCCTTGACCGACGAGGTCGAGATGAGAAGGAAAGCCGTCGATGCGTTCCATGACAGCCTGGACGCGTTTCTCGGTGTTGACCTTCATCCCGCCATCGAGCTTATGGATATGGTGTTGGCTACCGCGGATGAGGCGGGGAAACACTGTAGCCGGCGTTGCAGATGCGGCGCCAAAGTAGCGATCCTTGACGGTGGCATTGATGCCAGGCAAGGCATCTTCTTGCGCCTTCTCGAGGACGGCGAAAAGCCGTCCCAGTTGGTAGGCCGGTTCAGGCCGGTTCTCGTCAAGCATGACGGGGATCTCCTTAGCGTGGTTGCGGATGAGGATTGCTTTGATAAGAGCGGCACGCGGGTGCCGAAAATCGTCGCCAGCGCGAATGCGTCGTAGCGCGGCCGCAAGGATAGCGTCCGGATAGCGTCCGCCTGTTAGAACCGCGCGCAGCAAGGCGCCGCCAAAGAGCGGTGGGATTTCCTTCGATTCGCGTGCGGTTTGGCGCAAAAGTAACCAGAGCGGCAGGTGTTCACGGTCCCGATTACTTCGCGCTATGTTTAGTTCGCGCTGGTGCTGACCGACGCGATTGAGCAGTTGGCCGAGGGTACATTCTTCCCAGATGCGGATGGATAGGCGCGAGTTATTAGGGGCGAGCCCGAGCAGAAAGAAGGGGACGTCGGCCTCAATGTCACCGATGGTGCCTTCGCGAAGCTTGCCGAGTGCTTCTCCAACCCTCGTGGCTAGTCCTGTGTCTTCCGCACCTTCGCTGTCACCGCCGAGGCCGAGTAGCAGCAGTTCTTCGGCATCGCAATCCGCAATGGCGGTCGGACGTTGCGCCCAGAATACGACTGTGGCGTCGCCAACCTGAATGCGTCGCCTGTTGTCGCGCTGGAGAAGATGGTTGAGCGCGGTGGTGTAGCGGAAAACTGATTCTTCACCAACTGGTGCGTTATCGCCCTGCTTATGGCCATAGCTCTCAAAGGCAGTGAGATTAAATGTTGCGATGCCCGCGCCGCTCGTTTGAGCCCCCGCGACACCTTTGATCAGAGGGTGCAATCGCGCGATGGTTGCCGTCTCTCCTGTGATCAGACAGCGCGCTTGCCCCTCAGCACCCGTCTCGGATTGGCTCTGATTCGACCACCAGCGTTGCAGGTTTTTATCCTCGTGAACAAATTCTTGTTCCCCGCGAATGCGAAAGACGCCGAACCCCCCGGATAGCTCCTCCAAAAGGGCGCACTGGTCTTCAGTGAGCTGGGTGGCCGACCACGTTGTGAAGAAGGTGTTTAGCGTGTCCACGGCTGGGTTGAGGCCTGCGGGGACCCGGGCATGGACATCAACTGTGGCGCCGTGGGAGTCGGCTATTCGCCGAAGTTTCTTTTGGCGCGTAGCCTCAGTCTTTTCATCCGCGAGGGGGCTGCGAAGCTCGGCAGGGGCACTGCCGAGAAGATACTCAGCCTTGTCCCAGAGGAACTGGGCACTTATCCCGCTTGTTCGGCTGCCACAGTCGGGGACGAGCATGCGACGTGGTCGCAGACTCTTGCCGTCAAGCAGGCGCATGTCTTCGATCTGGTGCAAGCGGCCGTTGGGCTCAAGGATGACTGCGAAGGCGATGTTCTGCATTACCATACCATGGGGCGCAATGCTGGAATCCAGATCGGCAGCCAGGCGATCATAATACTCGCAGAGTCTTTGTAAGATCATCGCACCACCTCAGGGCTCTCCGGATCGGGTACGTCTATGACGCCATCGATCATGCGCGCCCGGAAGAATTGCGGTGTGTGCCCGTCCGTAAAGTCGAAGTCGTAGAGCATCCATCCGAGGTCTCGTTCGCCGACAAGTGATGTATCGCAGGCCGGGGCCTCTTCATCGTGCCAGGCGAAGTGCGCGACGAATTCACGACAGCCGAGGTAGGGCCGGTGGAAACACTGACCTTTGCTGGCGCGCCGCTTAAACATTTCGTAATGTTTGGGAGGAGCCTCTTGCGGGTCCAAGACGACGAAACGTGCCTCAATGAGGTACTGCACCTTATCCAGAATGGTGCTAGCGCGCTGTTGGCGGTCACTCTCGATGCACTGTTCAAGCAGCTCCGTGCTGCGACCCTCCATCCGTGCCTTGAGCGTACTGGGTGATGGTCCGCGGCCACCAAGTTCATTCCGGCGAACGTTAGTAAAGCGGATGGGCTTGAGTACCTGGATGCGCTCTATGATCCACCGGATCTGGGGCTTCCAGTAGATGGCCTCGAGAACCCCTCGTGCCGCGGAGGGAGTAATAACGTCGTAGCTGACACGCTCGACCTTCATCTCTGGACGCGTGAAGCACGCGCGCTCACCCCAGACATTCAGACGAATGCGGTTCATGTTCGCGTTCATGGGCAGTTCCTCACTTCGTTACTCAGATGATATTATCTTCGGGGTCGCGACGGCCGGTGATTTTTTCGATCCAGAGACCGCGCTGGGGGTGGTACAGTGCATCGTCGGTGAGGACCCAGAATCCATGCGATTCAACGATGGCGCCGTGGGCGTAAAGTCGCTCTCGGACGTGACTACGGATGCCTACGGAAAAGCGCTGAGCGCGCCGGATTTCGAAGCGCGTTGGTGCGCGGCTATCAGTCAAGCGTGCTCGAATAGCCCTTCCATTGTCGCCCCACGGCACGATCAGGGTGTCGGTGGCATCGCGGATGATGCGATATCTCTCTGCGATATCGGCGAACTGAATCCCCATACGAAAAAGATCCCCCTTGGCAGGCAGAACGTCGCCACCAAGCACGTGGTGTTTGTCCCACTCGCTGGACCGCTGCCAGTAATAGTGGCGGAAGTACGCCTCAATGGTCGTTGGGGCGAGGGGGTCAGTGTAGTCGGGCAGCAGTTCGCTGGCGACTTGAGCGCTTTGGCGTAAGTGGCCAGGTGGAGGAAGCTCGGTGGTGTTGAATGAGACGACGCGGCCGCAATCACGCTTCCCTTCCCGGTTGCAGCGGCCGGCGGCCTGGGTGAGCGCGTCGAAACCGCAGGGGGCACGGTAAACCGTGGCGAAGTCGAGGTCGACACCGGCCTCAACCAACTGTGTGCTGACCACACGGCACTCTTTCCTGGCCAGCAGGCGGCGCCGGATCTCAGACAGCACTTCCAACCGGTGGGCTGGACACATACGCGTGCTGAGATGGAAATGCGCAGGGTCCTCGCCAATACGCTCGCCAATTCGCGCCGCGTGGGCTGTCGTGTTGACGATGCAAAGTGCCTGTTCTTCGTCACGGATAAAATCAGCTAACGCCTCATCCGTTAGGGTCCCCGCATGTTCGACCACTGTGCGCTTTAGTGCTGTGTGCAGGTCCTCAGTTACGGGGATTATCGAGGTGACGGCCGGGATGCCGATGGGGAAATCTGGCCGTTGGAGGAGCGCCGGTTGCGTTGCGCTACAAAGGACGACGGTGCAACCGAAGACCTCCACAAGGTCGCGCAGGGCAGAGAGTGTCGCTTCTAAGAGCTCGACCGGAAGCGATTGGACTTCATCAAGAACGATCACGCTGCCCACAATCCGATGCAGCTTGCGGCAACTGCTCGTCTTGGCCGCGAAGAGCGACTCGAAAAGCTGCACGTTGGTCGTCACTACAATAGGCGCGTCCCAGTTCTCGGATTGAAGCCGGGCTGTAGTTGTTTCTGCATCCGTTGGTTCGAGGTTGCTGTGGTGTTCAATGACCGGGTTGGGGTCGATTTCGCTAAAGATGGCGCGGTAGACCTGTGCATTTTGTTCAATAATGCTCGTAAACGGGATAGCAACGATGACACGGCGCAGGTTGTGATGGCAGGCGTGGCGCAAAGCGAAACTTAACGATGCGAGGGTCTTGCCGCCACCGGTGGGGACCGCGAGTGTAAAGAAGCCCTGTTCAGCATCGGCGGTGTCGCGACAGTGTGCAAGAATGCGCTGGCGCATGACGTTGACCTGGGTCCGCTTACAGCGGACAGCCAAGTCGTCCAGGTGTCGGTCCAGGGCTTCGCGGAGCGTGGGAACCGAAGCGGGCAAGTTCGGTCTCTGGGCGCTGCGGCTCTGGGACATGAAGGCTTCGGTTGCTAAGAAATCAGCGTCGCAAAGGGCCGAGAACAGCATCCGAATCCACAGGCCAATGCGCTGAGCCTGGTGCCGATGGTGGCCAGCCATTGGTAAACAGGGGATTGCAGGGGCATCGTGACCTAGGAGGACCGCGGGGGCATTGTGGCACCAGGGCTCGACCACCTTCTTCAGCCGCTCCGCCACGGCGCTGCCGCTTCCAGAATCGCGCCAATTACGCAGACCGCCGTGGTGACCGGTGATGGTGTAGGCCAGGACCATTGAGGCGAACGTGTTCTTGCCGGCTTTCGCAAATCGCTGGTGCGCGTATTGGGCCCCAGCCGTAGAGTGATCAACGCGGGCCGCCGGATTGCCGACGCAACATGCGTGCAGATAGTCTTGAAACCTATCGCTGTATTTACCAATATCGTGCCAGAGACCAGAGAGCTCCCCCCAGGAGCCTGCATCAAATGCCTGGGCAAACTCCTTGGCTCGCTCTGCCACAAGAGAAACGTGATCATCGATTGGCTCCCATGGATTCCCCGGCGGAGCAGTATGCGCGAAAAACGTTCTCACGGTGTTTCCGCCATTTCATCAAAGCCTGCACCATCAAGGAGACCATGGAGCGTATTCGCAGCCCGTTGAATAACATGCGGCCAAGTGAAAACACGGAAAGCGACTTCGTCGTCTATGTCGCCAAGCATGCCAAGCCCTTTTGTCGTGGTGTAGGAGAAGCGCCTCGGGAAACATACACTGCACGGCGATCGGTTCCAGTTGGTATCCGATCGGACTGGCGACACCTAGGATGACGTTTGGAGTCCTCGGCCCGATGCCTGCGGGGTTAAGCATAAGGCCCGCTTGCGCAATCGGTGTCGGTTCGAACCCATGCGCCGATCAGGGGCATGGGGAGAACCGTTACGAGTGGCTTCATGAGGAGCCTTGAAAATGGCTAAGTTTACAAAGAACAAGGCCGGCACCCTGGGTGCCGGCCTTGACTGAGAGCGAGGCTTATTCCGCCTTGTCGCGGGGCGGTTCGGCGAACTGCCATTCGTTGACCTCAACGATAAGACGACTCATCTTCTTGTCGTCTTTGGTCCAGCTTTCTTGGCGAATCTTGCCGTCAATGTAGAGCAAGGTGCCCTTCTTCGCCTTGGCAAGGCCCTTGGCCTGGGGACCGTAAGCGGTGATATCCACGAAGTGGGTCCGTTCGATCTTTTCCTTGGTCTCGCGGTTGACGTACGAGTCATCGTTCGCGATGCGGGTGTTCACCACCACCCCATTCGGGATGTCTTTCAAGGTCGGATCCTCGACGAGACGGCCGCTGATTTTGATGTTGTTGATTTTGATCATGATGTGCTCCGAAAACGGATGATGGTGGGTTGAGATGGCACCGGATGGTGCGTGTTCACTGATGAACCGCGCGCCGCCGTTGCCATTAACCACCTCATTCCTCCATGGCAAGCGTCGATCTGCAACAGTTGGGTTGCATGCAACAGGCGTATTACGAACCAGGAACCTGGCCACCGCAACGTCCGGCTGCGGGTCACCGGAAGGGGGGCCTGTGAACGATGAAACGATGTGATTAACGAGGATCACACTAATGACACGTTAAAGCTTATTGATGGCACGCGCCGCCATTAGGGAAGCCTTCAGAGATTCCGCGGGTTGGCAAATCTCCATGAGTTGTTTCCAGGTCAACTGGGCACCGTTCTTGCAGTAAGAACGGCCAGTGCACCATTTCACACCCTTCTTGGCAACAATGCCGTCACCAAAGTGACTCTGAGGGCTATGCGCCCATGCGAGTTAAGCTCCGAAGGACAGGGAAAAGCCCCGGGCGCTGCGCGCCCAGGGCAGATTTGGCCAAGTCAGGCCACGAAGTGGTGGAAGCGCGCCTTCTCGTCTTCATCGAGGGTCTCTCCCTCGATGTGAGCGTAGGACTTGTAGAAGACGCGAATGGTGCGCAGCAGCAGTCGTTCCCAGTCCGCGCCAGGCGTGTAGGCCAGGACCTCCAAGGCAATGTCGGCAAGTGCCGAGTTGCGGAAGCCCTTGAGATGACGCTCATCTGCCTGGATGCAGTAGAGCCAATCGTCGCCACCGAGGTGGCGGTAGGTGAGGGTCAGACGGGTGCCATTCAGCGCTTCAGCGGTGCGGAGAGTTCCGGTGAAGATATCGGCCCGAGGGGCCAGCTTTGGCTCCAGGAGGGCAAGGCCGACTTGGTCCACTGTGTGCCCATTGATGACAACGGTGGCTTCAGTCAGCGTTTCGCAGTATTCCGGATCCGCAGGAGCGGTATGGACAACGTCCCGAGGGACGTATTTGCGAAGCCGAGCTTCGACAACAGCAGTCAAGTGGTCGGTCCAGTCGACCACGTATTCGCTTTCAAGGCTGATGGTATCGTCGTCGACCTCGGTGTCGGTCATCTCGGGTTGGGTTACGGCTGCGATGCAATCGCTCATGGTGTATCTCCTTGGGCTCAAGCCCTCTCACCTGGACCAAATAGACCGAGATCGCGAGAGTAAGCGCAGCGGTGTGACAAACGGCTTGCGTTTGGCGCATCCTGGCTCGGCGTTAGCCGAGCGGACGCAGCTCGGAGTGACGCGGCCGTAGGCCGCGCCCGTAGGGGATCAGGTCGCACAGGAGGGCTTGAGCCCAAGGAGATACGCCAGGGTTGTGCGGTGTCCCAACCCTGAGTGATTAGATGGCGACGCCGATTTGAGCATCCCGCAGAAAGCGATCGCACGTGGAACACAGAATGCTGTTGAAGCGGCTTTGCAAACGACCGTCGTTAAGCGACGCGGAAAACTGTGAAATACGATGTGCCGTTGTCAGGGCACACAGTGGTTTGATCGCAAGACCGGATATAAAATGGCCCCACGGGCTGAGGTTTTCAGAGAGGGGCTCACGCCCAAAGGGGATGGCACCCGTCTGATCCTTACCGAATGGTACGATAGAGAATGCCTACGCCTCCAGGCAGATGAGCGTCATCTCACGGGATCGGTCGGTGTTACAACACCGATGGAGGTGGGCCAATACGGATGCAAGGGAACGGCTGCTGCTGTGCTTTCGTGAATCTATGAGGCCAGCTCATTGGAGATAACAGGGGAAGGGAGCGCGGGCCACAACGTAGCCTAAGCTGGCGACACCGCCTGGCAGCACCCAGCGGAGTCGGCTCCCATGCGTAAAACCTTAATCGCAGCACAAGGGCCTATTGGGATCATGCGCGCATGGACTCACTATGCTCCGGCCGTGAAACAAGGTCACGGAGGATGTAAGCCGACCGGCGTGCGTTCGCCATTGCGTGGGTCACCTGGTAACACCGCCAGGCAGCCTGCAGGGCCATCGTGGTGACGCGAGTTGAGCCAGATAAGCCAACGGCAGCGGTCCACGTCTGGTCGCTGATCGGATTGAAGAGCCCACACTCGTTCATTGCGATGGCGTTGAATGACCGCTCCACAAGGTGGCCTAGCCGAAGGTCCTGCAAAACAAATTGCAGGCGTGCCTCTGGGTTACGCAGGGACGCAGCTTCAATAGCATTGGGTTTGCCACGCCGGGACATCATCCAGGTCTTGGCATCGATAACACCGCGTGCGATAAGCAGCACACGGTGGAGTTGGAGCCAGCGGCTCATGGTGGGAACCCTGAGATTAAGAAGCTCCCAATAGGGAGCCCCGAAATCATGGTGCTGAGCAAAAGCGTGGGCCGTGCTCAGAGCCCAGTCGTGAACGTGTACGGCGCGCAGCGGCGTGACGCAGGTACGCGTACGAAAGGACACCCCCGGTAGGCACGAATGCGGGTGCAAGTTGGCGTTCACCTGCCCAGTGGGGCTGGTGAAGATATACTCGCCACTGGTGAAGGAGAGACTTGGAATTGGTGGAAGGGCCTGCAAATCGGTCATGCAACGCTCCGCTCTGCCGCAGGCGCGGCGTCCACCAATTTGATCAGATGGCTGATCGCGGCTTGGGCCCGTGCTGCGGCCTTGAAGATGTAGGTCGAGTCGTCATTGAGACGACTAAGCCAGGCGCTGACATACTGTGCATTTTCCGGTAGCGGGTCATTCGCGACCTGCAGGTGAGCGCTGAGCATAGCGGCGCCAAGCTCGGCAACGAGCTCCTCGAAAGCGTAGCGCTCATCGAGCTCCTTAAAATTTGCCTCAAGCCAAGAGCTACGACCGGTGGGATACTTGGTCCAATGAACGAGCTCATGCAACCACGTGCTGTAGAAGCGCTGGTAGGTGGTGAAGTTTTCCCGCATGGGCATTTCAATCGCGCTGCTGATACCAGCATCGCCGATGCTGTGGCGACAGCATGCAGCCTTGCCACCCCAGCGGGTTTCGGCCCCGGTAGCCAGAATGAAGGCCTCGGCACGTTCGTGCGGGGAACCCTCAATAACATGGTCTTCGACAGGGAGCTCGGTGCCATCAACCTGCTCAGCAGCAAAGACCGTGAAGGTGCGAAGCATACGATAGACTTCGTCCTTGCCGGGAGGCGCAGGCTTCTGGCGTTCGACCTCTTTGTAAAAGATCACCGGCGTACCAGATTCGCCGCGGCGCACCTGGTAGCCCGCTTTCTTCCACTGGCGGTAGGTTGCATACCGACCGGAGGGATAGGTATCCCCGCCGTTGTAAGGGCCAAAGGCACCAGACGTGAGTGCAAGAATGATCCAGTTGGCCCCGCTATAGCGGGTACCGCTGAGGGGATTCTGCGGCGTGAAGGCACCATTGGTCCCAAACACGTTGCCCGGGCAGTGCCAGGGCAACGACCAGTCGTTGGGATCGACCTGGTTAAGCAAAGCGATGATTTTAGCGGTCGTGTCTTCCTGCACGGCTTGAGCGTTTGCCATAGGTGGCTCCATTGATGAAGCGACCGCGTCCCGAGGGGCCGGTCTGTGAGTTGAAGAGGGAAGGCGAGTGGGCCTAACGACCCCAGACATTGATGCCGTAGCCAACGTTGCGTTCGCTTAGACCGTTATCCCTGGCAAGGGTGATGAGTTCAGCGAATGCCCAGGTCCATACAGGACCCCAGCGCTCGTCGCTGGGAACGTGGTGGACCCAGCAGGCCTCATTCCACATATCAGCAAGCACGACGGTTTCGCCCCAGTCATCGACGTGGGTAAGAAGAATATCGCGTGCTGTTTCTAGTATCTGTGCCGCCGTACTGCCGCGCATGGCCAGTTCGGCCAGGTTGGTGTTGCTCATGGGTTAACTCCGTGGGCGGGGGGTTCAGTGAACCGCCCTCCGCCCGAAGGAGTTGCAACGCCGATGTGCTAGGCAGCCTGCTCGATGGACTTGCCATCTTCGTCAAAGACGCCCTGGAGAACCTTGGACAGCGGATGCGCTACCTTCGCTTCTGCGTAGAGGTCGTCGTACCACGTGGGCTGATGAAGCAGTTGGCACAAGTGTCGCACCTCGTCGTACGTTGGCTCATGCTTTGATGCCGTCAGTGCGCGGCTGGCAAAATTGCGCCGCACATGGGTGAGCAGTGATCCAAGAGGATCGTTGGTCGCCGTCGCGAGGATGTCCGCAAGGGACGTACGGTCCCCCAGCGGCCCTGCATCGATAAGCGGGTGATGGGAGAGCGCGCTGGTGTCCCAGCGACCGTAACCAGTGAGGTCGCCGACGCTGGTGCCGAAAGCGGCAACCAGCGCTGCTGCCTCGGGCAAGGTGTGGTCACAGTGCCGCTCGGGCAGCTGCTGGGCTAAAGCCTCAAGCATAGCGCGTGCGCGTCGCTTGGTGATCCGGGTCATGCGCTCCTCATTGGTGAGGGGCTGGCCTGTCGTGGCGGACGAAGTCCCGGCAAGGGTTACGTACTGCACGGCACCGACGAGGTCGTTTTTGACAGTGACGGCCTTAACGGCGCCAGGATCGGACTTCCTACACTTCGTGTACGAAGAGTACCCGATGGTGCCGGCCGCGCTATTGTTGCCATACCGATCTGGGGTGACGAAGAGGACGTCCGCACCATGTTTGGCACGCGTTTCGTTACGCTGACGTGTGGCGAAGGCCTCACGTTTGGCACTGAAGCACTCGGCAAGCATACAGCGGTTGGTGCCACTTTTTGCATCCAAGTCTGAAAAGAGCAGCGTTTGCGCGTTTGCACGGTGTGGGCAGTTGGCGCATGCCGGTTTATCGGCAAGCCCCGCGTCATCGAGGTCCCAAGGAACGTTGTCGAGAGAGAGCAGAAGCGACTCCTCGATAATCTCATCAAGGCGACTCTTGCTGACGATGGTATCAGAATCCCATGGAAGCGCGTCAGGCAGAATGGTGATCAAGCGATCCTGGGCCTCAGCACTCAGACGAGCGATGCTTTCCAGATGGGCAGCGGTGAAAGCGTTTGGATCAAGGTCACTGGTCAACGACGATTTACCGCGCAAGAATTGGCGCCACTGGGGCGACAAGTCCAGAAGCTTGGTGCGACGAGCCACCCAGGTTTCTGAGCGACCCAGCATCGCTGCGATATCCGCATAGGTGCGCTCTGCCGATAACAGCTTGCTGATTTGTTCCGCCTCTTCGAGAGGGGCGAGATCGGCACGATGAAGGTTCTCAACGACCCGCAATACGTCGGCCGCATTCTGGTCGACATCATCAACGAGGACCTCGACGTCTTCAAGACCGACCTCTTGCGCTGCGGCCAGCCGGCGGTGGCCGTAGACGGTCTCAAACTGCCCAGAGCCTTTCGGGACGACCTTGGGCGGTGATTGGATGCCATAAAGGCGAATGCTGGCAACCAATTGTTGAAACTGCGGGTCCTTCTTTGAAATGCGCCGCGCATTATGCTGCGAAGGCTGGATTAAGGAGAGAGGAAGCGATTGAAGGGTAGCGGCCATAGTGACTCCCGAGAGGGACAGGGCGTGAAGGATGAGCGTTTGCGCGTGAGCCCAGGTGTCGAATCGGCTCGCCGCTGGGCCGATTCGAGGTATCTGGGCGCCTTGGATCTGCAGAGGATAACCTTACCCTTCTGCGGTTTGGTGCTGGTTGCGCTGAGAGCGGAAAAGGGC
This sequence comes from Planctomycetota bacterium, assembly GCA_027859175.1. GTDB lineage: Bacteria > Planctomycetota > UBA11346 > UBA11346 > UBA11346 > GH22. The sequence continues at coordinate 6,528 of JAQIBG010000175.1, read as the reverse complement.
ACATTCACCCACCAAGGATACCGGCAATCAACACCGGTCCATTGACGCCAAAGAGACCGGTTTGCGGAAAGGATAAACGCCATGCGCTATGCACCTTTGATCCTCATGGCTATCTTGATGTCTCCGCTCAACGCCATGGAAAATCCGGTATTGTGGGGTATCGACCTCAATAAGCGGGAAACAATCGATGCCCCCGGTCTCACCGCCAACATCGCTACCGAGGATTTATTCGCGAATTATAGCGAGGCGTGCATGTTCTATTACACGCAACAAATAACACTGAGTGCCGCGCTTACTAATCACCCAGATTTGAGGCAGAGGATCCTTCTGGCGCACGGGCGGTTCACCGAGGCGTGGGGGTCTCCCGTGCAGACATGCTTTGCGAGAACGGGAACGTTCCTCGACGGGTTTAAGATGCGCATCGCGGACCTTATCGATCATGTTGCAGGGAACGAGGCTCTCCAAATGGTCATCCAGCAAGCAAAAACGATGGATCGTCCATCAACGATCACCTTTCTCGCCGACATGCAGGCGCGCGCGGATGGACAATTCCCGCTACCAGAGGTAAAACGCACGCTTTGCCAAATGATGTTGAAAGATCGGCCAAGCGATCTCCTCAGAGAACCGTATGGCACCCGCATCTCCACAAAGGACAACCCGAAGAGCTTGGGACACGACATTCGGCTCACTTATCCAGGTAACTGGGCCGACAAGTCCGGTGCCGCAGCGCACACCGTGCGAAAGTTTACCCACACGATTGGAAACAATCCCCTGGGGACGGTTATGATTGTGGTAGCAGTCTTAGAACCGGACCCTGGGCTCAAAGGGGCATCCACAGAGGGGCTTATTAAACTGACTCATGATAAGGAGCTGCTAACGGCCTGGAAGGCGGAGCTGATCCCTGGACCCAGGGCCAAAAATGTGGTCACCATCAGTGAACCAATAGCGACAACTCTCGCGGGACTGCCCGCGATCACCGCAGAGGTCAGCTACGAAATACCCATTGAGTTGAACAAGGTGGCCGCTGAGAAAATGGGGGCGAGAAACCTCACCGTTCACTCCAGAAGCGAATCATATTCCGCCTTCATGAATTCCGGAATTATAACAGTGACGTTTCAGGTTTCGGCATCCGATGCGACGAGGACCTCTGATATTTGGAGGCAGTACGCGGACACTTTTGCGTTCATTAGAACGGGTATGGCAATCTACCCGCCCGAATAAGGGCTGCCAAGACGTCTTTGATCAAGGGAACCGCGAACGTGATGTCGGGCGGGATACTGGCGCTAGATGGTGCCGAAACGGGCGGTGCGAGTTGAGTTCGCATAGATAGAAGGAGCGATGAAATGGGCCGAAGTGTGGCACCGGCCGCAAGCAACCCTGGCAGCGCCTTAAAGGGCGCCGCCAGTATCTTCGGCAAAGGGCCTCGATTTGCTTGCGGCCTGCCGTGCGCCAAAGGAGGCTTCGGCTGCCAGGCGTGGGCGCTACGGGAGCAAAGGGGCCGCGGCGTGGAATTCGCTGACGAGGGAGCCGAAAAAGTGGCCGGCGGTGACGATGGTTGTGGGTGAATGAATGCGCCGGTCCAACGTATACACATAGGTGCCAGGGCACGGTCTGTGGGTCCCGAGGACGCGCGCGTATGCACGTACGATGTTCTTACGGTCACGGAGCACAAAGGCGGCGCCTTTTTCTTCGAGACTGGGCATGTAGGTTGCCATGAGCCCTCCTAGGCGTGACTGGTGATGGAATCGCGGAGTTCCGTACGGGTGAGTCCACGTCGCGTGGCGAGATTTTCGAGAAACTGCTCAAAGAGCGTGTCGAGGTGCTCGAAGGGGGTGTCCTCCTGCTCATCCGCATCGAGCGCGGCCGAGATCGCCTGCCACTTTTGGGTAACGAGTTGATTTTGGTACTCATCAATGGATCCAAGCAGGTGCAGGAACTGGATGAGGACCGGCTTGCGCTGCTGTGGGCGCAGAACGCGCGCCGCAGCTTGATGCTCTGCCTTTGGCGACCACGAGCGTTCGTAGAACAAAACGCGGTCAGCCATATAGAGATTGAGTCCTGTCTGGCAGGAGCCAATCGTAGCGATGAGGACCGGCACGTTGCCGTTAACGAAACGCCGGTAGAGCTCGCGATTGCGCTTAGCGATGGGCATCGCCCCGTGATATAACAAGGCGTCAACGCCAGCAGCTTGGAGCTGCGCATGCAAGCGCGTCGCGGTTGCCGGCCGTTGAACGAAAATGATACCCCGGTGATCGTTGGCGATCCAATCTTGTGCCGCGTGAACAACGTAGCGATGCTTGCTGGTGTCTGGGCCGTACGCGGCGCCGACGCCCGCAACGGGGGCATCGGGACAGTTGGCAGCAGACTGCACAGCAGCAATGCGAGCCAGCAAGGCGATAAGGTTGAGGCGCTTGCCTTCCTCGTGGAAGACACGGCGATACCAGGCAGCAAAGTTATCGGCGATCGTGAGATAGTGGGCGAGATGCCGCTCATCCCACGAAAGCGTGATCGTTTCCGTTGCAGGAACGGGAATCGAAAGATACTTGCGCACCTCCGGCTCGCTGGCCAAACGGCGCTTCACGAATGGTGCTATCAACTGCCGGAAGAGGTCCGGATTGCGAAGCTTCGGGACTTCGCGCTTGGCCCCCGATTCGAGATCGTCAGCGAATTCATTCGTGACCCACTCCATGGTGACATACGTGTCCATGAAGTGGTCGGACGAGCGCTTGGAGCGATCGAGGTTTTGCCAGCTAGCAGCATTCGCGTGGGGATGGCGAAAGCTAAACGGCTGGCTCGCGGTCGCCGCGCCACCGGTCCAGATAAGCAACTGGAGGATATCGCGTGGGTAGTTCGCGATAGGTGTGCCGGTGAGACCATAGCGGAAGGTGGGACGCAGGGCCCAGATGGCGCGTGTTTGCGCGGTGGCGGCATGACGAATGCAGTGGCACTCATCACACACAACAGTGTGAATGCGACCGCGCAGCTGGCGCGCATACGTACGGCGACCAGCGGTCGTCGTTACGGGACGCCGAAGGCGTGAATAGGCGATAAGATTGATGCGGCGCAGTCGTTTCAAATCGCGAGGCGTATTAATCACGCGAACGTCGTCTGGGTCAATGCCGCAGGATTCGACTTCCAGGAGCATTTCGTCGATGAGGTGGGCCTCAACGACAATGAGGTTATGGCGACCGCCAAGCAAGCAGAGCGCCAGCGCGAGGCGCGCTTTGCCAAGGCCCATCTCCCAGGCGATGATGCCCGATCGAGATTTGCTTCGGACCTCGATGAGGTCGTTCCACTGGTAGTTCCACGTCAGGAAGCGATCGATGCCAAGTGCCCGCGCTCGTTGCGCGATGGTGGTGGCCGCTTCTGGGCAGACATGAACGGCCGCGGGGCTCGCCTCTTGCCAGGCCGGCGCAGCTTCATCGAGCGCGATGGCATCAGTAACAACGTCCGCCGGGAGGTGGTGTGTTTGGTCCCGCCAAGCGACGGCGTAGCCGGTTTCAGTTCGTTGAACAGTGAGGCGCTCGTCGGCCGGTATCACCGGCGCCGCGAACGCGGATCCGAGACGAATGGCCTTACGGGTACGACCCGTGGTCTGCGATCCGACGTGGCGATCGTAGACACAATGGCCATAGGGCGCCTGGTCGCGTGCGAGCCGGCGCAAGCGGGCATCAAAGTAGCCAACGAGCTGCGAGTCGACGGCAGGCTGACCACCAGCTTTGGTAATGGCCGCGATGACGACATTGAACGCTTCACGAGGATCGTCCTGGAGGAGGATCCTCTCGATGTCGAGGAAGCCTTCTGCGGAAAACACCAACCCGGGGTGGCGATGGGGCCGCTGGCCGGGTGGCCGCTCGGCGTCGAGGTCGGCAAGGCGTTTGCCAAGTAGGGCATTGCGTACGCGCGCTTCGGTGAAGCCACAGGCGAAGTGCAGACGAATCCAGCGACCAGAACGGTAGACACGCACGTGGGGATCGCCGGTCACTGGCGTCTGGACAGCCGGTTCACCACCACAGGTGTGGTGGATGATGGCGAAGCGCCTGGTGTCCGCCTCAGAGGCGAAACGCAAACCGCGCAACGGCACGGGGGTCTTGGCGAGATCAGCACACGTCAGCTTGGTGTGCTGCTGGCGCTGGACTGACGCACTAAAGACCATGACGGCCGTGGCCACATGGGCTCCTTCGGACACAAAGGTGTCCACCGGGAGTTCGTACGTCGCGACCAAGGGCAGGTCTGCGGGTGAAGCAGTGAAGCTGGCGAGCTGAGAGACCGGGACAATGGCAACGACGGTTGCAGCCCAGCGACAGGCATCGCGAATGAGGTGCTTATGCGAGAGCACAGACGAATGCGGTCCATGACGACCGTAGGCGCCCCAAGGAACATCTAATCCGGGGCGATCCCAGGTGAGACTGAAAGGCGGGTTAATGAGCGCGAGGTCTGCCTTTCCGCAAACGCGATAATCAAGCCAATCACCGTTGATCCACCGCCCCTGCGGGATCGCGCGATCAAGGGCCGCGATACAGCGGTCGTCAATGTCAACCCCGGTGAGATTGGCAGAGCGAGGGTCAAGCCAGCTAAGAAGTCGGCCGCAGCCGACGGCTGGGTCCACGACGACAGGCACACGCCCGACCGCTTGCGCGTAGAGCGATGGACCAATGAGGCGACCAATCCACTGGGAAACCGCGTGGGGGGTCCAAAATTGTCCTTGGTGGGCACGGCGTGCTGCGGCGAGTCCCGCCAGAGATCCAGGCCGGTGCTTGGTGCCAGCCGCAGGCAGATCGAGATCTGTATTGTTCCACAAGGTCATAACGAAGTGGTCTCCATGCACCTGCCGGGACAGGTTCCCGGCAGGTGTCGTGTTGCGGTTTACGTGATGGGGGATGCCCTAGTCGTCGTCCTCCTCTGGTGGCAGGTAGGTGCCGAACCACTCGGAGAGGGCTGCCCCGACTGGCTGTGGCAATTTGATGAGAATCTTATTCTTACGGGGCGTGATTACGCACCCGCCAGGGCATGTTTGGGCAACGTTCCAAACGATCGCGCCGCCATGACCGGTGGTCCCAATTTTAACGGCCCGGTCTGTTGCCGCGGTGAAGGCCTCGGCAACGCTTGCGCGACCCTGGGCACGGGCCCACGCGCAGAAGGCGGTTCCGTATTGGGCAAGTTTATGCCATATGGCTTCGCCCCTGTAATTGTGGGCGTAGGTCCTGGGATTACTGTCGTATGAATCAACGCTCGCCCTGAGGAAGAAGCGAATGGACCCGTCTTTATAGGCGAAGATCGGCTCCTCTTTATCCCACCGACCGCGATCGCGCAGCCGAATCAGGCAGGCCATGTTATGGGCGTCGCGCCGGTAAACATGATCGTGACCTCGCGTGCCGCCGTAATTGGCCACGAACCAGGCCCACAAACGCATCGGCTCTACAATGAGCGGCATGTTAGCGTCGCCGGGAAAGGCATCTGTGTGCGTACCGACGCCGAGGGTGGTGCCCGACGGGGCAAAGGTTGTGTTGGCCTCGGCGATCAGGTCGTATCGCAACTGATGCCAGAGGTTTTTGATGACATCGGTTATGTTTACACGGAGGTGTTCTGCGGTGGAATCAACAACGAAGCCGCGATCGCGCACGGTGGTGTCCACCGTATTGAGAGCGTCTTCTAGTTGTGAAAGAAGATTACCCCGCTCAGTGCGCTTGTTGACGAAGTCAGTGATACGTTCAGCCAAGGCGGGGCTTGGCTCGGCCGGTAAGGTCACTGCAGTCTGCTGACTGTCCAAAAGGTGTGTTTGCATACTCGATCTCCTGGCTGTTGGGCCACCGATGGCCCCAACACCAAAGAAGATCGAATTCTTAGCCAACGCGCGCGAAGCGCTTCTTCAATGGCAACCGTACGGAAGTAAGCGTTCGGTGACGGCCAATCGCGGTCACCGAACGCTTACCGCGTGAGCGCCTTGCGCGCATATTGGTTCGCCACGTACTACGCCTACACCGAGGTCTACTTCGAAGAAGAGGCCGACATGCTCCTCGCGATCGCCTCCGACGACGCCGCGAAGGTGTGGATCAACGATACCCTTGCCCGGCAAGACACCGGCCTCTCAGCGTGGCGCCTCGACGAAGGCTTCCGCAAGGTCTTCTTCAAGCAGGGCTTCAACACGGTGCTGGTGCGCATCGAGCAGGGGCCGGGGGTTTGTCACTGGTCGGTGTTGTTGTGCCCGCCTGATCTTTAGGGGCTGGGGACGGTACTGTGGACATGGAATCGCCCCGGCTTGATGGTTGGGGCGATCTCGTTGGCGGCTACCCGTCTCCTCAGGGGTGTCGCACTGGTTGGGCCTGAATCGTTGACTTCCCCGCGTTTATTATTGTAGACGATAAGGGGAACGACTCGTTCAAGCAGTTGGACAAAGTGGTTTAATAGTTCCGGGTCCCGAGTTTGGAGCGCCGGCCTTGTTTGGGCCGGCGCTTTCGGTTGTGTGCCAGGCATGGCACGTATCTCGGAGGGTGAGAGTCCCTCTTCGGACCCTGTCGGTGGGAACCG
>JAQIBG010000056.1 GCA_027859175.1 Planctomycetota bacterium | reverse complement strand
GGCCAGGTCCGACCAAGGCCGCGAGCCAAGCAAAGCGCAGGCGACCCGGGGATCCTAAGGGGTTTACCCCTTAGATGTAACAATGCCCGGCCGCCCGAGGACCGGTGCGCGGCGAAAATGGCGCGTAGCGCCGCCGCGCAGGCCAGCTTGCTGGCCAGGTCCGACCAAGGCCGCGAGCCAAGCAAAGCGCAGGCGACCCGGGGATCCTAAGGGGCACAGCCCATTAGATGTAAAAGCCCTTAGATGTTAAAGATCAGGCCAGTCCAAGTCATCAAGGGCCTCAACCGCCTCATCCACCTCAGCCTTATCGGCCTCAGGCTCAGCGGCCGGTTCTTCAACCACCGGCTCGGGCTCAGCTACGGGCTCTTCAACCACGGGCTCAGGCTCGGGCATCGGCTCTTCGACCACCGGCTCAGGCTCGGGCATCGGCTCTTCAACCACAGGCTCGGGCTCGGGCATTGGCTCTTCGACCACAGACTCAGGCTCAGGGACAAGCTCTTCGACCATCGGCTCGGGCTCGGGCATCGGCATCGGCTCTTCGACCACCGGCTCGGGCTCAGGCATCGGCTCGGCAACGGCAGCGCCGCCACTGAGACCAGCCATCACATCGGCAACCGCCGACTTGGCATTCTTCTCAGCTTTGGCGTTGCCCTGGGCGCTCTTGCGCGCCTGTTTGACCGAGCCGTAGCGCAGCTGGTTGGCCTTGCGCATCTCCTCGCCCAAACCGGCGTCATCCGGATTCTCGTCGACTAGGGTGCCAAAGGCCTGCACGGCCTCACCCAAGATCAACTCGGCTTCGTTGTACAGCTGGTCGCGCTGGTCGAAGTCTTCCTGCTCCACGGCCTGGGCGTAGATGCCGGCGCCCTTTTCGTACAGGGCACGAGCCAGGGCGAGTTGGTCAACCGAGGAGGCGTCGGGCATCGGCGCGGCCGGCAAGCTCGGAGCTGGTTCGGGCTCGGGAGCGACCTCAGGCGCGGCCGGAGCCGGCGCGGGCTCCATCACCGGTTCCATCGGGGCTGGTTCGGGCGCAGCAGGCTCGGGCACCGCGACGGGCTCGGGCTCCACCTCAGGCGCCTTCGGCGGCGGCACCACCAAGGGAATCACCAGCGGCGGATAATCACCCGTCAGGCTCATCTTCGGATACGCGACGTCGGCGACCTTTTCTTTGGCCATGTTGAGGGCCGAGCCCACCGACTCACCAGCTTCAACCAACTCCAGGGCGTATTCGGCCTGGGCCTTGGCAATCGACTGATGGTAATAAGTTACCCACGAGGCGTGGATCTCTTCCAGATGGAGGTAAGCGTCTTCGCTCAGACCCACGCGCAGCAGCTGGGCGCTGCGCTGCAGGTTCGACCATGCTTGGTCGAGGTGCCATTCCTCGTAGCTATTCGGGAATGGGATCTTTTCCTGCACAACGGCCAATTCTTGCAACAGAACCAACAGCTCGGTTTCTTGCGGCAGAGGCTCGCGCGTATTCGGCGTTGCGATCGGATAACCGCGCTCATCAACGCCCATTTCGTAATGCTGCCTCGGACGGCTGACCTCGCCGGCCAAAACCTTGCTGTCAAGACTGGCAGAGAAGGTGCTGATCCGGTTGACCAACTCTTCAATGCTGCTGTCGCGACGCGCCGGACGATAGTTCATGGTGCCGAAGTTGGGCACCACCTCGTCAATCAGGCGCGTGCCTTGAAGCGAGCGGGCAACCGGCTCCTGAGACGGTGTCGGTGCCATCTGGGGCAGCTCCGCAGCAGCCGCGAGGCCGGCCGGGATAATGATGCTTAAGATGGTCCGCAGGGGATGGCGCTGCATGAGAGTCGATCTCCTTGCGCACACCGGCAGTGAGACGCCGTGTGGGCACGAACCCGCATGCTAGAAAGGCCTTGCGTGGGGCCAAGGGGGCCAGTTGTGGGGGGCCGCCTGTGTGTGGCGCGCCTCAGACCCAGATCACAGAGGCAACTCACACCTTGAAACTCCCCGCCGCAGCGGAGCCTCAGCCCCCATGATGGTCCGCATCGCCTGTCTGTGCCTGCTGTTGGCAGCCCCGCTCCTGGCCGAGGAGCAGGTCGTCGACCGCGTTGTTCGCTACGTCAACGCCGACATTATCACCGCCGGCGACATCTGGGAGCGGGCCCGCGCCAAGGCCGACCTGATGAAACGCCGTGGCGAGTCGCTACCCAGCGATCCCGCCAGCTGGGAAGCCTTCCGCACCGAAGTGCTCGACGACGCCACCGAAGAGCTGGTTCTGGTCCAAGAAGCCGACCGAATGGGCATCCTGATCGACGATCGCCCGCTCAAACGCCAGATCCGGATCGAAGCCAGCCGCTATTCTGAGACCTTGGCCCATCAGTCGCGCCTGCTCGAGGTCCGCATTCGCCAGTCGAAGATCCGCACCGTCAAGCGCTACTTCGCCAACGTGCACGTCTCTCCTGAAGACGTGGCCCGCGCCTACGAGAGTCGCAAAGCCGATTTCCAGCGCCCAACCCGGCACCATGCCTTCCGGATTCTGGTCCGCCCCAGCACCGAAACCCAATACGAAGCCATCAGCCAGCGCCTGCTGGGGGTGTTCCGGCAAAGTCAGGTTGACCCGACCGCCGAGATCGCCGCTGTAGTGACGCCGGAAGTCCGCCGCAGCTACCTCGACAGCCGTGACGCGCCGCAACAGCGACTCGACATCCTCGCCGACGTCGCCGCGCAGATTTTGGCCGCCGCGCCGCAGCAACCGGGCAAAGATACCGAACTGCTGCTTGAGCAAGCGCGGGTGAGCCTGCAAGGCATCGAAAAGCTGAGGAGCCCACAACAGGTGCGCGAGATGCTAGAGGCCCTGGCCGGCGAAGTCAGTGCGATCAGCGAAGCCGCTGCTCGCCGCGAAGCTTTCGTGGCCGCCGCGCGCCGCGTCAGCGAAGGCCCCAAGGCCGACATGGGTGGCGACCTCGGCTGGCAAGAGCCGGGTGACATTGGCGGCGAAACCGACCAGCAGATCGAAGCCTTGACCCCCGGCACCGTCTCTGCCGTCTTCGAGAGCGACGGCGGCCTAGTCCTCATCTACCTCGCCGAGCGCGAAGAGGCGCGCCAGCGCAGCTTGGCCGAGGTGAGCGCAGAACTGCGCACGCAAATCGAAGACGAACTCTACGACCTCGCCGTTAAGCGCGTGGTCCATTCGCTCGTCGCCCGCGCCCACATCAAAGACCTCGAAGCTCTGTCGCTGCAAGACATCCAAGACGTGGTCGGCACCACCGAAAACGCCGCCACCCTCAGCGAAGGCTCCGAGGTCGAGGTGATTGAACGCCCCCGTCTAGACGACTTCGGCCCCGGCGAAGCCGACTAATGCTCCATCTGCTGGCCCTGCCTGGTCCGGCCCATCATTGCCTGCTGCCCTGCCGTGGCCGCCGCGGCGCTTCGGTGTGGACCAGCCACCCGCGCGCCGCCGCGCGCGCCGTCCTTCAGCTAGCCGATGCCCTGCTGGAGCTTGATCAGCCAGTTGGCCTGCTGCCGCCGCCATTGCGCCCAGCGCCAAGCCTAGCCGAGGCGGTGGCCTGGCACGATATCGCCCACACCGACGACAAAGAGCCGGCCCTGGCCGCCCTGGCCTGGGGTGGCGACGACGCCGCACTCGGCCTCCATGCCAGCGTGTTCCCTGCTGCCGACTGTGACTCCGAGCAGTGCCAGTTGGTGTTGGCCAATCACAGCGGGCATCCGGTGCGCAGCGCCAATGCCCTGGTTCAGGCCCAACGCCTGCGCCAAGCGCTCGTGCCCGATTGGGTCAGGGTGGGCACCGGCGCGCCCAGCTGGCCACGCTTCGCAACCAGTGGCGCCGCCAGCCAACTGCGCCTGGGCACCGAGCCTGGCACTTTTCAGCTGTTCGCGCATCAGGCTGCCCACGGCATGCCGAAAGAGCTACGAGCACGCTTTTCTGCGCCCCTGAGCGACGCCGAGGGGCAACGCGCCGAGGCCCGCATGGCCCAGTTGCGCAGCTGCCACGGCCTGTTTGTGCGCCAACTCTGGGCCGGCATCGATGCCGGTGCCGATGGCATCGACCAACTCGCCTGCGCCGGCCCCAGCGCTCTGCTGATCCACGAGCAGTGCCTGGGCGACCAGCACCAAGTGCTCTACGCCTGCCAGCGCGAACTACCCAAGCTGAAGGTGCTGCAGATCGCACGCACCGCGCTCACCGCTGCCGACGCCATTCAACGCGGCACCTGCGGCGGGCTGTTTGTGGGCCAGCACTACTTGGCGCCGGCTGCGGCCCTCGAACGCGACAGCGGCCGCCAACTCGCACAGCTGCCCGAGAACGGCCTGTGCACCGAGCTGCGCGGCATCGACTACGAGCCCAATCTCCTTGGCGGCGGCCCAAGCCGGGTCTGCTTGCGCCTGCCTGGCTGTGACGCCAGCGCCCTGCGCCCGGGCTACCGACTCGATCGTAAGAACCTGCCCCTGCTCCACAGCTGGGTCGACACGCACCATCCCGAAGAGCTGCTGCCCGACCAACTCAGCAGCGCCGCCAGCGCCGAGCGCTGCCAAGCCGCCAGCCAGGCCTGGCCGCTCCAAGCCTAGCGCGACCAGCGGTCATCGGGTCCTGGGTCCTGGACAGCGCTGCGCGCGTTGGGTTGTGGGGTGAATCTGGTCCTGGGCTGTGGACAGCGCTGCGCGCGTTGGGTTGTGGGAACAGCCTGCCCGAGCTCATTTCGCTAACGATAGTACTACACGACATCCCCCGAGAGGCCCGCTGAGCGCGGCGGTGCCTGGTAGAGTCGCTGCCCTCAGCGACACACACCCGGCGCATGTGTCTCCATCCCCGGGTCCAGGCCAGCGCGCAGAACCCACCTCGCACCCCAAGGCTGCCCCCACGACCCAACGCGCGCAGCATTGTCCAGGACCCAGGACCCAGGACCCAACCAGGGCCCAAAGCTTGCCCCGCGCCCTCAAGCCCCACCATTCACGGCAATGTATCAGCTGCCTCTCATCGAAGTCGCCGGATCGGTCCGGGCCTGTGGCCAGGCCCAGGGCGAAGCCATGCGTGACCTGGCGCAGGCCTTCGTGGCCCAACGCCGGCGCGCCGCCAAGGTCTACCTGTATGAGCGCGGCAGCCGCGATCTCGAGGGCCTGGTGGCGCTCGGTCGGCAATGCATGGACGCCACCGAAGCCTGGGACCCCGCCGGCATCGAAGAGCACCGCGGCATCGCCGAGGGTGCCAACATGGACGCCGCCGAACTATTCACCTTCACCAATATGACCGACATCCGCGACGTGCTGCTGTACGGCGAACTCAGCGCCGACGCCGAAGGCTGCACCAGCCTCCTGGTCGACCGCGGTCACAGCGCCTCTGGCGACCTGATCGCGGCGCAAACCTGGGACCTCAACCCCACCGACATCGATTACGTGGTGGCCGTCCACCGGCGCCCCGACACCGGCCCGGAAACCTGGACCGTCACCTGCGCCGGCTGCCAAACCCTGGTTGGCATGAACGGTGACGGCCTGTGGGTTGGCACCACCAACATTAAGACCACCGATGCCCGCATCGGCGTGCCGTATCTCAGCCTGCTGCATCGCGCGATTCGCTACGACACCAGCGCCGAGGCCCTCAGCACCATTGCCGCTGCGCCGCGTGCCGGTGCCCACACCTATTGGGCCGCCGACGCCGAGCAGGCCGGCATGATTGAATGTGCCGCTACCGCGCACGTACGCCGCGATTTGCACGACACGCCCTTGGTGCAAACCAATCACTGCGTCGATCCGGCCTTTGTGGCGATGCAAGGCGAGGAGGCGGGTAGCTCAACCCTGCAACGTCGCGCCACTGCCCTGGCCCGGCTGGCCACGGGCAATCACGACGTCGCCTCGATCAAGGCCCTGTTCGCCGACCGCTCCGACGGCGTTGACTCGATCAACCGCTACGCCGAAGACGAGCAAGGCACGGCCACCAACTCCTGTCTGGTCGCGATTCCGGCCAAGCGCGAACTGCACGCCTGCAAGGGCCCAGCCGATCGCGGCGAATGGGTTCAGCTCCAGTTCGGTTGAGCGCACCAACGGCAAGCATCACACGGCGGCAGGTGTCCTGGGAGGCGCAGACCTCTGGCACTTCTTGGCCAGGCACCACACTAGCCTCGACGCACCCATGACCTGGCAGCTGGCAGACATCATCGACCTCGAAGCGCAACTGGCGTGGGATCGCGTAGCGGCCCACCATCAGGGCGGCCAAGCCGAAGGCCTTGATGCGCGCGACCGCGCGATCGGCCAGGCCGTGCGCGATCAGCACCAAGCCACGATCGGCGACCAGGCCCTGCTCCACGGCTGGGTTGCCGCAATGCGCGAGCGCAGCGACCACCTGCCCGGGGCCCGTGTCGTGGCAGTGCTCAACCTCCTACGCGCCATCGGCGCCGTAATCGCCGCCATCATTGGCGTAACCGCCGCCAGCGCAGTCTTGCACTACGATGGCAGCCGCCCGGTACCGGTGCTGTTGGTACTAGCCTTGCTGGTCGGTATTCCGGGCCTGCTCTTGCTCACTACCTTGGCGCTACAACTCCCGGGCCTGCGCCGACTGTTCGCGCGCAGCGGCGGGCCCTTGCAATGGCTGTGCACGCAACTCGCCCTGCCCTTGCTGCGGCGCGCCCTGCCGAGCGACGCGCCGCCCGGTTTTGCCGCCGCCCTCAGCGGCAATCTGGCGCGCCGCGCTGGCGGCTCCTTCGTGTACCTCGGCTTACTGCGCGCCAGCCTCGCCAGCCTAGTGCAACAACTCGGCCTGATCAGCATCTGCGCCGCCCTGATCACCCTGCTGCTGCGGGTGGTGGTGTCGGACATCGCCTTTGCCTGGGGCAGCAGTCTGGCCGTAGACGCCGCGTGGATGGGCCAGTGGGTCGACGCGCTGAGTTGGCCATGGGCCTGGGCCTGGACCGATGGCGTGCCCAGTGAAAGTCTGATCGAAGCCAGCCGTTACAATCACCTCGAAGACCGCTTCAGTGGCGCCGAGGGCCTGATGCGCGCCGACAACGCTGCTGCGCTCAGCGCGTGGTGGCGTTTCCTGGCTGCCAGTATCGCGGTGTGGGCGGTGGCCCCACGCGCCATCACCAGCTTCGTATTCAGCCGCTTGTTTGCGGCCCAATGCGCCCAACAGGGCCAGCGCAGCGAAGCTCTGCTCGACCATCAAGAGCAGCTGCAGCGCCTGCGTAACACGGGTGCAGCGCGCTTCCGTAACCACGGCGCCGCGCCGGTGCCGCCACCGGCCCCGCACGAGGCCGCAGCCCAAGATTGGCCAGAAGGCGCCGCCACCGTGATCGTGTGGGACCAGGCCTGCGATGAAACCCAGGCCCGCACGGTGATTGCGGCCAGCGGCGGCAGCGTGGCCGCGGTGTCCAGCGCCGGCTATGGCAGCGATGCCGCGGTTGACCGCGCCGCGGTGCAGGCGGTGGCCGCCGCCAGCGGACCGGTCACCGTGGTGGTTGCCGGCGACGAACAGGCCCTGGCCGAACCCATCGCCTTCCTGCGTGACCTGCGCCACGCCGCCGCGCGGCGTGAGCTTGTGGTGCTGCTGGTGGGGCCCGCCGCCGAGGCCGACCGCGATGATTGGGCCGCCGCGCTGCACGCGCTCGAACCAGCGCGTTTGCTGCATGTACCGGAGGTATCATGACCATTCCGGTGCTGGCCGTGGTTGGCTTCGTCAACATGGGCAAGTCGAGCCTGGTGGCGAGTCTCACCGAAACCGACGCCATCGCGATCGCCCCGCGCGGCGGCACCACCACCGCCTGTCAGCGCTTCGCGTGCGAGGCCGACGGCGAAATATTATTTGAACTCACCGACACACCCGGCTTTCAAGCCGCGCGGCGCTGCCTGCGGTGGATGGAAGACTGGCTCGATGAACGCGGCGACGACAGCGTCACCGGGCCTGACGCGGTGCGCGCGTTTCTCGCGGCCAACCGCGGTAGCGCGGTGTTTGTCAACGAAGTCGCCCTGCTTGAGCCGATCATCGAGGGTGCCGGCATCCTGTACGTAGTAGATGCCGACCTGCCCTACAAGGCGCGCTACGAAGCCGAGATGCGGATCTTGGCGATGACCGGCCGGCCACGCATGGGCGTGATCAATCTGCGCCAGGCTGCGAGTCACCAAGACACGTGGCGCGAAGCGCTGAGTCCCAACTTCGCCAAGGTGGTGGCGCTTGACGTGGTTTCGGCCACGCGCGATCAACGCCGCGCCGTGCTGCGCAGCTTTGCTGGCATCGACGACAGCTGGCAGGCCGCGTTTGAGCGTGCCACCGACCGCCTCGGTGAATCCGATCACGAACGCGCTCGCCGCATCGCAGCCCAGATTCGACACCTGGTGGTGACCAGCCTCAGCGCCGAAACGCGCTGCCCGCTGCCCAAAGACGGCGAACGCAGCCGCGCCGAGCGCGACCTGCGCGAACAGCTCAAACGCACTTTAGTCAAAGCCGAGTTACGGTGCCGCCAAGCGGTGGAACGCGAATCGGGATTCACCCGCCTCGAGCGCACCGAGGCCAACTTGGAAGTCCTCGACCAGGGCTTGTTCACCAAAGAAGTCTGGCGTTTGCTCGGCCTGTCGCGCAGCAAGCTGATCGCCACCAGCACTGCGTCGGGTGCCGGCATCGGCGCCCTGGTCGATCTCGGCGTGGGCGGCCTGTCGGTGGGCACCGGCGCGCTGATCGGCGCCGGCATCGGCTTTGCCTCAGGCCTAGCCGCGATTGGCAAACGCTTCTCGGTGCGCGTACTCGGCGCCGATCTTTTTGATCAAGGCCCCCAGTTGGCCATGCGCGCTCCCGGCGACCTCAAGTGGGCCAGCGTGGTGCTCGATCGCGCCCTGATCCACTATCGTTTGGTAAGCCAACGCAGTCACGCGCGGCAGGATCGTCTTGAGGTCAGCGGCGCCAGCATCCTCGATACGATGCCGAAACAGCAGCTCACCGAATTGGCAAAATTGGTCGACCGCACCGCCAAGAGCGAGGGCAGCATCGACGACGAGCTTGAGCGCCGCTGGCAACAGTGGCTCGAAACGGCACTCGCTGGCTCGAGCTCAGCCGGTTGAGCTCAGCAGGCTCAAACCCAGCAGACGAGAACCCAACAGCCCGCAACCCAACAGCCTAGAGCTCAGCCCACACCGCCGCCAAGGCCGAAGCCGCCTGCGGTGCTGCGCGCAACACACCAGCATGACCCTGAACGATAGCCTCGGCGCGTGCGCGCCACGCCGCTTCGCCACTGGCGCGATGCGCATCCAGGCAGCCCGCCGCCAGCACGGCGAGCGGCGCCGGCTGCTCGAGGCTGTCGCAGACCAAAGCCACCGGCGGATCAATGCTCGGGTCGCTACCGGCCGCTTCGGCCGCCGCCAACCAGCGCAGAGCCTGATCGCGCAGCGCGGTATCGTTCACCACAGCGGCCCACGCCAGGCCACCACGCGCGCACCACGCGCCATCGGCCATGGTCGCGGCTACGCCGCCCGGGCTATGCAGCAGGCCACCGTCGGCGTCGCTCAACTCGCGCTGAATCGCCGCCGCCACAGTCTGCCCGCCCTGATGCCACGTGCTGTCGGTATCGCTCGCCGCCGCGAGGCGGGCCAGGGCCCACAGCAACATGCCCTGCTCGTCGGCCCGATAGATCGCCTGTAGCGCTGGGGCCGGGCGCTCGCTGCGTGCGACCAGCAATCGCTGGCAGATCGCTGGCAACTGATCGCGTTCGGCTTCGGCCACTTCACCCCGCAGGGCCGGAATCCGGAACACCGCGTCGCCATCAATCGCGCTGCGTTCATCGCACAAATAACGCCGCGCAAAAATATCGGCCTGCTTGCGCCCAACGACCTCAGCCGCCGCGTTGTCGCTCCAGGCATAATAGGCGCCCTCAACGGGGCTGCCGTCGGCGCCAGGGCTGTCAGCGTGGATGCCGGTGGCCGCCAAGCCGCGCTTGTCGAGCAAGGCCTGGAGCACAAAACCCACGGCACCCTCGGCCGCAGCGCGATAGCGCTCGCCGCCCAAGGCGGCCTGGGCCTCAAGCAATAGATCGGCCGCCAGCGCGTTGTCGGCTAGGCGCTTGTCGGCAAAGGGGCGGCACCAGGCCTGATCGGTTGCGCCGTGAAAGAAGCCGCCGCCGAGGTGGTCGTGCACGCCACCGGCCAGCAGGGCGTCGCAGGTTTTCTCGCATTGCTTGCGCAAGGCCGGCACCGACGCGCAACGGCTCAGCACAAAACGCAGCAAACCCGGCTGCAAGAAACGCGGCGCTGGCCCAAAACCACCTTCGATCTCATCGGCCACGTGCATCGCCTCGGCCTCGATGCGCTCCAGGCTCAGACGCAGTGGCGGTAGGCTGCCCTCAGCACTGCGCGCCGCCATCTGGCTCAGGATATCGGCGATGGCAGCAGCGTCGTGACGCAGATCGTCGCTGGCTTCGGTCCACACCTGGGCGCAGTCGAGCAGCACTCGGGCCAGGCCAACCCGCTTATCGGCATCGCGCAGCGGCGCATACGGCACCCCACCCACGAAATGGCCGCTGGGCACCGCCACCGCAACAGCGGGCCAGCCCTGGGCCCCGTGCAGGCCCAGAATCTGCTGGATCCGCGCCGCCAAGCTAGGCGCGTCAGCCGGATCAATCGCCACGCACACGTACTGCTCCGCCAGCAGCGCGCACACCTCGGCATCGGCCGCGAGCTCGCGCAGCCACTGCGCGGCCCAGTGATCGCAGGCCGCGAGGGCAAACACCGCGAGCGGCCGGTCAGCCTCACGGGCCGCAGCCAGGGCCTCGCCACCCCAGTTCATCCAGTTGATTGCAGCCGGCAGATCTTCGCGCATGGCGCGAGCATCAAGCTCGCCCCAGCCACAGCAAGCACGCGACTGGTGACCACGCCCTGCGCAGTTGTGCCGACCATCAGGAGCCTACGCTGAGCGGCCATGGCCGACCCCCTGCTCCAGGTACGCGGACTCCGCAAGCTGTTCCCGATTCGTCGTGGGCTGCTGGGGCGCACCGTCGCTAACGTGCACGCGGTCGATGGGGTTGACCTCGACATCGCGGCCGGCGAAGCGGTGGGCCTGGTTGGCGAGTCGGGCTGCGGCAAAACCACCGCCGGGCGCTGCATCTTGCGTCTGATTGAGCCCACCGCAGGCAGCATCCACTTTGACGGCCATGAATTGACCGATCTCGGCGGCGGCGAACTCCGACGCCTACGGCGTCACATGCAGATGATATTCCAGGATCCCTACGGCAGCCTCAACCCGCGCATGACCGTGGGTGCCATGCTGACCGAACCGCTGGTGGTGCACGGCCTGTGCCCGCGCAGCGAGGCGCGCGAGCGGGTCGCCCAGTTGCTGGAAACCGTGGGCCTGGAACGCGGCCACCTTGATCACTACCCGCATCAGTTCTCGGGCGGTCAACGCCAGCGGGTTGGCATTGCCCGCGCCGTAGCGCTGCAACCCAAGCTGATCGTGTGCGATGAAGCCGTCAGCGCGCTCGACGTGTCGGTGCAGGCGCAGGTCATGAACCTGCTCAAAGACCTGCAAGCCGACATGGGCCTGGCCTACCTGTTCATCGCCCACGATCTGGCGGTGGTGGCGCATCTGTGCCAGCGGGTAGCGGTAATGTACCTGGGCGAGATCGTTGAGATCGGCCCCACCGACGCGATCCTGAGCCGGCCACTGCATCCTTACACCCAGGCCCTGCTGTCGGCGGTGCCGCCCGATGAACCGGGCACCAAACGCCAACGCATTGTGCTCCAGGGCGACCCGCCCAGCCCCACCGAGCCGTCGAGTCCAGCGCGCTTCATCAAACGCTTCCCCGGGCACCGCGCGGCCTTCGAGGGCGGCCCCATCACGCTGCAGACGGTTGCCCCCGGGCACCAGGTCCGCTGCGCCAATCTTGAGGCCCTGCAATCGCTGGCCGACCAGGGAGCCGCCGCATGGGCCTGAACCGCGCCTTGACCTGCCTCGTGCTGTGCCTTGGCCTGAACGCCGCCGAGAGCCACCAATTCGTGGCCAAGCAGATCAGCGTGTACTGGTATGACCTGAAGCAGAACGTGACCTGGCGCAGCGGCGGCGACGACCTCACCTACCACACCCACCTGCGGTGGCAGTTCGCGCTGATCCCACTCGAGGTGGGGCCCGAGACGGCCCAAGTCGAAGCGCGCATTTTGCAGGTAAAAGCGGAGCATGCCGGCCCCGGCAGCACCCACAGCGTCAATAGCCGCGGCCCCGACGGCCACGCCGTTGGCAGCGACGACCCCCTGCTCGGCGACATGCTGGCCCTGGTTGACGCGCCACTGGTGCTCACTGTTGACCCTCGCAGCGGGGTGGTGAGCGCGGTCAGCGGCGGCGACACCATCATCAACCGGCTGGAGCGCCTGCACCCAGGGCCGCCCGGCGAGCAATCACCCATGGCCGCGGCCGCGCGCCGCAGCTACAGCTCCGAGCGCCTAGCGCGCCTGTGGAGCCGCATTCTGCTGGTCCCTAGCGAGGGCGAGCAGTCCATCACCCTCGACGAGCCCCTCGGCGGCACCGCCATTCGCACCTGGGTGGGTGATCGTTACGAGCTCAAGCTGCCCCCCGAGGCGGCCGACAACCCCCCTACAGCGGTGCTGGCAGCCGCCCCCAATGGTATCGAGCTGCAACTCACCGAACTGACGGGCAGCGGCAGCGTGCTGATGCGCGACGGGATCCTGCGCCACGCGGGTGGCAAGGCCATGGCCCGCTTTAACGGCACCGCGATGACCCAAGACTTGGTCCAACAACACCAGATCACTTGGGAATTGGGCCGAATCGAGCTCGCCGAGCAAACCACTGGCGAATCTGAGACCGATCCAAGTGCCGATCCCGACAGTGACACCGGTGACGAGGGACGCACAGGGCAACCCTGATCAGCGCGATTCCTCCTTGCAGACGGTGGGGCGCCGGCCTTAGGATGGCGGCGGCCCAGCGGCATCTCGCAGGGGCATGAAGGAGCAACGGATGTTCGGTGGCAGCAAGACCATCGTCGGTCTGGACGTCGGTTCATACTCGGTGAAAGCAGTTGCACTCCAGCCCAACAAGGGCCGGATCGCATTGCAGGGCTACGCCCACATGCGCGTTGGCGACAACGATCAGTCGGTGGTAGTTCGTCAGGTGATCGATCAGCTCGGCATCAAACCCAAGAACATGGTGAGCGCTGTGTCGGGTCGTTCGGTGATTGTGCGCCAGGTGGAAACGCCGCGCCTCGAGAAAGCTGAGCTCAAGAGCCATATCGCCTACGAGGCCGACAAGTACATCCCCTTCGGCACCGACGAAGTAGTGCTCGATTGCCAGCCGCTACCCGATCGCGACGACGGCGGCGCCAGCAACATGGACGTAATGCTGGTTGCGGTGCGCAAAGGCTTTGTGGAAGACCACATCACCATGCTGCGCAGCGCTGGCGTCAACCCCTCAGTGATCGACGTCGACGTATTCGCCCTAACCAACGCCTTTAGCGTGCTCGGCCCACAGGGCGGCGGCAATGAAGAGGGCGCCACCGCCCTGGTCGACATCGGCGCCTCGAAGAGTTGGGTCGCCATTGTCAAAGACGACCGCCTGCTGTTTCAACGTGAGATTTACCTCGCCGGCAACGAAGTCAGTGACGCCATCGTGCGCACATTCAACGAAAACGCCGATGACGTCGAAGCCATCAAGCTCAACCCGGGCGAAACCCTGGAAGCCCTGCTCGACGCCGCAATGCCGGCCCTTGAAGACCTCGCCAACGAAATCCGTCTGTCGTTCGACTACGTCGAAGGCCAGTTCGACCAAGACGTCACCCGCGTTGTCCTCACCGGCGGCTCTTCGCAGCTGCCCTCGCTAGCTGACATCCTCGGCAACATCCTCGGTCGTCCGGTTGCGGTGTTCGATCCCCTCAGTGGCATCGACCTGATTCCGTCCAAATACGACCTCCACGGCCTCGAAGCCAATGCCCCGGCGCTGACCGTAGCACTTGGCTTGGCCTGCCACGAACTCAATGACGTTATAGGCCTCGGCGGCGGCCAGCTCGCCACCTGGATGCCACGTCGTGGCGGCCGCGGTGCAGTTGCTCTGCCCCAAGCCAGCGGCATGCAAGTGGTGCCAGACGAAGAGGAAGATCCCAGCGGCGCGATGGCCGTGGCCCCGCCGCCGCAAGAAGCACCCGAAGCCTATGATTTCTCGCCAGCCAACGCGAACGAGCCAATCGCACCGCCGCCGCCAGCCGAAGAAGAAGGCCTCGACATGGCCAGCTTGGCCGGCTCCATGCCGCCGCCCAGCGCCAGCATCGGCGCCCCGAGCGAGCACTTCGAAATGCCCGCCGAAGCGATGACCGATGAAGACGGCCTCGGCATCCTCGATGAACCACCGCAAGCGCCCTCGTTTGACGCTGACGCCATGGCTGACGACAACGATCCCGGCGGCGACTACGATCCTGAAGACTCCTCTAACCGCAGCTCGATGCTGGTGGTGCTGGAAGACGACGAGCCCGACTTGGGCGACCGTGGTCTGCCCAATGAGGAAGACGACGACGAACTGCCGCCGCTACCGGGCTGACCACGCCAAACACAGACCACCACCGCGGGGCACGAAGGCTTTCTTTGTGCCCCGTTTTCATGAGGCCCACGTCATGTCAGCACTGTCCCAAGCCCTCTCCACACGCAGCCATGCCATACGCGTTGGCCTCCTGGCAATCCTCATGCTTGGCGCCTTGCCGGCAGCCGTCACGGTCGAAGATCGGGGCGATTTCATCAAGATCCGCGAATCAGACGGCGCGGTCACCGAGCAGATGCTGTACCTGCGCAAACGCGACGTGAGCGCCGTCACCTACAGTCGCACCGGCTTCAACGAGGGCCAGGTCACGCTGGTCATGCATTACCGCGACGCCGTCTCAGAACCCGGTGGCTTCGTCATGTACCACATTGGCGTACCGCCCACCGCCAGCGGCGACACCATGGCCGACAAGATCATCCGCCTGATCGAACCCAGCCGTGGCGGCCAAGTCATCAGCCGCATCGGCGAAGATTAACTCAAGCCGGCGGGCCCACCGTATCGCCCGGCACCAACTCCACTGGCACGGCGGTTGAGTCTGCCACGGCATCGTCATCCAAACGCGTGATCAGCTGCTTCACGGCCAAACGGCCCATGGCGGGAAACGGTAAGCACGCGGTAGTAAAGGTCATCCCAATCGGGCTCTTGGCCTTTTCGTCAATCGAAACGATCGATACATCAACACCCGGCACCAGGCCAAGGCCCAAAGCTGCCGCATAGGCCGCATGCGCGATTTCACCGCTGTAGCACACCAAGCCAGTCGGCCGGTCGGGCTGCGCCAACTGGGCCCGCAACCACGCCACACGCTGATCCGGCACAAGCTGCTGCTCGGGCACTAACTCGCGTGGCTCCAAGCGCGCCGCACGCATGGCAGCGAGGTAACCCTCCCGGCGATCAACGCCGCTATAGTGCCCGGGTTTCACCCCGCGCGCCCAGGTCAGCGAACACCACGCGATGCGGGTATGGCCAGCCTCAATCAGACATTCGCTGGCAACACGCCCGGCCATCACGTCATCGGGATAAATCGCATTGCTCGGCCGACGGTCATTGAGCCAGATCACCGGCACGCGGTGACTGTCGATCATGCTGGCCACCGCCTCCGGCACCCGTGCATTGTACAACACCAGTAGGCCATCGGCCACGATCTGCTCCAGAATGCGCGGCGTATAGCCATTCGCGAGCTCATCGCGATCCGGTAACCGCGCCAAGCTGAGCAGGAACCCGTGCTGCCCAACGCCGGCCTCAATCCCGGCCAAGAGCCCGCCCGGCAACAGGCTGTCGCGGTCGCTCGGAGCCAACATCAGGCCAATCGTGTGCATGCTGCCGGTAATCACGCTCTGGGCGGCCGCATTCTTACGGTAGCCAAGGCGATCGGCGGCGGCCAAAACGCGGGCCCTGGTATCTTCACGATACCAGCCCTTGCCATTGAGAATCTGGCTGATCGTTGGCCGCGACAGGCCACAGACCTCGGCAATCGTATTCAGGGTGACTCGTTCCACCGCGCCTATCTCCAGACCTACGCCTGATTTAGCGGCGGTCATGAACCAGCATACCCAGGCCCCAAACATTTCCAAACAAATCGATTTTGTCGTTTAAAAAATCGATTTGGAAAACTTATCAGGCGCGCTATGATGGAGCCACGTGCCCAGCTCAGACAAGGTTTGTTAAAACAGACCGAAGTCGCTATGATCGGGTGTTAGGTACGCAACGCGGCGGAGATACATACAATGGCCTATTTGACTCGCACATCCGGACGCCTCGCCATGACCTCGATCGAGATCATGGCCGTGATGGCCATCGTCGGCCTCGTTACCAGCCTGGCCGTACCGCCTGCGATCTCTGCCGTTCATGCCAACACCCGCAACCAGGCCTCCGAGGCCCTCGTGTCACTGATCGGCGAAGCCCAACTCCTGGCTCGCTCCAGCATTCCGCCAGCCATCGATCCGCGCTCGCCCATGGCTGTGACGCCGCACTACGGCATCTGCCTGCGCCCGGCTCCCGGCGGCGGCTTTGAAGTGGCGATGCTCTACGGCAATCAGGCCAGCGATCTGGTCCCGGCCACGCCAGACTTCGCCAGTCGCCAGCAACTGCCAGCCAATGTCGGCATCGAGATCGACACCGGCACCGGCCCGCGCCCGCTGAACCAAGCCCTGTGCTGGTTCTTCGCCTATGACTCCGGTGCGCCCATCGCGAGCCCCAGCGCCACGCAGCCGATCAGCATCGGTCGCGCCGCGCAAACCCGCCGCTGGCTCAGCAATACCACCCTGGTGCAAGACCCAAGCCCGGTCACGCGCTTGATCCGCATCCACGGCGGCGTTGGCTACAGCGACATTGCCATCGACGCAACCGGCGTGGTGCTGATCAGTGATGGCGACTAGGGCGACCCACCAAACTCGGTACGGCTTCACCCTGTTTGAAGTCGCCATCGCCCTTGGCATCAGTGCCGTTGGCGTTCTCAGCTTGTTGATTTTGCTGCCGCAGGGCATCAAGGCCCAAGAGCAGGCGCGCTACCGCCTCTACGCCGCCACCGCCGGGCTCGATATTATAGAGTCTTTCAGCAGCAAACCCATCATTTGGCCGACCTCGTATAAATACGGCGCCGCCGCCACCCTGCTGCCCGAAGCGCGGATTGGCAATCCTTGGTCAAGCAACGCCGGTTATGCCGGCTTCGCGCCCGACCTCGAACAACGCGTCGCCACTGCGCGCAATGCTATCGCGCCGCTGCCGATGCGGATCGCGGAGCGCCTCGACTCAGACGGCGACGCAATCCGCCAAGTCCTCGGAAGCGGCGGCCGCCTCTACTATCGACAAGGGCAACAAGCCCTCGGCATCAAACAAGAAGGCACAGCCGAG
This sequence comes from Planctomycetota bacterium, assembly GCA_027859175.1. Lineage (GTDB taxonomy): Bacteria > Planctomycetota > UBA11346 > UBA11346 > UBA11346 > GH22. The sequence continues at coordinate 11,191 of JAQIBG010000056.1, read as the reverse complement.
CTCAAAACACCAACCGACGCGCAGCGTCTGGTGTTTGCCATTGTTGGCTCAGCACAGCAGAACGCTGTTGGTCGGCCCTGGTTCAAAGGCGGGCCCTACTACATGGCCTACCCGCATCCGCCGCTGTACCTGGAGCAAGACGGTAACACCTACCCGTTCCACCCTGATCCGAGCGACACCAGCGACATCGCCGTATTCAGCACCGACCTCGGCCCCTGGGACGACGCCACCGCGGCATCCGGTTTCGCCGCCTACCGCGACATGGTGACCGACGGCCCCGCCACCTGGAGCATCGAGTCGAGCCGCAGCGCCGCTAAGCGCTACCTCGCGCTGGCGCTGTGGTACGCGGTTCGCCAAGGCGTCCCCAGCAGCTTCATCGATGGCACCGCCGGCCCGGCCGAGGTCGCCGCGCACGCCCACAATCCTGGCATTGCCCGCGGCCTCAACGCCTTGGCCCACGCCGCCCTGACCTTGACGCGCTGGTATGCCCGCACCGGCCCGGCCGGTGACAATCTCGGCACCGGCGTGGCGGTGCCGGGTGTGCTCAGCGTGGATGCCACGCCAGCCCATCCGACCCTGCAGGCCGTGTTCGATGAGGTGTTCGCCGCGCACCCAGCGCTGCACAGCGGAAGCGCACTGGTCGCGCCGGTCGCCGGTGACCTGCTCGTCACCCAAGACCGCATCCTGTTCTGGCACGAACGCATGCTCGAGGTGGTGATGCGCCATGTGACCCATCACGACGACAACTGGGCCCTGCCGCGCCCGCTCAACCGCTCGCTCGCCACCGACTTCCCGCTGATCCAATACGACACCATCAACAGCACCGGCCTGTTGAGCACGAGCGCCATCCCTGGCACCGCCAGCGACCCCAACATCCCGCCGGTCCCAGCCCAACAGTGGAAGATCCTCACCGCCGAGGCGATCAGCAATCCAGGCGGCAACATGTTCAATGACACGCTCGATCTTGCCACCATCAGCGGCGACCGACGCCACTACAGCCTCACCGCGCCCTTTGCGCCGCGCGAGCGCTGTCGGCAACTGGTATTCTGGGCGGTCGATTGGATGAGCTACGAAGACTGCGAGCTGGCCCCCTCTGCTCCGGTCGATGCCAGCCGCTACCCACTCAATAATATGGACGTGGTTGAGGTCGCACGCTTCCGGTGGCTTTCAGGCACGCCCAGCTACACCGTCGATGGCGCCATGGGATCACAAAAAATGAATCGCTATAGCAGCACTGGTGTTCGCTTCTACGACCGCCACCAAGCACTGTACCGCAACCCAGAAAAATTCTGGGCCTTCTTCGCTGACGTGTCGGCCCTCGACAGCGGCAGCAACGTGCACGGCTGGAGCATCGGACCCGACGGCGAGCACCACTCCTGGATCGACGACGTATCGCGCTTCGCCAACCGCCTTGACGCCTACTCCAAGGGCATCCGCGGCGGCGCCCGTGCCGACACCGGCTGGGCGCTCACCCCCGACAGCTGGCACAGCTGGACCACCAGCAGCATCCACCACGACCCGAAGGCTGCATTTAGCGGGCTCTATGGCGTCGACCGCAACGCCAACCACCTGCTTGATCGTGGCCACCTCCCGCCCTCGGTGCGCCTACACGCCATCGAGGTGGCGCGCATCAATATCTACGACCCACGCCTCGAGATCTCGCTGCGATGAGTTGCCGCGCATTTACTTTAATCGAGCTGCTGCTCGCCACCGCCCTGGGCGCCGTGGTTCTGCTCGGCCTGTACAGCGCCTTCGGCACCGCCACCACCACTATCCAAGTGGTCGGCCAACTCGAGCGCGAAAATGAACTGATGCGCCTCGGCTTCGCCGCTGCACTCGAGGAAGCCGACTTCTGGCTCGCCTACGACGACCCCCGCGGCGGCAGCGACCCACTCCACACCGCGCTACGCACGGTGTACCCACCCACCGAAATGGGCTACCACAACGACGTGCGCTTTGGCCTGCCCTTCGTGCCGCTGTCGTTGTATACCCCGGGCCAGGCCGGTGCCGGCGCCGGCTTCAACGACAGCGGCGATGCCTATGCCGCCTGGAATATCCGCCCCAGCGAACCGCTGCTGGAACCTGCTGGCGACAATACGCTCACCGGCGCCGCCGCGCGCGGCCTCGCCAACCGCGAACGGATCAACCAACTCGACCGCGACCGCGGCCTCGATGACCGCCCCTATCAAGCCAACGACCCACGCCGCTGGTATCGCGGCAACGTATTCGAACGGGCCTTTAGCTGGCACCCCTATGGCCGCTACGCCCTCGTCAGCAACCGCTCCAAGCAGCTCGACCTGGGCACCGGCAGCGACTGGCTCGATATTAGTTACGACGCCAGCGTCGGCCCCATGCGGTCAGGCCCCTACGGTCAGGTCGCCAATGCCACGCCCAACGCGATCCAAACCGCCACCTGGCTCCCCAACCAACTGCTGTTCCTGCATGATGCGCTGGGCTATTACGGCATGCACGACTACCTCCCGGCCAACACCTTGTCACAGGTTTACGGCAACGGGCCGTCTGGCTTGCTCCCGCGTCTCGATGGCCAGGTGCATACCGCATTTGACCAAGACCTGGATGGCAGCAGCAACACCTATGACACCCGCACCTCAATCCGCTCAGACGCACAGGTGAAATACCGTGACGACCACCGCGCCTTTCTCGCTCCGAGTCGACAGGCGCAAAGCTACGAAGGCTTCATCAGCCTGGTGCCAGCAGCGCGCTACAACAGCAACGCCTTCCACCGCTTCGGCGCCGGCGGCAGGACGTCCAATCTGCTCACCGAAAGCGATAAAACCACCGAGAGTTACCTTGGCGACATCATTCTCGCCACCACCCAACGGTGCCGCGATGGCAGCCCGATGGGGCACGCCGATAAAAATGAATCCCCAATCATTCGCAGCACCGCGATCCTGCCGATCGGCCAGCACCTCCCCAGCGGGTGGCCCGACCTCCAGCTCGACGTCATGCGCACCCTCATCGACGGACATTTCATCCATAATATGCGGATCCTGTGGACCGACCGCGAAAGCGGCGAACGCAGCGAGTTGAGCTTCAATATTTTTGCCACCACGCTGCGCGGCGCGCGACGCCAGCGCCACCCCAACGGCGGCTGGGCCCGTTTCGCCGCTGCCGATCCGAGCAGCCTTGGCCTCAGCGTAGCCGAACAACAAGCCCTCAATGCTGCGCAGCGCCACCTGGACTCGCCGCCATGAACCAAGGCAATCATCATCGAGGCGGATTCCTGCTGATCGTTGTACTGGCCTTCATGGTATTGTCGGCGGTGCTGGCGATCGCCTTTGTCACCCGAGCCCGCAGCGCCAGCGCCAATGTCGCCGTCAGCCTGCAACAAGCCCAGGCCCGCGTCATGCTCAGTGCGGCGTGCAGCTATATCTGCGAAGCAAGCCGCGTTGGCTGGGATCTCTCGGCCTACTCCAATCCCACCTGGTCACAACGGTACCCTAGCGTCAACGACCCCAACGACCCCAACAACCTGATCCACGAACGTAGCTACGGCTGGGTTGATGTGCGCGATGGTCAGTTAGGGCCGAAAACCAAAGACTATGACGGCGATGGCGCCTTCGATCTGCGCTACAGCAACGCGCTCAGCATCGACAGCAGCAATGACGGCAGCGCCGACCGCCCGGCCTGGCCAGCGGTCGGATCGGTCTGCATTGCGCCGATGGAGCGCCTGCAACGGCCACCGTATGCAATCAGCCAGGACGTGGCTCCCAACGCCATCAGCACCGACCCCAGCGACCCGTTATTCGGCGTACCGGTGTTACGCAAGCCCGACCCGGTACCGCTGGGCTTCGATGCCAGCGATACCGTTGCGCAACGCTGGGACCAACATCGTCAAGGCGACGTGAGCATTGACCCCGCATCAAGCGGCCTGGCCTGGTTCAGGATTTTCCGCGACGGCCCCGCCACCTTCACGATTACCGTTGGTGCCGGAGGCAGCCGTGGCTATCGCGATTGGGACGAAGTCTGTGGACTTAATGCCGAGAATGAATTCGGCGGCGACCAAGGCCTGTTTGACCTCCAGGTCGCACAAGAAGTCAGACTATGGTATCGAGTTGAATGGAGCCCGGCCGTTGGCGGGGTCGATGTGCGTTATCTGATGAAAGCCTACGACAGCACCGCCGAATCCGAGAAGCCGAAACACTACACGTTCCCAACCCGCAAGCGTCATGGGCCTATCAATGAATACCCGAACATCGCGCCGGTTCCGGCTAGCCGGGCACGGGTGCCCACGGCCGCGCCGTGGGTGACCACCGTCAACCAAGGCGGCACCATCGCCTGGGTGCAACGGCTCCACACACCACCCATGGAGGGCCAGTGGTGAAACGTGCATTCAGCCTAATCGAACTCCTGGTGGTTATCGCCATCATCGGGGTGCTGGCAGCCCTCACCATGGGTGGCATCAGCCTAGCCCGTAAAGCCGCCCGCACTGCCCTCACTGCCCAACGCATGCAAGAAGTGATCCGGCGCTGCCAAGAACTCGGCAGCGAAGAAAGCTCAGCAGCGCTGATGATTCAGAAGCAGCTCGCCACCGTGCCACCACCGCGCCAACTGCGCTGCATTCTTGAACTGCTGTACGTACCCGGCGGCGACCGCTTTGATGTCTTGAGTGGAACCTGGGCCCAAACACCGCTGCACAGCTGGGAATTCGCCCACCCGTGGGGCCGCCCGGCGTGTAATTATCCGCCCGGCCACCTCAATGAAGCCAACTCGCCAAGCCGCAACGATGAATGCCCACCCGACGACCACGCCCTGCGCGATCTCACCGCCAGCTATAGCGCCGAATTACTCGCGCTCGCCAAGCTGCTTCCGGCCGACAATTCCGCCACCCCAGGCAATGAATCACTCGAAGCCTATCAGCTTGATCGCAGCCCCGACCAAGCCTGGAACGACGCCTGGGGCAACCCACTGGTCATTGGCTTCGCCAGCTATCAACCACGCCGCAACACGGTGACCACCAGCAAGGAGACGCACAGCACGAAGGGCGGAACCGCTACCGTGATCCGTGAAGACCTGTACCTGCGCCGCTGCGAAGCCAGCTATGGCTACACCCGTGGCGTGTATCTCGCGATTGGCGCCTTCGGCCCGCATAGCCCGAGCGTCGATCTGAGCGCCAGCGATTGGACCACTCCGCACAGCGGCGTGCTCGACCTGTGCTGGCAGGCAATCAATCAGGCCGCCGGTGAAGACCAGGGTGTGGCGCTGTGGCGCACCGATGCCGCTGCCGGCGTCAATGCCTTCACCGATCCCCCCTGGGACGGCGTTCGCACCAAGGGCGCGCTGTTAAGCACCCCGGTGGAACTGCATTAATCAGTAACCGGGCCGACAGGCGGCATCCGGAGCCAAGAGCGGCTTTACAGGCCCTTGGCAACCTGCGCGAACACCGGCGGCACCGGTGCCTCGACTTCAATCCGCTCACCCGAACGCGGATGATCAAACGCCACCTGCCAGGCATGCAGCATCAATCGCGGGGCCCGCGGGATGCCGTCGGCCGGCTTACCGCGTTTGCCACGCATGCCGTACAACGGGTCACCCAGCACCGGGCAACCGATACCGGCCATATGCACGCGAATCTGGTGGGTGCGCCCGGTTTCGAGCCAGACCTCAACGTCTGCACCGGTCGCGTAACGCTCACGCACCGTGAAATGGGTGATGGCGTCTTTGCCTGGCCGCGTCTCATCAACCACCGAGCGGCGACCGTCGAGGCCACGCCCGATTTTGCCATTGAGCGTGTCCTGATCTTGGCGCGGGCCGCCAGCTACTAAGCAGCGGTAACGTCGACCTGCTGAGTGGCTGGCGAACTGGGTCTGAAGAATCCGCTGCGCTTCCTGCGTTCGCGCAACCACCAAGCAACCTGAAGTGGGCTGGTCGATACGGTGCACCACGCCGATAAAGCGATGCCCGCTCTTCTTCGACCGCCAGTAGTTGCGCAACAGTTCGGGGATATGGCCGTGGCTGTCACTGTCGGCAGGCGCCGACAGGATGCCCGAAGCCTTATCGACCACGATGATCTGATCGTCTTCGAACAGCACCGCGAACGGCCGCTCAACCACGGCGGCCGAACCACCATCACGGCGGTGGGCCCGCTGAGCGCCACGATTCGGGATGCCCTGGGCCAGATCGACCACCAGGTCATGACTGCCCGCTGCAACGGTCTTCTGCGGGTCACTGGCCAAGGCGCCATCGACCTGCACCAAACCGGCGCTGATCGCAAGACGTGCCTTATTGCGCGCAAGGCCCGGAAGGGCATCGGCAACCAGGACATACAGGGGCTCACCCTCGGTGGTGACCGTCAGGGCGTGACGACAATAAATCTCAGTCATGGCCGGGACGCTACGGCTCTTGGCAGGCCCCGGAAGAGGCAAGTGGGGCCCTTGGGCTCTATTCTTGCCGGCTCAGGCGTTCAAACAGGCTCAGCGCCTTGGCCGGATCCTTCTCGATCATCTGACGGATACGCGGGTTGGAGCGCAGCATCGCCGCGCCACGTGGGTCACCCTCGATCTGCTTGAGAATCGCGGCCGGATCCAAATTCGCGCCGTCCATGCTGCCGCCCATACCACCCGGTGCGCCACCCGAGCCGCCGCCAGTCTGCCGCGCTTCCAGGTAATCAGTGCCACTCAGGGTCGTTGTTCCAGCTACCGGGTTACTAATGAAGAAGCTGTGACGCGCGCCGGCCTCATCGGTGAACACGGCATTGCCGTCTTCAACAGCAACGAAGGTCCAGGCACCATGGCTCTCGCCGGGTTGCATGGTCATCACGTCGCCGTCAGGGCCAAACTGCACCTTGAGGGTGCGGTGCCCGGGGCCCGTCAAGTAGCCAACCACGCGCGGCACCACCGTGCTCGCCTCGCCCAGGCTGGGAAATGCCTTGGGAGCAGGCCGTTTGATCGGGGCCTGCGGCTTGGGCGGTGGCGGCAAATCTGGTGGACGCTGCGTTGCCACGGTCTGATCAGACTGGCCTTTATCACGCTGCCGTTGACGCACCAACTGATCGCGTTCGCGCTTCCGCGCCGCAGCCGGCACAAAGGGGTTCAAGTCTTGCCAAGCATCGGCTTCGCTGCCGTAATAATGTGCGAACTCCTCAATCGGAGGCACATCCAAGGCCACGTCTTTGACCGCGTCTGCGCTGCCAACAGCCGGCGGCTCAACGCGCGGCATGCTGCGGTCAACCTGGAACAGCAAGAAACTGGCGCCGGCAACGGCCACCAAGGCCAGCACCACCGGCAACTGATGTGGATTCATGATACCGCCCCCTTGCTCATGGTCGGTTCGCCCGCACGCCCTGCCCGCTGGCCGTCACGCCTCGTGCCGGCGCCACAGCCTTGGTGGTACCGCGCTCTTCGTCGGTCAAAAACTCCATCCCAGCCAACTGAAGATGCGCCGACAGGGTTTGCACCGACTGGTCGGCTTCCAGGTTCTGACTGTCGATCTTCAAACCCAACACCACCAGCGGGCTTACCGTGGCATCGCCGCCCGGCGCCTGCGTCTGCTCGCCGTACAGAGCCTGATAGACCTTGTCGGCCACGCCATTGCGGCCCGACAGCCACTGCTGCATCTTGCGATGATCTTCGGTCTGGGTTTCAGCCGATAGCTGATGCACTAACCATAAAATATCGTGCAAGCTACCCTCTACCTGCAGATCGAAACGATACTCGCGCAACAAGGCCTGACGCTCCTCGGGCCCAGTCAGCACTGGCTCAAAAGCGGAGCCCAAGTCGCCCACCTTGATATTATGCAGGGTGTTGTGCGGCGCGCTCAGGGCCAAGTACGAAGCCTTGCTGGTGAGCTGGAGCATCAGCAGCCACTGCTCGACCCGTTCCGGATCGGGCAGGCCGCCCTGCAAGAATCCGAAGCCGAGATCCTGATCGTAGCCTTGGGAACCACGCAAACTAGCGAGGCGCAACAGGTCGTCGCGAATCCGGCTGTACGCAACACGAAAATATTCACTCGCGGGCTTAGTGAAATCTTCCGGCACCGTAAACGGCACCACTTCACGAACCCCCGTTTGAGCTTTGAGCTCATCGATGTGCTTCTGCAGAACCGCATTGGCGTTTTGCTGCGCCGCCACCTGACCGGCCAAATTCAAACTGCCGAGTCGGTCTTCGTATTGGGTCCGCGCGGTTTCCACTTCAGCAGCGACCGCACCCCAATCAGACCAGAACGCAAGGAAGAGAGCGCACACCACCACACTGCCGACAAACACAAGCCAACTGGTGCGCAAAGCAGGGCGAATTACCGGCTTCATCGCTCGCCCTCCCCCACCAAATGCGCTACTTCCTGCCAACTGGTTGGCCGCAGCAGGAACTTGATCTCGAAACGATACCGCCCTTCAACATCGGCCGACTCCTTCTTGTCGTCGAACCAAATCGGTTGATAGGTCGAAAACAGTGGCCCGGCATTTTCATCGGGCTGCCAATCGAGCAGGTTCTCATACCATTCGCGGTACTTGGAATACAGATCGGTACTGGTGCGGCCAGCATCGGGCTTCATGAAGCCGTCGACCCACACCGCACTGATTAACGTATCTTCGCGCACCGCGCCCGGCGCTGTGCCGGCTGTGCCGCTGGCGCGCGCTCCGCGCCCGCGAGCGCCACGCCCGCTGGTCCCCCGTGTCGGGCTGCTGCCACGGCTAGCGCCACTGGTCAAACTCCGCCGCGCCGAAACAGCCGGATCCACCGTGTCGAGCGTGGTAATCCACAACTCGGTCGGCGCCTCCTGTTTGAAGGCTCGGATCGCATACAAGAGATCGCGGCCACCAAAAATGCGACTGGCCACACCCTTGAGGTCGGTCAACAAGCCATCGCGCTGGCTTTCGAGCTTTTTCTTTTCGGCCAACAAACGCTCGTGCTCAACGCGCTGCGCCTCATAGGCCTCGAAACGCTGCTGGTCAGCACTGTGCGCCACCGACAGGGCCACCGCAGCCACCACCGTAGCGGCCACCATCGCGCCAGCCGCCACGCGCGGCCACAGCACGCTGCCCCAGAACAATTCACGCCGCTGCAGGCTCTCTGGCCGCAGATCAAAGCGCACGCCCTTGTCGGCCGCGCCCAGCGCCAAGCCAACCGCCAAGGTAAACGAAGACGCCGCTAAAGGCGGACGATCGGTCAAGGCCACAAAGGGATTATGATTGCTGACCTCAACCCCAAAGCGCCGGCGCAAGTAGGGCTGCAAGCCGATCAAATCAGACCCGCCACCAGCCAGCCGCACCCAGCCCAGCTCAAGACTGGAGGTGCGCAATTGCGCCTGAAACCACGACACCGTTTTGGCGACCTGGGCGTACAGCCCCTCGGCCGCCCGCGTCAACTCGGGGCCCATCGCCACGCCGCCCATCATCAGGGTGCGCGAACCAGGCGCTTCGACCTCGGGCTCATCGAGTGAAAAGCCTCCGTCGCTGCGTTGCCACTGCGGCGCCGCGGCCGGCTTGAGTGCGGACTCGGGCGCAGGCTCGGGTGCTCGTGGCGCCGGTGCGCTGGCTGCCAGCGATTGCACAGCACCTGCGCCGCCATCATCCACCGCCAACTGCGGGCCGGTTTCAAACTCCAAGCCTTGATCAGGGTCGAAGCCATCATCCTCGGCGCTGTCAACCAACTCAAGCCGGTCGGAGTCGCCGTTGTCGACGGCCTCGATCTCGCCAACCTCATCTTCGAGCACGATCGCAAGCCGATCGGAGTCGGCACAGGTGTCGTCAAACAAATCGAGGCTGGTATCGGTATCAGCAAGGTCGGGGCCGGCATCACCCGCCGGCGCCAAATCTGGCTGAACACCACCCTTGACCTCGTCATCGCCCATAACGTCATCATCGGCATGGAAGGCGGCATTGAGATCGTCCGCAATCGGATCTCCACTACTCAAAGCCCGTTCGGTTGCCGCGCCGCGCCCCTGGAGGGCGGCGTCCATCGCCAAGCCTAAGACGTCGCCCTTGTCGCCATCATCGAGGGATAGCACGTCAGAATCGGTATCGCCGCTGAGATCGACGTCGATCACGTCGCTGCCGCTAGCGGCAGCCTCACGCTCGTTGAGCGCCGCCTGAACGGCTGAAATGACCACGCCATCGCCGCCGACGGTCTCGGCATTAGCTAGGCCAGTCTTGATTGCTTCGGCTTCCTCAAAGCGGATATCACGACTGCGCGCCAACTCTTCGGTGAACTGATCGCCGCCAATGGGCAACTGGCGGCAGGCCAAGAAGTCGCGCCCACGGCACAAAATCACCCGCGTCGTCCGCGCACCAACGTCAACCAACAAACCAAACGCGCTGTCTTCTTCGTCGCTGAGTTGTTGATAGCGCATTGAGTTGACACCAGCGGCCGGGGCCAGGTCAACGCGATCGGCCACGATGCCGTTAGCCTTCAGCTCGGCCAGTAACTCGGTTACCTGCGGCGGCTGCGCGAGGCCGCAGCAATGAATCAGCTCATCGCCATCAATCGGCACCGTCACCGCATCTGCGGCCACGTCACCATTGTCACCAGCGTGCTGGCTGAGCTCGAGCCGCAGCACGCGATCAAGCCGGTCAGGCGGCATCGGGTCGTTATGCTCGAAGCGCACCATAGACGCCAAGTCACTCGACGACACCACCACCTCGCCACGCAGGGGTAATCGGCTGTCGAGCTCATTGAGAGCGCGCGACAAGGCCTTGCGCTGGCCAAGGTCGTCAAAGCGCGAAACCTGAACTGAATCAATCAGCCGATGCCCGCTGCGGGTGACCTCCAGGGCCACCGCGCGCAGGTTGAGATAACCGATATCGAGTCCGACCAGTCGCCGGCCCATCCGCCTTCAGCGCCTCCGCCGGCCGCCGAAGCCGGTCCGTGAGCTGCGCTCGCCATCACTCTCGGTGCTGACCTCTTCGGCAGCCCGCTCTTCGGCGCGCTGCGCCGCAAGCTCGGCATCCAATGCCTCGCGAGCCGCTTCGCGCGCGCGCCCCTCCGCCGTTAACGCAACACGGGCATTGTCACGCAGATGCTGGACCTCTTCCGAGAACTTGCTACCCGAGGGATCGATGATGTGACTGGTCACAAAAATCAGCAGCTTGCTGCGATTGAGTTGCTTGCCCTTGGTCCCGAACAGATTGCCCAAGGCTGGGATTCTCGATAGATACGGAATTCCAGAGCGGTCACTTGAATCACTCTCGGAAACCAATCCGCCGAGCACAATGGTTTGGCCATTTTTCACATGC
>JAQIBG010000001.1 GCA_027859175.1 Planctomycetota bacterium | reverse complement strand
GGCTCGGCCGCAGGTCAGTGATCGGTGAAGGTGATGCCGGTGGGCACTTCGGGTGGGCGCAGGCGCTGCAGTGAAGCATCGAGTTCGCGCAGGTGGGCTTCATGACGCGCCACACGGCGCTCGAGTTCAGCCCGTTCATCGGTGAGTTGGCTGCGGGTTTGGTGGCTCTGGCCGAGCGCTTGGTAGTAGGTCCACAGGCGCTCTTCCTGGGCGTAGAGTTCGCGCAGCATGCCCAGAGTGCGCAGGGCCTCATCACGCGTGGCGGTAGCGGCGAAGCCATCGGGCGTGGTTTGCCAGCGGCGCTGCTCGGTGTCGATGGAGGCGGCTCGAGCCACGAGCTCGGCTGAGGCGTGGTGCTCACGGCGGGTATCGCCGGCGCGCTGGGAGCCCCAGCCGGCGCCGATGACAAGGGCGAGAGCGGCGATTGATGCGAGAAGGATGCGGGTCATAGCAAGGGTGACTATGCACCCGCCGTGCCAGTGCCGTGGTGGCCTCCTGACACGACTTAGGACGCGGACATGGCCGTAGCGTCAAGAAGCTTGCCGTTCGGGGGCGTCAAGATTCTTGACGGTGACCATTGTCTCCGGCAAAGCTGAGAGCGGTATCCCTCTTGATTGCATCCCCGTGGCCAGCCCCAGGCTGCAGCCGCGTGCACCTGATCGATACCCTTGCGCCGATTATCATCGTCATCGCCATCGGCGTGGTGTTGCGGGCGCGTGGCTTCATCAGCGCTGAGTTGACTCGCGGGCTCAACAAGCTGACCTTCTGGGTGGGCATGCCGGCGCTGCTTTTCGTCAAGATCGCTACAGCTGAGTTTGCGCCCGGTCCGCCGCTGCGCGTGGCTGGGGTGACCATCGCCGCGATGCTGGTGGTGGCGGTGCTCACCGATGTGGTGCAGCGCGTGCTGAAGACGCCGAGCCCGGTGCGCGGTGCGGTGTCGCAGGCATCGTTCCGGTCGAACTGTGTGTACATTGGCCTAGTGGTGATCTTGTATGCGCTTGAGGCGAGCCCGGCACTGGGCTTGGCGGAGCGCACGGCAACCCTGGCCCTGGGTGGCATCATCCCGTTTCTCGCGATCAGTTCGGTGGTGGTGTTGATCCAACACGAGGAGGGCGCTTCCCCGGTGGCAGCGGTGCGCAAAACGGTGGTGAGCGCGGTGACCAATCCCTTTGTCATTGCCTGCGCGCTGGCGACGCCGTTTAGTTTGTTCGACTGGCCCTTGCCCGGCTTCTTTACCCGCAGTTGCGACGCCTTGGGCCGCATGGCTCTGCCCTTGGCCCTGCTGGGTATTGGCGCTTCGCTGCAGCTTGAGCCGGTCAAACGCCACGCGGTGCGGGCCAGCGTGGTGACGCTGCTCAAGTTGGCCTTGTTGCCAGCGGTGGCTTATGGCGTGGCGCGCTCCTTTGCGCTGGGCCCGGTGGAGCTGTTTATCGTGATGGTGTTCTGTGCCTGCCCAACCGCGGTGACGGCCTATGTCATGGCTGAGCAGATGGATGCCGATGCCGAATTGTCGGCTGCCAGCATCGTGCTGTCGACCGCGGCCTCGGTGGTCAGCCTATCGCTGATGTTGTGGTGGTTCACGCCGGCATTCTAGCTGCGCCCGGAAATTGACCGAAAGCTTAGGCGACCGCTACGGCAATTACCGGTAGCTTCATGCAATCGCCACCTGTGAGGAGGGGTTCCCATGCTTCGTTGTTGTGCACTTCTGCTGTCGGTATCTGCCATCTATGCGGCTGATTATATCGGCGTTACCGTCTCACCGTCAGACGCAGCGGGTTTTGTTGCGATCACCGCGGAGGGGGCCAAGGAGCCAATGCGGCACATCCCGGTAGCCCGGATTATTGACCTGAGTTGGTCCGAAAGCTATCTGGTCAAAGACAAGGACATCCCGATCAAGCACTTGGCCTTGCGGGTTGAGACCTTAGATCCGTCTTCGCAGCGCAAGGTTGATGTGTATCGGATACGGGTTTCTGACCAAGCCCCGCACAGCGTGATGCGCACCCTGTCGCAAGCGCACTAGCAGGCTTACAGCCGCATTGCTTGGGCGGCGTCGTCCCACCTGCTGGCCTGCTTCGGCCATAGGTAGGGCGCGCTCACGGCGGCCGCGTCGATTGCCTGTGGGTCAGCAAGGCGCGCGGCAAGGGCCGCGGCGAGTGTGCCGTCGCGGTAAAACACCTCTTCGCCGAGCGCGGCGTAGATCTCAGGATAGGCGAGGCGACGTGGCAGCAGTGGACGCGCGCCGGCGGCCACCGCTTCGAGGACGGCCAGGCCAAAAAACTCGTGCTGCGCGGTGCTGACCACGATGTCGGCCTCGGCGAGCGCGGCGTGATACGCGGCGCGCGATTCGAGCCAGCCCCAGTGGACAATGCGATCGCCATGGGCGGCGCGCAGGGCAGCCAGGGCTGGAAAGCGCCCGGTGTCGTGGCCACCAATCATGCTGAAGCGAAAGCGATGGCCTTGATCGGCGAGTTGATGCACGGCCGTAGCAAAGGCCTCCGGGTCTTTGTCGGCTTCCCAGCGAGCGCACCACAGCAGGTGGGGTGCTTGATCGCTGGGGCGCTGGCCTGGCACCGGCGGCTCTATGCCGGGGTACAACACCTGGCTGCGCGCGGCGATCTGGTTGAGGGTATCGGTTGGCTGGTGATCAGGAAAGCGGCTCAGCCAGGTGTGCCAAGCAGCGAGTGCGGTGTCGCGATGCCAGGCGCTGTTCCACCACACGGCATCGGCGGCGGCGGCCGAGAGCACATTGCTGAAGGCGAAGTGGGCATCGCGTTCGGTGCCGGTGGGGTCTGGGTACAGGAGTTGAGTTTCGTGCTGGTACAGCACGTGCGGCAGGGCGGCGAGGGCTGCCGGTGCCAGCCCACGCCAGGCGGCGAGTTCGAGCATGTCGGTGGCCCACACCAGATCGAAGTCGGTGTGCTCGAGGGCGGCCGCTTGTTGGCTCAGGGTCCACGCGGCGTGGCGCATGCGCCATTTCCAATGCCGTGCCGGCAGCGCAAGCACCTCGATCTGGTGACGCGAAGGGGCGCGCCAGCCATCGAGCACCGCGGCGTGGCTGCCGCCGGTAGGGGGAGGGTCTGTGTCGGCTTGGCCGCGGCCGTTTGCGGGGCTTTCTCCCACCAGGTCTCGACA
>JAQIBG010000479.1 GCA_027859175.1 Planctomycetota bacterium | reverse complement strand
GCCTCATTGCGCCCGAGCACCTCGCGATCGAGGGCCCGCACCACCTCGGGCAGTTCTGTTGGCAGGCCCACCACCACCCGCGGGCCACCCGCTTCGATGCCGTAGTTCGCCTGGGCATCGACTTCGACATGGGCCCACACCACCTGCCACGTGCCACGCGCGGCGTACGCGTGGAGGCAGCCCGTTGGCGACAGATACGCCTCGCCCGGCGCCAGTCGGCACCACTGCCCAGCCAGCAGCACCTCGCCTTCGCCGTCAACGCAGGCGAGGATATGGCCAATATTCGAGCGCCGCCGCACGAACTCAAAACCCGGCTGGGCAAACGAGGTCCCAACGGTTCCCAGGCCCAGTGGGCGCAACTCCGGACAGACCCGATGCGAGACAAGGCGCTCAACCGTTTGATCGCCAATACTGTTGATATCACGAAGGTCCACGTGGGTCCTACCGATGGCGGTCACGCGGCGTTGTGACTAATGTGGCGCCACACCGGAAGGACCACCATGAGCATCCCACGCCCTGAATACCCCCGCCCACAAATGGTTCGCGATGACTGGCTATGCCTCAATGGCGACTGGCAGTTTGCGATCGACAGCGGCGACAGCGGGTTCGAGCGCGGCCTCGTTACCCAAGAGCTCGAGGGCCGCATCACCGTTCCGTTCTGTCCCGAGAGCGAACTCAGCGGCATCGGCAATACCGACTTCCTTGAGTCTGTCTGGTATCGCCGCACCGAAACCATCCCAGCCAACTGGGCCGGCAAACAGGTGATGCTGCACTTCCAGGCGGTTGATTACGACGCCACCGTGTGGGTCAACGGCACCGAAGTGGCCCGCCATCGCGGTGGCTTTGCGCCCTTCAGCGCCGACATCACCAGCCTGGCCGCGCCTGGCACCGAGGCCACCATCGTGGTGCGCGCGCGCGATGACCACCGGCAGTCCAAGCCGCTCGGCAAACAGGCCTCCACCTTTGGCAATCACGGCTGTCACTACACGCGCACCACTGGCATCTGGCAGACGGTGTGGCTTGAACCGGTTGCCGCCAGCCACCTGGAACGCCCACGCATCACGCCCGACCTAGCCGGGTCACGAATCCTGATCGAACAGGCCGTTACCGCTCGCGGCGCCGGCATGCGCGTACGTGCGCGCCTCCTGGCTGCAGGCACCGAGGTGGCCAGCTGCGAGCGCAGCCTCGACTTTGACCTCGCCCTACAACTCGACCTGCCGATCAGCGACAAGCACCGGCGGACCTGGTCACCGGCCGATCCCTTCCTGTACGACCTCGACCTCGAACTGCTCGACGACAAGGGCGCCGTGGTTGACAGCGTTCGTTCGTACGCCGGCCTGCGCGCGGTGGCGATTCGCGGCCAAGCGGTGCTGATCAACGGCGAGCCGGTGTTCCAACGCACCGTCCTCGACCAGGGCTTCTATCCCGATGGCATCTGGACCGCGCCCAGCGACCAAGCCCTGATCGCCGACATCGAACTGAGCATGCAGGCCGGCTTCAACGGCGCCCGCCTCCATCAGAAGGTATTTGAAGAGCGCTTCCTGTACCACTGCGACCGCCTCGGTTACCTAGTCTGGGGCGAGTTTGGCGACTGGGCCGGCAACGGCGGCCAGCGCCCCGCCAGCACCCGCTGGCCAGCCACCTTCATGACCCAGTGGCTCGAATGCGTGGAGCGCGACTACTCCCATCCCGCGATCATCGGCTGGTGCCCGCTCAACGAAACGCAAACGCGCATCACCGATCGCATTGATGACCTGCACGATATTACCTGGGGCATGTTCCTGGCGACCAAGGCGGCCGATCGCAGCCGCCCGGTGCTCGACACCTCCGGCTACTGCCATCGGGTTTCGGTTACTGACGTCTACGACTGCCACGACTACGACCAAAACCCCGTGACCTTCGCCGAACGCCACACCAAGACCGCCGTCGGCGAGGTGTTCGCCAATGACAACAAAATGACGCAAAGCGTCGCATATGCTGGGCAGCCCTATTGGGTCAGCGAGTTCGGCGGCACGTGGTGGAACGCCGAAAAAGCCGCCCTCGCTGGCACCAACCGCACCGAGAGTTGGGGCTACGGCGATCGGGTCAAAAACTTGGATGAATTCTACGCCCGCTTTGACGGACTGTGCTCAGCGCTGCTGCAAAACCCCGGCCACTTCGGGTATTGCTACACCCAACTCACCGACGTGTTCCAAGAAGAAAACGGCATCTTCTACTTTGACCGCAGCAGCAAGTTCGACCTCGAACGCCTCCGCGCCGTGCAGCAGCAACCAGCCGCGATTGAGCAGCAGGCTGTGAATGCGTAGTTGGTGTGGCTGAGCATACGGCGTCCGCCTTTGCGGGCGTCGTGGGAACGGACGGGTCCTGGGTCCTGGGACGCCTGCAAGCAGGCTTGGAAACGGGACTGCCGCCCCGATACCCCGCCCACATGGTCAGCGCCACCGGCTGTCCCCACGACCAAGGACCCACAGCGCCGATAGGCGCGAACCCAGGACCTACCCGGCTAAAGGCAACCATGCCCGGAAGGTCGTTCCCACTCCGGGTTGCGATTCGCAAACAATTGCCCCGCCGTGCTCGCGTACCGTGCCGTAGACCATCGCGAGTCCAAGGCCGGTGCCCTTACCAGCTTCTTTAGTAGTAAAGAAGGGCTCGAAGATGTGCTGCATCGTGTCGTCATCCATGCCGCCGCCGGTATCGATGACGCGCAATTCGCAGTAACGGCCGGCCTTGAGGTCGGGATGAATCAGGCGCGCCGCATCGGCCGGCAAATCAGTGTCATGCGTGGTCACACGCAGACAGCCTTGCGCGTTCATCGCGTCGCGAGCGTTCGTCGCCAGGTTCATGACCGCCGCCTGCAGCAACGACGCATCACCCAAAACCACCGGCTTGGTGGCGGCCATCTCGCGTTGGATCTCCACGCCGCTGCCCAGGCTGCGAGCCAGCAGGTCACAGGTCTGCTCGAGCATGGCGTGCAGGTCAACCGGTTCGCGCTCGTCAACCGCGCGCCGGGCAAAGCGTAGAAGCTGCCGCACCAAGTCGCCGGCGGTGCGACAGGCCTCGGCGATGTTGCCCGCCGACGAGCGCACACCGGCTTCATCCTCGGCTTTCATTTTGATCAGCTCGGCTTGGCCGAGAATCGCCGTCAGCAAATTATTAAAGTCGTGAGCCACGCCACCCGCCAACTGACCAAGCGCATCCATCTTCTGAGCCTGACGCAAATCTCCTTCCAAGGTGCGCTGCGCCGCCAGGGCAGCATTGACGCGGCGGCGCATCTGCCAATTCCAGCTCATCAAGCCCATTACCACCAGCAGCGCCACGCCCAGGGCGAGGCTACCCCAGCGCAACACTGAACCCCACGGCAGAAGATTGGGCTCCAAGGTGTACGGCACCCACAGGCGCGCGATGCTGTCCCACTCTTCTTGGGTGAACTGATCAAAGCCATCATTCAGCGCAGCAACCTGCTCATCACGACCGCGCAGCACCGCCGGCGCCATTGGGTCATCATTGAGCGAAAAATCACTGATCGTGAACTCGCCCAAGGCATTCAGCGCCGACAATTGATGGTACAAAACCGCCGAGGTCCCCAGGGCCGCTTTGATCTCATGACGTTTTGCCGCTTCGGCCAATTCGCGATAGCCCGGATAAGTGCGCACCTGGGCGTCAGGTGCCTGAGCGCGCAGCAGGGTCTCGGAATTATCGCCAGCAACAACACCCACCACCAAGCCCGCCAGATCATTGAGCGCATCTGGTCGCGTTAAGCTGCGGTGCATGAACACGCGGCTCTCAGCGCGGGCAATCTCGCGCGCAAACGCAAAGTCAACGCGGCGCTCGTTGGTTGGTGTCATCCCGGTGATGACATCAGCATGCCCTTCGCGCACCGCCTTAAGGCACTCGCTCCAACTGCGTTGCTCAAACACCACCGGAGTTCCGGTCTTGCGTGACCAGAGTTGGAACACGTCGATTAAATAGCCCTGCGGCGCGCCGTCCTCATTCACGAATTCATACGGCGCGTAGCCGGCGGTATGCACAATACGCAAGGGTTGCTCGGCGGCCTGCAGCGCGAGCATCATCAACACAAACGACACCACTAGTGACCGAATCATCGCCAGCACGGTATCGCGCCACACGGCTCGCAACAAGCGGCGTGGCCCAGCACACGGCCTTCTTAAACGCTCAGAGTCGGTCTAAAGCGTCAAAGCCAGCTAAGCCCCGAAACACCAAGTCGGCCACCCGCGGCGCCTCGGGCAGCACACGCTCGGCGGCACCACCCGTGCACACGACCTGACCGATACCCGTTACCTCCTGCAGACGGGTCAAACACCGCTCAACCATCGCCACGTAGCCAATCCCCAATGCCGCAGCAATCGCGCCAGGGGTTTCCAACTGCATCGGAGCAGCGTCTGGCGTCCCCGGCTCCACCAGCGGCAGGCTCGGAGCCAAGCGTTGCAGACCAACAGCGCAGGCCGTGGCCCCGGGCAAGATCAGCCCCCCAAGTGTACGCACGCCGGCCGCACGCTCCGCGTCGGGCCGCCACGCAGTCAGCGTGGTTGCGGTGCCACAGTCCACCACCACCACCGGGCCGTACAGCGCCACCGCGGCCAAACCGGCCAAGATGCGATCATGACCCATGGTCGGATACTGGCCCACTTCGGGCAGCGGCAGGTCTTCGCCCACCACGCTGATTCCCCAGGCATTACCCCAGGCCTCGCGCAGCACCGCCAACATGGCTGGGTTCGATGACACCACCCGCAACTCGGCGGCGCCCTCAACAGCCGCGCGCACCGCAGCCGGGTCTGACCCCACGCGCCGCACGTCCTCCGGTCCTTCAGCGCCGCGAATGGCGATTTTGAGCGCCGTATTGCCGCAGTCTGCCAACAAGCGCATCGCTAGGCCCCCGTGCCGGTTGACCCAAAACCACCAGCGCCGCGCTCGGTGCTGTCCAGTTCGGTCACCTGCTGCCACTGCACTTGGTACACCGGGCACAGCACCATCTGCGCAATCCGCATCCCACGTTCGATAACCAGCGTCTCCTGACCCAGGTTGGCCAAGATTACTTGAACTTCGCCGCGGTAATCGGCATCGATGGTGCCTGGCGTATTGAGACAGGTGATGCCTTGTTTGAGCGCCAAACCCGAGCGCGGCCGAATCTGGACTTCAAAGCCCTCAGGCACCGCAAAACTCAAGCCCGTTGGCACCAGCGCGCGCGCGCCGGGCAGCACTGACACCGGCTCGGATACCGCCGCCTGTAAGTCCAAGCCAGCCGCACCAGCCGTTGCATAGGCCGGCAATTCCAGGCCGTCGAAATGAGAGTGCGTGATGACCTGCAAACTGCGCTGACGTTCCATAGGCAGTGTCTTAGCATGGGCCTCCTGAGCACCAAGGCGGGTCGTGGGGGATAGGCGGGGTTG
>JAQIBG010000461.1 GCA_027859175.1 Planctomycetota bacterium | reverse complement strand
CATCCCCGCTCCGGTGCTCGGCCACGATGGCATAGGCATTGCGCACTGGACGGCGCCCCCTTCACAGGGGTGCGGATAGAAACTATCCTGTAAACATCTCAGAGCCAATCGAGGACACGCACTTCCCACACGCGACACACTACCCGAATTAACCGCGCGTTCCACCTGCGATGAGGCGCATACTTACCCTGATTAACACCAACCTCACTGCGGTCCCATCTAGCACAGCGACGACCAGTACACCCTCTCGTCGATTGCACGCCCAACCTGGCCTCACATACCGACAATGCTCATTTCGATGCGACGTCGCCAACGAGCGTCGCCGAAATCAGAAAAAACGGCGGCCAATCCGGCCGCCGCTCTTCAATTCACCTTTCCAAACCAACACCCCTACCCGCGCAAAAACTCTTCATCAATAAACTTGGTACTAAAATCCGAACTCACAAAGCGAGCGTCGCGGATCAGGCGTTGGTGGAAGCCGATGGTCGTTTTCGGGCCTTCGATGATGTACTCGTCGAGGGCTTGATCGAGGAAGGCCAGGGCTTCAGTGCGGTTGGCGCCGTGGACGATGAGCTTGCCGATCATCGAGTCGTAATTGGTGGGAATTACGTAGCCGGCGTAGCAGTGGCTATCCACGCGCACGCCACGGCCAGAGGGCGCCACGTACATCGCGATTTTACCTGGGAAGGGCGCGAAGCCGCGCTCCCAGTCTTCAGCGTTGATGCGCACCTCAATTGCGTGGCCTTCGAGTTTGACGTCGTCTTGGGTGAAGCTCAGGGGCTCACCGGCCGCCACCAAGATCTGCTGCCGCACGAGGTCGAGACCGGTGACCATTTCGGTGACCGGGTGCTCTACCTGCAGGCGGGTGTTCATTTCCAGGAAGTAATGCTGCGAGCGATCGAGGTCGTACACAAACTCCACCGTGCCGGCGTTAGTATAGCCGGCGGCGCGCGCCAGCTTGACCGCGTCGGCCCAGACTGCTTCACGCTGCTCTTGGGTGATGTTTGGGCACGGGCTCTCTTCAACCAGCTTCTGATGACGACGCTGAACTGAGCAGTCGCGCTCGCCGAGGGCCACCACGTTGCCGTGTTGGTCGGCAATGATTTGCACTTCGATGTGGCGTGCACGCTGCACGTAGGCTTCGATGATGCACTCGCCGTTACCGAAGGCGGCTTCGGCTTCGCGCTGGGCCGCAATCAAGCCCGACACCAAGCTGCCTTCGTTGTGGGCGATGCGCATGCCGCGCCCACCACCGCCGGCCACGGCCTTGATCATGACCGGGTAGCCGATTTCGGCGGCCACCTTGATGGCCTCCTCTTGCGAGGCGATCGGGTGGTCAGTGCCGGGCACCGTGGGCACGCCGGCCTCTTTGGCCAGGCCCTTGGCCTTGGCCTTGTTGCCGAGCGCATCCATCGCATGGCTGGTGGGGCCAATGAATTCGATCCGGCAGTCGCGCACCACCTGGGCGAAATGGCTGTTCTCAGACAAGAAGCCATAGCCGGGGTGAATCGCGTCTACGTCGGCCAGTTCGGCCGCGGCGATGATATTATTGATATTGAGGTAGCTGCCGCTGGCGGGCGGCGGGCCCACGCAAATGGCTTCGTCAGCCAAACGTACCGGCAGGCTCTCACGGTCGGCGGTACTGTGCACCACCACCGCTTCAATGCCCATGCGCCGGCAAGTCCGGATTATACGCAGGGCGATCTCGCCTCGATTGGCGATCAGGATCCGCTTGAACACGAGTCGTCTCCACTCACAGAGTGCGCGCTGCCTGAGGCAGCAGAATTAAGGACAGGCCGCTTAACCAACCAGGTACAATACGGTGCCGTATTCCACCGCTTGGCCGTCTTCCACGCACACCTTCTTGACGGTGCCAGCAACACCTTCGGACTTGATCTCGTTGAACACCTTCATGGCTTCAATGAGGCACACCACGTCGCCGTCTTTGACCTGGCTGCCAACCGTGCAGAAGCTATCTGACTCGGGATTGGGCTTGAGGTACACGGTGCCCGGGATCGGCGAGGTGATCTTGGTGCAACCAGCAAACTCGTCAGCTGCGGGGGCAGCCTCGGCGGCCGACGCGGCAGCAGCGGCGGGAGCAGCAGGCGCCGCCACCATCGGAGCAGCCTGCATCACAGCAGCACCAGCAGCCTTGGACAGGCGGACCCTGAGGTCTTCGCTCTCCACTTCGAGCTCAACGAGTTCGTAATCGCGCATCAGTCGGGTCAGTTCGCGGATGGTCTTAACGTCCATGAGGCACCTTTCATCACCGACGGCACGCTTGGCGGTCGGGGGGCAGCAGGAAGACGGCAAAGGTAGGTGGGCTTTAGGGCAGGTCAATCGCACCCCGGCATTGATGCAGCTACCGTATTGGCACCAGCTTAGTGGGTATATACGAACAACGACACCGGTAGTCGGAGGGGAACGGCTGCACTGCCGGTCCGGTCCTAGGTCCTGGGACGCCTGCAAGCAGGCTTAGACGCGGGGCTCGCGCCGCCCCGATACCCCCTATCGTCACATCGCATGGCTGTTCCCACAACCCAAGCGCCACTGGCGCGGACCAGGATCCAGGACCCCTTCACGCCACATCACCCAGGCATAGCTGAGATGTTCGCGCCGCGTTGGATACCGCGGAACATCATTTCCATCTCTTCGGGGTTGTCGGCGTTGGCGAGGGCGTCTTCGCGGGTGATCTCGCCGCGCTCGAACAGCTTGAACAGGCTCTGGTTGAAGGTTTCGCAACCGAAGTGGCCCGAGTCGCGGATGACCGCGCCGAGTTCCACCGTGCGGCCCTCTTCCACCAACTGCTTGACGGTTGGGGTGGCGATCATGATTTCCAGGCCGGGCACACGGCCGGGCTTGCCCGAGCGTGGGATCAGGCGCTGCGAGATCACACCCTGGAGCACCATCGACAACTGCATGCGGATCAGCTGATGCTGATACGGCGGGAAGAAGTTGATGATGCGTTCCATAGTTTGCTGGGCGTTGATGGTGTGCAGCGTAGACAGCACCAAGTGACCGGTTTCAGCGGCATCGATGGCCGCTTGCACCGTTTCGGTGTCACGCATCTCACCAATCAGGATCACGTCGGGCGCTTCACGCATCGCGTTACGCAGGGCACTGCGGAAGTCGCGGGTATCGATGCCCACCTCGCGCTGATTGATGATGCAGCGCGCATCGGAGTAGGCGTATTCGATCGGGTCTTCGATGGTGATGATGTGGCGGTTGGTGTGCTCGTTCATGTACTGGATCATCGACGCCAGCGTGGTCGACTTACCAGAGCCGGTAATACCGGTCACCAACACCATGCCACGCCGCAGCATGGCCAAGCGCTCCAGCACCGCGCGCGGCAGGCCCAGATCATCAAAGTTAGGGATCGAGCTCTGCACGTGGCGCAGCACAAAAGCCAGGGTGCCGCGCTGCATGAAGGCGTTAACGCGGAACCGGCCGATGTCTTCGCTCTCGTAGGCGGTGTCTACCTCGTGGTTCTTCTTGAAGCCCTCGCGGCTGTACTCGTCTACCAAGATCGCCAGGTAGTCTTTGAGGTTGTCACGCGTGAGCGGCGTTTGCCCCAACTGGCGGACATGGCCATCAACACGCACCGATGGCGGAGCCCCCACCTTGAGGAACAAGTCCGAGGCATTGAGCTGGACCATGGCGCGGAGGATATCATGCAGGTTCATACCACTGCGACCTTTCCTGGCGGGCGGTGCGGACGCATTGTGACCACCCCGGACGCTGCGGTCCAGAGGCAGATTGCAGGCTGGCATTGGCCGTAGCAACAAGGGCTTGCGTGGCCGTAGCCGGGGCCGCTATTCAGGCGGGAACACCGCTTCCAGCAGCCGATTCTCAAGCTCACGGAGATTGGCGCCGGTCACGCCACTGATCGCCATGATGTCACGCCCGGTGAGGGCGGTGAGCTCTTGGGCCAATTCGGCCAGATCAGGGCGCACATCGAGCTTATTGAGCACCAGCAATTGCGGCTTGGCGGCCAATTCAGGGCTAAACCGCTCGAGCTCCGAATCGAGCACGCGGATCCGCTCGGCGAGCTCGGCGGCGTCGCCCTCGCTGGCGTCAACGAGATGCAGCAACAGGGCGCAGCGCTCAACATGGCGCAAGAACTGGTGCCCCAAGCCTACGCCCTCAGCGGCGCCTTCGATCAAACCCGGGATATCAGCCATCACCATGGTGCGGTCGGCGCGCTCAACCACGCCCAGCTGCGGATCGAGTGTGGTGAAGGGGTAGTTGCCGATCTTGGGCTTGGCCGACGACATCCGCGACAGCAGCGTGCTCTTGCCGGCGTTGGGAAAGCCAATGATACCAACATCGGCCAGCAACTTGAGCTCGAGCTTGAGCTGCAAGGTGACCCCGGGCTCACCCGGGCCGCTTTGCCGCGGCACCTGGTTGGTGGCCTTTTTGAACCGGAAGTTGCCCCAGCCGCCGCGGCCGCCAGGGGCCACCACAACGCGCTGGCCCTCTTCGGTGAGGTCGGCCAGAATCTCTTCGCTCTCGGCGATGCGTACAATGGTGCCACAGGGCACCTCGAGCACCAAATCATCACCTTTAAGGCCACTCTTGTTGCGGCTGGTACCCGGCTGCCCACTGGGCGCCTTCCACTTCCGCTTGCGACTGTACGGGGTCAGGGTGTTGAAATGCCGGCTAGCCTGCAACACCACGTCGGCACCGTTGCCTCCATCGCCGCCGTCTGGCCCCCCTTCAGGGACGTACTTTTCACGACGGAACGACACACATCCAGCCCCGCCATTGCCCGAACGAACCGAAATGTGGACCTCATCATGCATGGCGCGGAGGATGCCGTGATCTCGGCCTAAGGCCAGCGCTGCTCAGGCCGGCGCAGCCCAGTTGCTTTGCGGGGCCTCGTTGCCACAAGCCCCTGCTTGCCGCTGACGGCACCACGGTAGCGTGCCGATCATGGCCGTTATTCCCCGTAGCCCCGATCGCCAGCGCCTGCCCAAGTGGTTCAAGCGCCAGCTCGAAACCGCCGGACACAGCTTCAAGACCCACGAGGTGCTGGAGCGCAACAATCTGGTGACGGTGTGCGAAGAGGCCGCCTGCCCCAATCGGCACGAGTGCTACTCGAAGAAGGTAGCCACCTTCATGCTGATGGGCGACACCTGCACCCGCACCTGCACCTTTTGCGACGTCGCCACCGGCTTCAAAGGCCTGCCCGGCCTTGACGCCACCGAGCCGCAACGTGTGGCCGACGCGGTGGCCGAGCTTGGCTTGGCCTTCGTGGTGCTTACCTCGGTTAACCGCGATGACCTACCCGGCGGCGGCGCGAGCCACTTTGCCGACACCATCGCCGCGCTGCGCAAGGTGAACCCCGAGGGTCTCATCGAGATCCTCACGCCTGATTTCTGTGGTGATTGGGACGCGCTCACCGTGGCCGTGGCGGCCCGCCCCGACGTGTACAACCACAACATGGAAACCATCCCGCGGCTCTATCGCACGGTACGGCCGCAAGCCAACTACGAGCGCAGCCTCGAATTGCTGCGTCGCGTCAAAGAACTCGACCCCACCATCTGGACCAAGAGCGGCATCATGGTGGGCCTCGGCGAGAGCGACGACGAGATCCGCTGGCTGATGGAAGACCTGCGCAAGCAGCAGGTCGACATCTTCACCGTTGGCCAATACCTACGGCCCTCACTCAAGCATCACGACATCATGCGCTTCGTGACGCCCGAGCAGTTCGCAACCTACGAGGCCTGGGGCAAGGAGTTGGGCTTCAGCCACGTGGCCTCGGGGCCGTACGTGCGTTCGAGCTACTTTGCCGAAGAAGTGCTCAAGGGCGCGGCCACCTTGGCGGCGCGCCCTCCAAGCGCTTCCTAGCAGTTACTTGGCTTTCTTAGCGCCGGCCTTTTTGGCTGGCGCTTTTTTGCTGCTCGCCTTCTTGACGGGTGCTTTCTCGGCAGCTGCCTTCTTAGCCGGTGCCTTGTCGGCAGCCTGCTTCTTGGCCGGCGCCTTTGGGCTCGCTGCTAGCTTGGTTTCGGCGGCCTTGGTCAGCGCAGCCGAATCCTTCTTGAACAGCTTGTCGCCGTAGACGAAGTCGTCGGCCTTGTCGCCAAGCGACACCAGCACGTCGATACGCGCGACGAGTAGAGCGACCAGGTCGTCAGCCTTCCCCAGTGCCGAGACCAATACCGGATACCCCTGGGTGGTCACGGCTTCGTGGAGGTGGCCCTGCTCGGCATGCCAACACGCCTCGTCACAGCGCGCCGCAAGCGCATCACGGAACGCGGCCAAGTCGGTGCTGCACGCACCATCATGCCACTGGAAATGAATCGGTAGACTCATGCTCGGTCCTGTCTGGGGCAGCACGGCCCCGGCAATAGGGAGTAGCCAGCCGCAGCGTGGGCAAAGGGGGCAGGAATCAAGCCCCTCGTTTTATAAAGCACGTTGGTTCCTCGATTCATGCATAGGGCGCCGTGGACTGCAGACCGTGACGACAGCCCCCTGCCTGGGCAGGCAAAACGCCGCTCGAATGAGCGGCGTTTGCTGGATCACTGCGAAAGAAGCTAGACGGCCTCAGGCGTTATCGAGGATCTGGTCGTAGAAGTCGACGTAGCTGCCGGGCTTTTTCTCGGCATTGAACGCGATCGCTTCGCGCGGGTGACGATTAAGCAGACCCATCAGCATGTAGGGGATATCCGGGCCCCACTGCATCGTGGCGCGCAGGGGCTCGATCGCCTCTTGGATGCACTTGAGCAAGGGGCGCATCTTGTACTTGGGATTATGCAAGAAGCCCGACAGCAGTTCGGTTGGGCAGTTGCCCGCACCACGACCCAGGCCAGCCAAGCTGCCATCTACGTAATTGCAGCCAAGGGTGATGGCCTCAATCGAGTTGGCGAAAGCCAGTTGCTGGTTGTTGTGGGCGTGAATCCCCACGTCCATGCCGTTTTGGGTGAACTGCTGGTACTTGGTCACCAGATGACGGACCTGCTCGCTGTAGAGCGAACCGAAGCTGTCGACCACGTACACGGCGTCTGCGCCTGAGAATCCAACCAACTCAAGACCAGACTCGAGCTCGTTGTCCGGCACCGTGGACACGGCCATCAGATTGAAGCAGGTTTCGTAGCCATTGTCTTGAGCGTGCTTGAGGATGTCGAGCGCAGCCGGGATCTGGTGGATGTAGCAGGCAATGCGGACTAAGTCGACCGGGCTCTCGCTACGCGCCGGGATGTCACGCTTGTAATCGGTGCGGCCAACGTCGGCCATCACCGAGATCTTGAGGTCACCCTTGTCGTCACCAACGATGCGCTTGATGTTCTCTTCGGAGCAGAACTTCCACGGGCCAAACTTCTCGGTCGACAACACATTGGGGTCGCCCTTGTAGCCGATCTCCATGTAATCGATGCCGCCATCACGGCAGGCTTCGAACACGGCGCGAACCGTGCCATCCTCAAAGAAGTGATCATTCATCAAGCCACCATCACGGAT
>JAQIBG010000411.1 GCA_027859175.1 Planctomycetota bacterium | reverse complement strand
TGCTCGGGCTATCGGTTATCGGTCGGGGATTCGTATCGGGATGGTTTGCGCTGGAGTTCATGCCAGTAGACTGCGGCGAAGCGGCGGGGCTGGCAAATAGCGGTCACCGAACGCTTACGACCCACCTCGCATTTAACACGCGCGGATCCCTTCAGCCCCCTGGGCATGACGGTGGCCCGAAAACGCCTCGTCGACAATCAACGCAGTGGCTGCTACCACATCGTTTCCCGCTGTGCGCGCCGCGCGTTTCTCTGACTGGATCACTGCCGCCGTCGAACAGGCCAGCCACCACTTCGCCATTGGGATCCTCGGGCTCGCCAGCACAGCCAACTTCTGCTGCGTCCTCAAACGCATCACCCCGATGAGCCCAGGCAGTTACCGCCAATATGGTTAACGCGCGCGCAAGCACGCCACAATCAAGCTCACTCTCAGCCAGGGCGCCGTCCAGGCGGATGACCGGCCCAGCGCGCATAGGCGCCGATTGAAGGCGGCGGCATCAGCGTAGCCGAGTTGAACCGCCACCTCAGCCTGCGACCAGCCCTCGGCGAGGAGGTCTACCGCCCGATTGAGCCGCAGAATCCGTAGATGATCACGCAAAGTGCCGCCAGTGCGGGCCCGGAAACGGCGCGACATCAGCTTCAATAACGGCCGCGCCCGACGCACCGCAATTGAACTCCTCGCCACCGGCACGAGCCCCAATTTGCCCGTGGAGAAACGCCAAGCACGCCTCATAAGCCTCGCCGCCGCGGTAACAAAACTCGACGCGATCAGCAGCGCTCCCATCGACGCAGACCCCTTCCTGCGCTGGGCTATCCACGACCAAGCCGTGATCTTGGCCTCGCTTTACCGTGCCGTCATCCTTCTAGCCAACCAAGACCACTACGCCGCCCGTAACGCACTGCTTCCTGCCGCTGCCCTCATGCACAAGCAAACCGGCCGCTGGGCCACCTGGTACCATGGCGACAGCAAGATCGACATCGCCGGCCTCATCGCGCGCTGCGAACAACGCGCCCACATTGGCTAACATAACCCAAGCCACAAACCACCAAACCCCCGCCTAAACAGGCGAGGGTTTGGTGTTTTGGTACTCCCAAGGGGATTTGAACCCCTGTTCTCGGACTGAGAATCCGATGTCCTAGGCCACTAGACGATGGGAGCCTATGGTGGCGTTTGAGCGGAGGCTTTTAGGCGTGAAATCAATGCTGTCAAGGGATGGCCGACGGCACCCGCCGCACCAGATAGCCGAACACGAGTCGACAGGGCGCTACGCAAACCACACAACCCGCTCAAGTCAGACCCAAGCACCCCTCCGTCCCCTTGCGCACAACAGCCGAGAACAGACACTAATACCATGCGCATGCTCGCGTTTTTGCTACTAGTGACAGTAAGTTCGATCTTATCCGGAGTCGAGCCTGGCGCCGAGCGTAGCCTGCGGATCGGCTGCTTCCCCAATCCACCGGCTTTCGATGTCGTTGATGGGCGCGGCGCAGCGTTTTTTGGTGACCTGACCGAAGCGATCGCCGAAGCCGAAGGCTGGACCATCGAGTGGGTGCCCGGAACCGTGTCCGAAGGCAACGCGCGCCTCGCCTCGGGCGAGATCGACCTCCTTCCGTGCACGTCAGTCAACCCACAGCGCCAACAAGTCATGGATTACAGCGCCAACGCCGCACATACCGGTTGGGGTCAACTCTACACGAGGCGCGGATATCGAGCCGAAAGCCTGCTTGATCTCAAAGGTGCGCGCATTGCGGTGGTTACTGGCAATAATTCCGGCAAGCAATTTCGCGCAATGCTCAAGGCCTTTTCAGTCAACTATCACGTCATCGAAGTTTCGACACCACCAGAAGTATTCGCCGCCCTCGCCAACAACCGTGCCGACGCCGGCGTGGTCAACAACATCTTTGGCGACATCCATCGCCATGAATTTGCAGTCGCGCCAACAGGCATTCTGTTTCACCCGTTTCAACTGCACTATGTAGTCCCCAAGGGGCGCCACGCAGACCTCCTCGCCGCCATCGACGCGCGTCTGACTGAGTGGAAACGAAGCGACGATTCGCCGCATAGCCGGCTCATTGCCCAGTATTTCTCTGGTGCCACCAACCGCTCGCCACTGATCTCACAACTCCTCGTCGGCCTCGCCTTGCTTACCGCCCTCGCGGTTCTGATCGGCGCGATGAACCTAGCCCTTCGGGCCCAAGTCAAACGGGCCACCAAGGCGCTCTCGCGCGTGAACGCGCGACTCGCAGCCACGCTCTATTCGATCGGCGACGCCGTAATCGCAACCAACGCCACCGGTCACATCGAGACCATGAACCCAGTTGCCTGCGCCCTCACCGCGCACAGCTTAGAACAGGCCATTGGCAAACACCTCGACGATGTGTTCGTGATCGTTAATGCCGACTCTCGTCAAAAGCTCACGAGCCCGGTGACCAAGGTGCTCGAATCCGGGCGAATCGTCGGCCTCGCTAATCATACCATTCTGATCGCGCGCGATGGCGCTGAGCACCAGATCGCCGATAGCGGTGCACCGATCCGGGCCAACGACGGCAGCATTACCGGCGTGGTACTGGTA
>JAQIBG010000372.1 GCA_027859175.1 Planctomycetota bacterium | reverse complement strand
AATCCCGCCCCCCCGCACAACCCTAAGCGCGCACGGCCTCGCTGGCGCGTTGGCTTTGGCGGAGGACGAGGGCGCGGAGGCGTTCGCGGTCGCTGCGGCTCATGTCGAAGCGCAGGGATGAGACGCCGATCGCGCCGGCGAGGCGGCCGGTGGCGTCTATTACGGGTGCAACAATGCGTAGGCCGATGTCTTCGGTTTCGTGGTAGCCGTCGCTGCGAATGGTCGCCAAGCGCGGCTCGAGGTCGCGACGCTGGCGGGCATCGCCGAAGCGTTCCAGTTCTTCCGGAAACCAGGCGAGACACAGTTGACCGAAGCCATTGGTCAGCGGGTTGCCGTTGGTGTGGCCTACCGCCATGTAGTGGTAGCTCTCCGGCATCTCCTGCTTGGCGCGGAAGGTTATCCCGCTGGCGCCCCATTCTACGTAGGCGGCTGATTCGCCGCTGGCCTGGGCCAACTCTTCAACCAGGGGCTCGACCAAGGGCACCAAGGGGCTGCCGCCGCAGAAGCGCTGCGCCATCGACGCCATGCGTGTACCGAGGCAATACAGGCCGGTTGTGGTTTTCTCGATGCATGACTCTTCCAGCAGCACCTTGAGTATCCGTGACGCAGTGGGCGCCTGCACCCCAAGGGTATCACGAATCGTGGTAAAGCTCTGCCCCTGATGCTCTTGAGCCAAAAGCTCAATGATCGCGATAGCGTGACGAAGACCGGGTGATGATGCCATATATAGTACCTATGAGTACTATTAATGTGTGTCAGGCCGGCACAAGCCACGTATCATCGAAGCTATTCCACCGCTACCGCAGGTGATATATTGGCCATGTAGGAGAGATAAGTTATGCAAGTTCGCGCAATGGTCGCCGGCAAAAGCGGCGCAATTCTTGATATCGATGCCCAGGCCACCTGTCTCGAGGCCTCGGCCAAAATGGTTGAGCACGGCGTCGGCGCCCTGGTGGTGCGAGATAGCACAGCCGATAAGGGTGTTGCCGGTCTGATAACCGAGCGCGCGCTGGTGCGTCGCCTGGCCAAAGGCCAAACCGCCAACGCCACCGTAGCCGAAGCAATGGAACGGCGCCTGATCTGGGTCCGCGAAGACGAAGACAGCAATCGCTGCATGGCTCTGGTGACCGCCCAACGCAAACGCTACCTCCTGGTTGAAGGGGCCAACGGCTGCCTCACCGGCCTCATCTCCATCGGCGACATCGTGAAGTGCCAGCTGGCTGACCAGCAATTCTTGATCGAACAACTCGGCAGCTACATGGGCGACGTTCCAACCCCCGCCCAAGGCATCCCGATCGTCAAACCCTGAGGCTTAGGTATTCGGATCCAGCGCCTGACGCGCCCCCGACGCAGAACCGCCGCGTCGGTGGCGCGCGATGGTAGCACGCAGCTGCTCCAAGGTTACCGGCTTCGACAAGAAGTCATCCATGCCAGCCTCGTAACAGCGGCGCCGATCTTCATCCATGGCGTTGGCGGTCATCGCCACGATCGGTAGATGCCGCGGCACCGAGAGATCTTGCTCCCACTCGCGATAGCGCTCGGTGGCTTCATAGCCGTCCATCTCGGGCATCTGGCAGTCCATCAGCACCAAGTCGAGGTCACCCTCGGTAGTCAAGCGCGCCACGGCTTCGGCGCCGCTTGAGGCCAGCAGGGTTACGCATTCGAGTTTGCTGAGCATGGCCCGGGCCACGCGCTGGTTGATCGGGTTGTCTTCAACCAGCAACACGCGCGCCCCACGCACCTCCACCAACTTGCGCTGCGGAATCTTACGCAAAGCCTGCTGGGCATCGAGGGCGCCGCGCACCGCCTCCAAGAATGGCTCGCGCAGCAGGGGCTTGTACAGCACCCGGTTGACCTCGTAGGCCGGCGCCTCGGCATGACTGCGTGCCAGCGCCATCACCACTGCCGGGGCACCAACTTTAGCCCGGGCTGCTGCCAACGCCGGCTCGAGCCACACAGCCTCTTCATCTAAATGCACCAGAATAACACAGGGCCCTTTCGCCAACACGGCGCTACGTGCCAAAGCCTCTGGTTCGTTCGGCGTTACCACCGGCACTTCAGTGCCATCGCAGCAACTGCGCAGAGCGGCACAAAAACGCGGATCCGTACCAGCCGCGATCACCGTCAGGTTGCGCGGCAAAATCACCTGTGACGCGCCGCGCTCATGAATCGGCAACTCAATCGTGAAACTGAACACACTGCCGGCGCCGGCCTCGCTGGCCACGGTCAATGCTCCGCCCATGGCGGTTACAATCCGCCGCGATATCGCCAAGCCCAAGCCGGTGCCGCCATAGCGGCGATTCATCGACGCATCCGCCTGCATAAAAGGCTGAAACAGTTCGGCCTGCTTGTCTGCTGCAATACCGATGCCGGTATCGCTTACCGTAAAATACATTTGCTGACGTCGATGCACCGACTCTTCAGTCAGCACTTTGATCTCCACCACCACTTCTCCGGTTTCGGTAAACTTGATCGCATTGCCAACCAAATTCAGCAACACCTGGCGTAGGCGGCCAGGGTCACCTTCAAGACGGGCCGCCACGTCAGGCTCAATCAGGCACCACATATCCAAGTTTTTCTGCTCACCCTGCACCCCAAGGAAGCGCATCGCCTCACTCGCAATGCTGCGCACCGACATCGGCACTCGCTCAAGATCAATACGCCCGGCATCAATTTTCGACAGGTCGAGGATATCGTTGATAAGAGCCAGCAGACACTCGCCGCTATCACGAACTGTGGTCGCATACTCGCGCTGCTGACTACTGAGCTCGGTCAACAGAAGTAGGTCGACCATGCCAATCACGCCGTTCATAGGCGTGCGAATCTCGTGACTCATCGTAGCCAAAAAGGCCGACTTGGCCCGGTCGCCCTCCTCCGCATCATCGCGGGCCTTGATCAGTTGCCGATTAGCATCAGCCAGCTCGGCGGTTTTGGAACGCACCTCGGCTACCACCAATTGGCCTCGATCGGCAATGCTCTGCAGCAGCAAGCCCAACAAAGCCACCACCAAACTGCCACCGATGAGAATCACCCAAGCGCCATAGCGCCTGGTTTGCGCCACGTAGGCGTAGCTCGGGCATAATTGCAAAACCCACTCGCGACCCGGCATCATGATCGGTATCCGCAGCGCATAGGGCGCATCATGGTACACCTGACTCGCATCAGCGCCCATGGCATGAAGCAGGGTCGGATCATCGTTGCTGGCCATGCTGTCGTGCAATTCAATCGCCCACGATTCGGTTTCATGTTCAGCCAGCGATAGCCCAGTAAGGTCGCCGAGACGCATCACCAAGGCAACAAACCCAATCGGCCGCTGCTCGTCATCGCGATACACCGGTTCGATAACGATTGCACCAACTTGGGTTGCGGTTTCCTGCACCAAACGCAGGCCTGCCGTGGTTTGCGCGCCACCCACTTGTTCTGCGATCGCATAGTGCGGTCCGCTGGACGCATGACGCACGTCCAGGCCAAGGCTCACCGCATTGCGCGCGAAAGGTTCGGTAAATTGGATGACCCAGTACTCATCGGCTGGCGGCGACTCACTGCGACCATCGGCGCCGCCAGGCTTCCAGACTATGAAATCTGGAAACTGTTGCCGCATGGTGCGCTCAAAGTCGCCACGCTGAGCCGCCCCAACCCGACGGATAAGGGCCAGGGCTTGGA
>JAQIBG010000365.1 GCA_027859175.1 Planctomycetota bacterium | reverse complement strand
ACGAGAAAGTCTCAAGGCGATGGTCATGAAATCAGGTCTCGGGCCAGGGTAGAAGCACGATCTTGCCGCCGAGGCCGAGGGTCACGATGCCGACGATGATCCCGGCCGCGGCCACAGCCACGGCAATCCCCATCATGTTGCGCCCACCCTGAACCAAGGCCGCACCGAAATCGCGCGTTACCACGCCGAGCGCCGGCAGCAGGCGATCACCGCCGCGTAGCGCGTCCGCACCCCGCCAAATCAACATGATGCCAGCCAAGCACATGATGGCCCAGAACGCCGCCAGCTGTGGCGAGATCCGCTCGATCATCAACAGGTACAGCAACAAGCCCAAGGGCAGCAAGTACGGCAGACCGCGCATGAAGGTGGCCTTCACAGGCGGCAACTGGTCCTTCGGCACCGGCGCCAGATTCAGGCGGCAGGCCTCGAGATGCGTGATGTAGAACAGAGCCAGGTACGACAACACGGCCGGCAAGGCCGCAGCAATAACCACCTGATGGAAGGGCAAACCCGTGTACTCGGCGATAATGAAAGCGGCCGCGCCCATGATCGGCGGCATCAGCTGCCCGTTGGTACTGGCCGCCACCTCCACTGCGCCCGCTTTGACCGGTGGGTAGCCAGCGCGCACCATCAGCGGAATCGTGAAAGTGCCGGTGGTCACCACGTTCGCGATCGACGAACCGGAAATAATGCCAGTGAACCCCGACGCCAACACCGCTGCCTTGGCTGCGCCACCACGCATGCGTCCAACCAAACCAAACGCCAGATCAATGAACCAGGCACCGGCCCCCGCCTTATCGAGCATCGCTCCGAACAAGACGTAAAGGAATACGGTGTTGGCCGACACATCGAGCGGCTTACCGAGAATGCCCTCGATGGTGAGGGCCACTTTGCCAATGACCTTTTCCAGGTCTGCCTCGCGCCACGCCACCGGCCCCAGCGATTCGGAGACCATACTCAGGCCCATGAAAGCCAGGGCCACGATCGGCAGTGCCGGGCCCAAGGCACGGCGTGCGGCCTCCAGCAGCAGCAAGATAAGCCCACCGCCCGCAATCAAATCGCGCGTTGATGGCGCCCCCTGGCGTGCCGCAACCCCCTCGGCATCGAGCACGTAATACATCGCCACCACGGCAGCCGTCACGCCCAGGAGCAAATCTATCCAGGGCGGGCTGTCGGTACGCCCCAAGGCCCGCAGGCCCGGCACGCGCGAGAGATGCCGACCAAGCCAGCCGTCGCGTTTGAAGGTCGGAAAGCACAGAAACACCAAGATCAGACCGAATGCAAGATGCGCACAGCGCACCTCAATCGCATTCAGGTCGACTACTTTAACCACGAGCAGCTGGAACACCGACCAGCCACCCGCCAACAATAATAACAGCCAACGCCAGGCACCGGGAAAGTGCCTGGCGCCGTATTCACTTTCGGCCACCAAATCGGCCGCCGCTGCAAGCCCACTCGGCTCAGCAGCAGCGGCAGGGGTAGAATCGCTCAGGGCTGAATTCCTGCTTCATCAAAGTAACGCTGCGCACCGGCGTGGATCGGGGCGCTCAGGCCGCTCACCATCGCCTTGGCTTCCAAACCGGCCAAAGCTGGATGCGCCGCCTTGAGCTCGTCGAGCTTGGAGAAGATGGTTTTGGTGACTTGGTACACCACCTCATCGCTCACCGCGGTGGAGGTCACCAGGGTGGTCAGCATGCCGACACTCGGAACGTCTTTGTCGCCATCAGCTGCCTTGGGGTAGGTGCCGGCCGGGATCGTGGTCGCCGAGAAGTAGGGGTACTTTTCAAGCAGCGACTCAGCCCCAACAATCGGCAGCAAGCGCACTTGACGCGTGCCGGTGGTGGCTTCGGTGATCGCCGCGGCACCCAGACCTACGGTGTAGAAGAAGGCGTCAATCCGGCCATCTTGCAACATGCTGGGCGACTCGGCCGCGGTGAAGCCTTCGGCGCTGATGTCGTTCTCGGGGTCGATGCCCACCGAGGTCAGCACGTCGATGGCATTTTGACGCTGACCAGAACCGGCGTTGCCAACCGAGACTTTGCGCCCCTTGAGAGCGGCCAGATCGGCAGCTTCGGCAACGGCAACGAGGTGCACCACCTCAGGATGCAGACTGCACACGGCACGCAGGCTGTCTTGTGGCTTGCCGTCCCACTCGGCCTGACCCTTCACCGCCTGGAACTGACGGTCAGACTGGGCCAGCCCAAACTCCATCTTGCCGTTCACCACTGCATTGATGTTGAACACCGAACCGTCAGAGGTCTCGGCCGAGGCCTTGACGCCGTGCTCGTCGCTGCCGCCGTTCACGAGCTCGGCAATGCGCGAGCCAGTCGGGTAATAAACGCCAGTTTGGCTACCGGTACCGATGCTGATGAACTCGGTTTTGGGCGAATCGCCAGTAGCGGCGTCGCCGCCGCAGGCGCTCAGGGCCAGCGCGAGGATCGCAACACAGAGACAGATGAGGGTCGTACGCATAGGGGCTTACTCCAGTCGAAGGGGCCTGTGGTCCTAAGGCCCGAGCATCTGGGGCAAGGGATTTGCCGCGCTGCCACCAACAAGCAGCAGCGCGACGGCCCGCACACAAAACGCCCGAGCAAGCGGTATGGCAACAGCGTGCCAGCGGTCTATTTGACCTGAATCAGCTCAACCTTGAACACCAGGGTGGCTTTACCGGGGATGGTCCCGGGAATGCCGGCTTCGCCATAGGCCAAGTTGTAGGGAATGTAGAGTTCGTGGGTGCCGCCTTCGGCCATGTGCTGCAGACCTTCGGTCCACCCGGGGATCACGCCCTTCAGCGGGAAGCTGATCGGCTGACCGCGCTCGTAGGAGGAGTCGAACACGGTGCCGTCGATAAGGCGCCCCTCGTAATGCACCAGCACGCTGTCACTGGCAGCAGGCTTCTTGCCTTCACCGGCGGTGAGCACTTTAAACTGCAGGCCCGACGGCAGCACGGTGACGTCGTCGTTCTTGGCGTTGGTCTCGAGGTATTCTTGATCGGCGCTCACAGCGGCCTCCTTTGGGTTCGGAACACAGGCACACAGCACGGCGAGCACGCTCAACAGAAGCCATCGCACGGCATTACCCCTGGTCATGAAATCGGGCGCCACAAGAGGCGCCCGCGGTGATTATGGTTTGCGAATGGTGGCCACTGCAAGCCAGAGGCAAGGCGCTAACCCTGAGGCCAAGCCTGAGCCGGCCCGGCATCGCACCAAGGGACTCAGCCTGACAGAGCCTGCTAGCCAGACTGCCCGCGGAACCAATCTTGCAGGGTTGGATCCATGCACCAGACGTGCACTTCCTGCGGCCCGGTTAGCCCCATCAGTTCATACCAAGCTTCAACCTGATCTTTGGTACAGGGCCGCACCACCAACCACGGGTCTAAGGCTGAGCGCTCGTCTTCCATCTGGCTAACAAAGCAGAACGCGAAGCGCCGCTGCATACCGGTGATGGGGTCAGGGCAGCCGTCGTCGTCGGCCTCAAAACCAACCACGAGCTCTTCGGGGTCGAACAGACACATGCGAATATGCTCAATCGCGAAGGCCTTGGCGTTCACGGTCAGGCAATAGGCCTCGACAAAGCGCTCCACCACTTCCTCAAGATCGCCGAAGGCGTCTGAGGGTCCGAGCGCGAGCTCCAGGGGCTGGTTGTGCCCTTGCTGAAACTCGAGAAGAACCTGGGCGTGCACCCCGGTGGGGTATTCCATGTGCGCAGGCTATACCCCCAGCAGGCAGGACCAAGGCCCCAAGAGCCGCACACCGCTGGTGTGTCAAGCCGTCGCGCCTTGGCTCCAGGTGCCGCGCTGATAAGAGGATGCAATGCCAGACAGCGAACGTCGCCGTCAATTTCGTCGCGTCGACGCGGTCAGTAAACAACTGGCCCCGCCAAGCGATTTCATGGACCGGGCGGCCCACCGTCTCGGCCGTGGCGCCCTGGTTCTGTGCATTTTCTTTTCGGGACTGGCTGCGCTGACCGTGCTGGTGCCCTGGCTGCTAGACACCGAGCGCCGGGGCCCGGTGGTCATCATCTCCGACCTAGCCCTGGCTGCACTGTGCGGCTTGGTTGCCGTCACCATCCTCCGCAAACGGATCAACACCGCCTTTGCCATACGCCTCGGCGTGGCGCTGGAGCTGGCCGGGGCCCTCCTGCTCTCGCTGTTCATCTACATGACCCCGCTCTCGCAGGTCACCGATCTCAGTGGTCTTTCGGGCGTCTCGGTATGGGTCTTGGTCATGCCCTTCCTGGTACCGGTACCGCCGCGCCGGCGCGCCGTGCTCAGCCTCAGCGCAGCCTCAATGCCGTTACTGGTGCTAGGCGTGCTCGACCCCATGTTCGGCTACGGTAGCCCAAGCGTGGAACAGTTCACCCAAGTTGCCTTATCCAATTGGCTGACGGGCATCCTCGGTTTGGCCATCTCAGCCCAGATCAACACCTGGGGCACCGAAATAGCCAAGGCCCGCCACGAGGCCGAGATGCTCGGCAGCTACCAACTGATCGAGAAATTGGGCGAAGGTGGCATGGGCGAGGTATGGCTCGCGCAACACCGGATGCTGGCGCGGCCAGCAGCGGTGAAATTCATTCGTCAGGGCAAGGCGCCCAATCAACACGCCGTTGAGCGTTTCGAGCGCGAAGCGCGCGCCACCGCGCAACTCACTTCGCCCAATACCGTGCGCATCTACGACTACGGTGTCGATGAGAGTCGTGGCGAATTCTTTTATGTGATGGAGATGCTCGACGGCCTCGACCTCGACACTTTCATCGATCAATATGGCCCGATGGAACCCCCGCGGGCGATCCACATCGCGATCCAGATCTGCAAATCATTGGCCGAAGCCCATGATCACGGGCTTATTCACCGCGACATCAAACCCGCCAATATCTATCTGTGCGCACAAGGCGGCGAACACGACGTTGTCAAGGTGCTCGACTTTGGGCTGGTGCTCCACGACCGTCGGCGTTCCACCGCCAATCAACCCAAAGCCCGCCTCACCGAAGATGGCCTCGTCACCGGCACCCCAGGTTTCATGGCCCCTGAAGCAGCGCGTGGCAAAGACGACCTCACCCATAGCGTCGACATCTACTCCTTCGGCTGCCTGCTGTTCTGGTTGCTCACCGGCCAACCGATCGTGGAAGAAGCAGGGCGCACAGCGATGGATGTCCTCATCGCCCACATCAAGGAAGCGC
Source organism: Planctomycetota bacterium (assembly GCA_027859175.1). Taxonomy (GTDB): domain Bacteria; phylum Planctomycetota; class UBA11346; order UBA11346; family UBA11346; genus GH22. The sequence goes on along the minus strand of JAQIBG010000365.1, from coordinate 521 downwards.
CGCGCCGCGCCAGCGCGTTCACCTCGCACTCGATCGATCCCGCCCTCGATGCCGTGATTCAAGATTGCGTGGCTAAGGACCCCGCCGAGCGACCCACTGATATGCGTCAGATCGCAGCGCGCCTAGCCGCTTGCGCCGAGGCCACGTGGACCGAAAACGCCGCGCGTGAATGGTGGGCCAATCATGGCGAAGCCGAAGATATCGATCGGCCCAGCACCCTGGCCACCGCCACCAACGAGCACGCCACGCCATGAGACGACTTCTCTGTCTTGGCTGCTTGGCGCTGGCGCTCCTCGGCTGTGGTGAGCGCGATCCGGTTGCGTTACGAATCAACAGCGGCGAGGTACTCGAAAGCTTCGGGACCCTAGCCATGGTCACCAGCGCCAGGATCTCCACCACCCCTCGCCCGCTGCAGCCGGCTGAACACGAGCACGTGGTCAGCGCCCTCATGAGCGCCGCTGCGGGTGTCGGCCTGAGCCAGTCTGAGCAAGAACCCGGGCTGCTGGTGGTGCTCTACCGCG
>JAQIBG010000279.1 GCA_027859175.1 Planctomycetota bacterium | reverse complement strand
AAACCCGACAAACCTCACGCCCTCGCGTTAACCGCCACCCCACCGCCGCAAAGAACCGCTGGATTTAGCGCTAATCAGCCCTGAGCTTAGGGGATGCGGGTTCCCTATCTGACCCTGGTGCTGGCCGTGACGGTGCTGCTGAGTGCCTGCGCGAGCGCACGCGATGCGCAGGTGCAGGGCGCCGGCGGGCTCGCGTTAACGGGTTATGATCCCGTCGCCTATCATGACTGGGGGCGCCCCAAACTCGGCGATGCGCAGTTCAGCGCCACCATCCGCGCCGCGCGCTATCACTTCCTCAGCGCCAGCAATCGCAGCGCCTGCCTCGCTGAGCCCGAGCGCTATCTGCCAGCACTCGGCGGCTGGTGTGCTTGGTCGCTGGCCAGCGATAACCTCGTCACGCCCGATCCAACCAGCTTTCTGATCGTAGACGGCCGCCTGCTGCTGTTCAGCACCGGTATCGATGGCACCACGCGTCGCCGTTGGCAGGCCGGCGATAGCGCGCTGCTGTTGCGCCGAGCCACAGCTGCCTGGAACGCACGGCAGCAGCAACGCAACAAGCCGGCCCCGTAGAGGGCCGGCTTGCCGGGTTTCATTGCCAACAGCGCGAACTATTCCATCGCGGGAGCGTCGGCCGCGGGCGCAGCGGCAAACCACTTGCCGGCGACCTGTTCCAGATTGACGTCGCCGGTCGAGGTATTGCCGAACACAGTCAGGCTGAGCGGCACGCTAGCCGAGGTGCCAGTCACCACCGGCGCACCGACCTTGGCGCTGTCCAGCACTGCATCGATATCGAAGCTGTAAATCTTGAGAACCTTCTTGAGCCCAGCCATGACCTGGCCGCCCTTAACCAAGGCATCGTCAAAGCTCAGCGCCGTCAGCGCATCGTAGTTGGGCACCTTCAAGTCACGCGCGGTTGCGCACACCACACCCACGGCCTGCTTGGCCTTGGCCTCGTCGGTCAGGTCGACCTTACCGGCCCACTCGCCGACGCCCGCCAACATGGCCTGCATCTCTTTCTGTTCATCTTCCGACATGCCCTCAGACGGCACCACGCTCATCGCCATCATCGACAGCATGCCCACGGCGCCGGTCAGGCTTCCCTGGGCCTTCGCCAGCTGCGGCTTGATCAGGAGATAGACGGTGTCTTCAGCACCATCGGCAGTGAGTTGGGTCATCTTGCTGTTGAACTGGGCTTTTTCGTCATCGCGAGCGGGCTCGGCCATCTTGGCGGCAAACGCACTGCGTGCCTCGGCCTGATCAGCTGGCGCAACCGAATGTTCAAACAAAGCCTTGAGGTCGTTGTTCCGCAGCGACTGGATCGTCCCAGACACAGCACCCTCAGGCGTGGCATTGCTAACACCGCCACCGCAGCCAAGCAGGGCACAGGCCAGCGTTACGCTGCCGATGAGAAGAAGGGGAGAAAAAGCTTTGGTCATGAAGACTCCAGAAGGGTGCAAGGTGCGCCCCGGCATGGGGCGGCGTATGATGGTGCTGGTTTCCAATCAGGTCCAGCACGCACATAGTCTCACGGCCAGTGATGGCAGGTGTGCATCAATCAGACAACATTCAACGCAAGGCTGCATAAATGCCGACCAGGACTCGGCGTGGCCACATTCGGAGCTCAATCAGGGCACAACAGCGCCGCCGTCGCCGGCCAAACTCTGCAAATCAGCCCGCAAGGCCTCAGCGAGTGCGATGTCCCACCAGACACGCAGCGCCGCCCGCATTGGATCCTGCTCCTGATCGAGCGCCGCCCGCATGCGCTCGGCGTCTGCCGGCTCCAGCAAGGCCAAGATTGGCGCCAACTCGGCCGCGCTCGGCAACTCATTCGCCACCGGTGCCAGCAGTCCATCCAGCGCCGCGAGATCCACACTCATGCCGTCCCAGGTGCACAAGGCCAAACCACGCTCGGCAAACGCTACCCGCGCCGGATGCCCCAGCTGATTCAACAAGCGCGCCACCACCCACGAACCCACCGGCCCCATATCCGGACTTGCATGCAAGCGCTGCAATTCAGCGCCAGCATGCGGAGCGCCACCATTGAGCACCCAGATGGTTTCGCGCGATACCGTTACCGGCCAACCCTGCGGCGGCAGCATGGTCTCCAACAGTGCCAAGCCAGGCAAGCTCACCATGCCAATCAAACTGCCGATCGGATCTATCGCGATAAAGCTCGGTGGGATATGAAATTGGACGGCCTCCTCGTCGCCCGTGCCTGAAAACGACAAGCGCTTGCACAGCCGCTGCGCCAGGGGCACACCAGCCACCACAGCAGGCACCAATCGGCTGCGATAATAACCCAGCGCCTCTGCTGCCTGGGCCTGCGCCTCAGAGTCATCGTCGCCAATCGCCGCAATGATCGCCTCCATCCATCGCTCACCCTCAGCCGCCAAAACGAGAATCAACTCACTCGACGCAGACTCGGGAGAAAACGCGACCATGCGCTCGGCAGGAACCAAGGGCGGCAAGGCTGTTTCAGTAGGAACAAAATGCAGAGCATAGCCAGACGAAGGATCTTGCAGCAAGTCCAACACACCGGCGCGCCTATCAATACCCATGATAACCTCGCCATCATCACGCCCTGGCGCGCGAATCTGCAAGCGCTCCTCACTCGCTTCACGCGCAAAAGCCTTGGCCGCCTTGGCACACACCGCCACCGGATCAAGAACCACACGGCCTCGCACCGGCACATCCTGCGAGGCCGACCAGCCCATGTTAAAGCCCATATTTGCGACCACCTTATCGTCTTCGACGGCCGAACTCAGGTTCAAATCAAATTGAATGCCACCCGACTCGCCCCCCATCGGGAAGGCGTCAAAACCGCTACCATCCAGCAAGCGCGCATGCAAGCCTGCCCCGTCAAAACGATACGCAGCTTTCTGATTGCCGAAGTCGACCCGCAACTCCAAGGCCTCGCTACCAAACACCAACTTGGCGGTGGCTTTTTCCTTAGCCCCCGATCCCTCAAGCACCAAAACGCGCGTTCCGTCAATAATTGCTTGCTGCAAGGCCTGGCTCGCGCGCAAAAATTCTGCTTGGTCTTGCGGCAATTCTTGCCCCAAGGCAGGCGCCCCAGGCCACTCCTGAACATGAACAAGCAAGGTCACCAACTCGCCCTTGGATTCGTAGCGTGCCACCACGCTCACAAAGCGCATGGTCTCGCGCAGGGCCTTTTCGGCTGCCTCCAACACGGCCACATTGGCCTGTTTCTCAAGCGCAAAGGCCAGCAAGTCATCAACCACGGCCGCCGGTTGCGCCTCCAAGCCGTGAACGCTGACCGATCCAATCGTGGCCTGTTCACCGCCCTCACCCAACTGCACCACCAAGGCCATGGTGCCGTCACCGCGCTCAAGCGAGCTCGTGATAGACACCCGGTGCCACCCCTGCCGCAACAAGGCCTGCTCCACCTCGGCGTCGATCCCACGCTGCCATTCAGCTGCCGTGTTCACTGGGGTGCCCGCCTCCCACAGCGCGTCGCGCATATCGCCGCCCGGCTTGAGCGGCGGCCGCTCCTGCGTCAAGGCTGCCACAATAGCGTCACTATCCACGGCTGCGGCACCGGGCCCAGTCACCCGCACCGCGCCACGCTCAAATCGTGGCCCTTCGCTAATCGTGACCGTGAACGCCCCCTCACCCGGCAACACCGCTACGGTGGCATCTGGGAAGCCACTGGCGTGGTAGCCCAGCTCAAGCCGGCTTTGCACCGCGCCCATATACGGCAAACGCTTGGCGCGCGGATGCCGCGTCATGAATACTTGCCGGTCGGCCGCCAGCGCCCAGCGCAGCTGCTTGGCGCTTACCTGCTCGTTGCCGGAAAACACCAGCCGCTCTAAAGCGGCATCGGCACCGAGATCGGCCGCCGCCACGGCGCCCACCGTTATCATAAATACCAGGAGGCTGCGCTGCGCGCCGCGAATGTGAGTTCCCATACTCGTGAGCCTATGTGGGGCCTCGCACAACAACAGCCCCAGCCTGGGCCGCCCGCGCCTCAGCGCCGCCCACTCATTCAGCCGCCACTTCGCGCTCCAACTCGATCGCGGCCGACCACACCAGCAGCTCGCCGCCGGGGCTCCGCAGTTCGATGGCGTTGTTGGACCCTCAAAGCCGCCATCGGCACCGCAACACGGCCTGTCCATGCCGTCTGTGGCGCCGGCACTTCATGATCGCCAATCACCAGCACCGTTCCTGGCCGCACACTGGTTTGACACAGGCGCAGGTAGGCATGATCCGCCGCCGCCAGCACATCTGCCGCAATCGTCACCACAAACTGCGCCGGCGCATCGGGCTGCGCCGAGATAAACTCGCTGTCAGCCAGGTAGCTCTCACGCTGGCGCGTACGTGCGATGCTAGCGGCCTGTTCACATCGGCCATGCAACACCACAGACTGCCGACCCAGCACGGTTACGATGGGCGGCGCCTAGCCTGGCTCAGAGGTGTGCAGATCAAGCCCAGTGTCGCCCTCGTGGAGCCGCGCAACCGCCCACTGAGCCGGCAGCGCGCTGAGATCCAGCGCCACGCTACGCTCATCACGGTGGTCATTCCACACCACCACCGTCACGCTGTCCGCACTCGGCATACTCGCCACCGCCCACACGCTGGGGTCGTCGCTTTCAATCAACAACAACTCGCCGCGCAACTGGCGCAGCAAACGCAGGCCCAAAACGCTACCCGGCTCATGATGAGTATGATGGTCAGCCCGGGTCACCGCCAACTCGGGCGCCCACCGAATGCAGTCCAAGATGTCGCGCTGAATATACGCCGCTGCGAGGTGAGCTTTACGCGCCTTGGCATCGTCATACCGCTCTTCATACCAACGCTCGTCGCCACTCCGGTAGCGATCTGGCCGTTGTGGATCGTAGTTTGGCCCAGCCTCGGTATTCCAAAACTGCAAGCGCTTGCCGTGGACGCGCTCACCATAGGCACCGATGGTCAGATAACTGGCCACCGTGGTGCGCGGGTCACCCCCGTAGTGATGCTCGTGCCAGGCGTCGATCAAGTCTATCGAGTTATCGATGCTCGGCTTGCCAAGCACCTCCCACAAACGCCAGCCCTGCATCTGCATCGGGCAGCCCCAACCGCCTGCCAGCTCCACCTCGGGATTGGCCGCCTTCAGCGCGGTGCCAAACGCACGCAACATCGCGAGGTACCATTCGCGATTCTGCGGCCTCGACCACCAACTCGGTTGGCCCGGATCATACGGCACCAAGGTTTTATAGGCGCGCAGCGTGCGGCCCTGATGCGCGTACTCCTCACCTGGCTTGAGCTTGCTGTAGCGATGCCACAGATTCCCAAGATTCACGTAGGCCATGAAATCATCCGGACCCGCCGTGACCTCCCACCACATACCCTCACGCCAGCGCAAAAACTCGGTGGGCTCAGCCTGCCCCATGATGAACACCGGGCCATCCACCACCGCGCGGTCCTGATCATACCAGCGCGGATCGTAATTGACGCCGGGCTTGTTACCCCAATTCAAGTAGGGCTCATTCCAGAACTCCACGCGAAGCTGAACGTCGCTGCCCGTGGCTGCGGCACCAAACCGCGCACCAAGCTCGCGCAACTGCTGCTGCCAGTCGTCAGGATTGGTCAACTGCTTGGCTGGGATGTAGCGGTCGAAATAGCATTCAACCACCGACTCAATCCCCGCCGGCCAGGCCTTGGCCCCCGGCATGATTGGCACGCCCGATGGCACCTGATGGATCACGCGATTATGCGCCACGCCCCATTCGGCGATACGCTCCGGCGTTAAGGGGGCGTTGTGGGTACCAAACAGGCCATGCGGCACACGCGATGCGCCACGCACACTCAGCGCGGTAGCATGCAGGCGCACCTGAGCCGGTGCCTGCTCGGCCTCGGCTGCGCTCAACTCAGCCCCAACCGTGATCACGACAAGTAAGACCAATGCACATCGCAGCATAGCAACCCCCATCCTATTTACGTCCGAGCCCCTTCGGGCGCGGATATCGGAATCGTGCCCGCATGCGCCGCACGACTCATGTTTCAGCATCAGGCACCAACTCAGAGCCATCCTCACGCGCCCCAAAGCGCCGCGGCCCCGGCCGCACCACCAGGCTCGGCATTGGCTGAGCCAAGGCCGCATCCATCAAGCCTGATTCGCCCGCCGCGCAGAGCCACTCACGCGCTGCGGCCGGCCCCATAACCAGCGGCATCCGATGGTGGATCGCCGCCAACTGGGGCAGCGCCGGACGGGTTAACACCGTGAAGGCTCCGCCCTGGTTGGCTGGGTCCATCAGACCAGCCAAATACAGCTGCGCGCCACTTTCAGCGCTATGAAAGAACGGCCATTTGGCCTGATCTTGGTGAGGCGCCCACTCCCACCAGCCCGTCACCGGCACCACGCAGCGATGCTGCTGCAGAGCTACCCGCCACAACGGCGAACGTGGCGCCTTCTCAACCGTGGCATTGAACAGCGGACGGCGCGCGAAATCGCGTCGCCAGCCCCACGCCGCTATTCGCAAGCCAACGCCAGCGGCTCCCGTCACAGCCACCAATTGCTGGGTGCTCGGCGCCGCGTTCCAACTCGGGCGCCATGCACCGGCGGTTTCGTCTGCCGCGGCCAACTCGTCGGCCACCACCGAAATATCTGCACTGTTGGCGTAGCGTCCGCACATACCGGCCGATTGCATCGCAACCGCAACCGCATGCCAGCGCTGACTACTCTGCGCCAGAGCAGCCGTCTACCGCCCCGAGCAAGCACCAACAACCCAGCTGCTCAGCTCAACTAGCTGTGGTCAACCATCCAGCGCTCCACCTTCTGGAGCTTCTCGAACATCAAGAAATCCCACACGATCTTGCCAAAGTTACGCTTAAGATCGCCACCAAACACCCCGCGTTCACCAAGCCGTTCGCCCACCTCCACCAAGAGCAACTCCTCAGGCACCGCTTCGCCTAGGCCGGCCATGCTGCGATAGGTGTTGTCGAACAGCTCAAAGTACACGTGGATGGTACTGTGAATCTCCTTGGGCCCGGTCGAGTACTTGATCTTCCCCCCGAAAAGTGGACAGTGTGATAAGGTTGTTTTGCCAGAGACCTCGGAAGTGGTTATAATTGCGTTGTGCCAGCCAGAGG
>JAQIBG010000249.1 GCA_027859175.1 Planctomycetota bacterium | reverse complement strand
TTTACGCCAGGACGCCAGGGGGAGAGAGGGGGGGATGAGAGGCTCGAATTCAGCGGGGTTGGTAAGGTGTTGGAGTGTAGTGGATTAGCTCCAGTCGACAACGCTCAGGATTTCCGAATGTGCAGGTGGTGCGCACGCGGCCAGATCGCTATGGTGCCGGGTTGGCATCATGGTTCGCATTATAACTGATGTGATACTGTGGGCCATATCGGTCGGCCTGATTGAGGGCTGCCTTGTTCGGTGACATGATCGGTCACCTGTGCGGTGGGCGAGGCTTGGTGTTGCCGTCTTGGCCTTGAGTTGATCTGGGCTAGGATCGGTTTGGAGGGGCACGTTGTGGGCACGTTCAAGTTTCGTGGAGCGATCGCTGAGCTGTCGGCGTATGCGGCGCGGTATGCATTCGCCGACGACAGTGTCGTTGTCGATCGCGGCCAGCGGTGCCGCTCACTGGGTCGCATCGAGTTGGACGACCTGCGTGTCTTCGCCCGGTGGAAGTCAGCGCGCATCGGGCGCAAGATCGAGCGGAACCCGCTCGATCTGATCGAGGCGGTCTCTCAGGGGGTCTTCAGTCTGGACCACCCCCAGGTGCGGATCGAGTTGCTGTGCATGCTTCATGGAGTCGGCTACCCCTTCGCGTCAACTATTCTCCATATGACCTTCCCGGAGGAATTCGCTCTGATCGACTATCGGGCGCTGTGGTCACTCGGGGTAGAGGCTCCGCCATCGACGTATCAGTACGACTTCTACTCTGGCTATAGCCGTGCTTGTGCTGATCTCGCTCAACGGGTTGGGGTGAGCATGCGTGACCTGGATCGCGCGCTGTGGCAGTACTCGAAGGAGCAGCAGCGTCCTTAGGCGGTCAGCCATGTTGGCGGCGGCATACGCCGGAGCTCAACCCCGATGGTTTTCATCAACTGCAGCGTGCGGGAGAGGCTGCTGTTGGCGACCGTGGTGGTAAGTTCGGATTGGAGGGCGCCGACCATGTCCTGCAGGGCCAGGACGCGAAACTGGCAGCCGGGGAGGTTGTCGCGGAAGCGGGGGCAACTTTCCCAGGCGCTGGTGTCGGGCGACTTGCCTTTGGCCTGTGCTTTCAGGTCTCCGACCATGGTGACGGTGGTGAGGTGGATGAAGCTATCGGTGCCGGTGAAGGCCGCGACTTTTGCTTGGAAGGCCCTAGACCAGATCGGCATCCACAGCTCACGATAACGTTTCCAGCCAACCCGGCCTGACACCGTCTTCATCATGCTTCTGATTTCCACCTCGGGCCAGAAGCCAGACTGCCAACTCTTGCAGGTGACAGCGATGACCTTGTTGATTCCGGACTTGGTGGGATGGACGGCAAGCACATCGATGTCGCTCGCGACGCTGTCCTGGCGACTATTGTAGTCGGGATCGTCCTTGGGTGGTCGGTACTTCACGTTCGTCATAGTGAAGTAGCCGTAGTGATTGAGATAATCCTCGGTGAGTTGCTCGAGGATGTCTTCCTTCATGTCTGCCGTCCTTTGCGCGTGAATCCATCTTCCAGAGTGTTGTTGAGTCTAGATTTCGTCGGTCTGGGCAGGCCACCAGACCTGCTTGAGCGGGACCAGTAGGCGGGTATTGCTGTCGAAGCTTGGGTAGTTCTCGGTGATCAGTTGGACAAGGTCATCGAGGATAAGCAGCCGAATCGGAATGTTGGCCCGCTCGGCCTCATAGCGTGATTCTCGGAAAATCCGCCGGTGCTGAGGTACAGACCGCTGTCACCAGGTCGGAGCGTGGCGATGAAGTTGCGGACATCCTGAGCCCCCATCTGGGTTGTCGGGCGATGCTTGACCTCGGCCTTGATACGCGGCTGTTCCAGGCCCAGTCCGTCTGGGGATGCCGTCACGTCGACACCGCGGTCGGGGCCGACTGGCGAGACCTTAGACTTGTAGCCCATGGCTCGCAGTATGCCGGCCAGTAAGTCCTCCATCTGGCGGTCGTCGAGACTGCGGACGGTGTCCTTGATCAGTTCCAGGGCGCGGGCGCCTACATCCTCGATGATGTCGTCTTCCACCGACTCATCATCCGAGGTAACGGTGGTGGATGAGGCGGCAGGCTCAGGCTGCTGCTTCGGGTTTTCCAGGTCGGCACAGGCTTCAGTGTCGATGCTGAACAAGGTGGAGATTGCCCCAAGTTTGTTGCGAGTGGATTGCTTGAGATCGTCGCGGGCCGTTTCTTGTTCCCACGTCACCGAGCGAACCTGAGGTAGGTTGGGCAGTGCTTCGGGGTCGTAGCGATAGTCGCTGGTGACGGTGCCGAGATGGTAGATCCGGCGTTCGGGGTCGTAGGTGACGACCCGATCGCCGACGGCGATCTCGTCACGGAAGCGGCGCAGCATGCCGGCGGTGACCGCGATCTGGCCCTTGCGGTAGTGTGGATAGCATTCAGCGAGTCGCGCTTTCAGGCTAGCGACATCATCCGTGGCGATGGATTCCAGGTCGTGCCAGCCGATGGCTGCAATGTTCTTGCTGAGGAATTCGTGGAGGAACTCGGCGCCACGGCCGCTGCGAATCATCCAGGCGTTGGGCATTACTCGGGCTCCGGTGTGTGCGTGTGTAGATCGCGTAAATTGGTGACTGTTTAAGTTGGGAGGGCAAGGGTGTGCGTGGTTGTGTGCTGGTGGTTATTCGCCAAGGCTTGGTGTGATCGGAACTTTGGCATTAACGTGGGACAAAACGCGGATGACAGCAGGTGATCGGAATGAGTGAGTCGCAGCTGGATTATGCAGAAACCAGTAGTCAGTCCCGTGGATGATGTTGTTCCAGTTCTGGATCAGCACACCTGTGAGGTGGCTGGCTTCGCTGTGCAGGCACCAGTCCTCAAAAGCAGGTTGAGCCGCTTGGGGAGGTGGGATGTGCTCGGTATGGATGACGACAACGCCCGGGATATCGTGCTTGGGGAGTTGCTCGCTTGCCCGCTCAATACCATTGGCGCAAATCCTATGCCAGTAACGCTCGGGAGAATGTCCAAGCAGGGCAAGCTCACTTCCTTCTGATGGGCGTGTGGGGTCTATGGTGCCCTGGACGAAGTCAGGAATGTCAACCGCGCGAACTGAGTCGATGCTGTGAATCGCGGTGGCAAGTGCTGTGAGTTGCTCATTCCGGCTCCTGAGGTGTTCTTCAGGCGAGTGGAGTTGCGTTCCACCAGAGAAGTTCGAGTCAACGTCCACAGGGTATAGCTGGAGTTGATACCAGCAGCCTTTCAGTGCTGGAATCAGCGCTCGCCAGGCGAGCTCATTGTATGCGCTGATCCAGTTATCCTTCTGAGATCGTTCGAGCCGTTTGCATTCCACAGCGATGAGGGGTTCTGTGGTGCCGGGATCGCTCCATCCGATAATATCCGGTGATTTTCCGGCTTTGGACTTGGGGGCCGGAAACGTTGCAAACATACCGGCCAATTCGATGGTGAGCCCCCATTTGAGTTCCATGTATGCGCTGCGACTGTCAGGGCCAGGTGTGTGGAGGCGCTGGACAATTGATGGGCTACCGCTGCGTTCGGAGCACCATCCAAGTAGCTCATGAAATCGAACAAGGCAGTCAATGTCCTTTGCGAAAAGGCTATTCATGACTGTATCGAGGAGCGGAAGCGGGGATCGATCCAGGTACGAGGAATGTACGGTCATTGGCGCAACGGCATCTGAGAGATGACTGATGGCTGATTGAATGACGTGATCACTATGTTGGCGGGAGTTCCTGATCGTACCGTCCGTCCAGCAGTTCGCCTCCCACCAGCGACCGGTGGTTTCAAGGTGGTCGAGGATGTCGTCTTCGTTGCTCACTTCGTCTGCCCGCATGGAGAGGTGCTGTGGCCGGGGTTATCAAGGAAATGGGGCATGTCGTAGCGCAAGTTAGGCTGCTGCCTGTAGGCGCTTCTCGAGTTCTTCGTAATCCCCCAGGTGGGCCCGCATGAGGGCCCTCCAGAGTTTGCCGTGGTTGGGCACGGAGAAGTGGAGGAGTTCGTGGACGATGACGTAGTCGCCGAGTTTGGTGTCCATGTTGATGAGCTCGTCGTTGAAGCTGAGGGTGCCTGCTGTTGAGCATGATGCCCATTTGCGGCGCATGGGGCGGACGTATATCGCGTGTGCGTCCACTTCGAGTTTGGCGGCCCATTCGCGTACGCGGGCTTTGAATTCATCTCTATCGCGCCAGTGGGTCATCGCTTGAGGCTTCTGTGGAGGAGGCTGAACAGAGCGTCTACGGTTGCGGTTACCTTGTTGAGGTCTTCCTCTTCGGAGAAGATTGCAAAGGTCACCTGCTTGCGAACTTCCCGCATTTCGGCCTCGCTTGATGCCCAGTTCGGGTGCTGCTCAAAGGCTTCCTTCACTTTCCCGGCCACCTTTTCTGGGTTCGGGATGCCGTCTTCGGTGAACCTGGACAGCATGAAGTACGTCAGGCTGTCTAGGCCTTTGGCTGCCTGCTCCTTTTTGCGTTGCTCGTTCTTGGCGATGGCGGCGAATAGGTCCTCCAGTGCCTGTTCGGTGCTGTCCTGTCGAGACTCGAAGGCTTCCTGTACGGCCTTGGCTCGGTCGGCCATGGCGATCAAGAAGGGGTCGTCGCTCTTGTCTTCGGCTTCTTTCTGGATGGCCTTGATCAGGTTGATGACCTTGGTGGCCTTGCCTTCATTCCTGTTTTTGATCGCTTCTATGGTACTGCTGTCGATGGCGACGTATTCGTTGCAGGGTTCGGCGACCGACGTACCGATGTGTTTTTGCACCAGTGCATTGGTCTTATTCTGGAAGTCGCGATCTACGTAGACGCGGCGCGTGTAGGCGTTGCGAACGACCTGATAGATTGCGCTGAGGGTGGTGTAGTCATCGATGAATGGCCGCAGGAAGGCGTCGGGCGAGATGATCTCATAGAGCATCTCGATCTCTTTGTATTCCTTGAAAAACTCTTTGCGACGCTCGGGGTCGCGGAAGTGCTCAATGAGGGTGTCGACGTCCTTGTCGTTGAAGTTCTGATCGATCAGGCTGAGGTACTCTGGAGATTTGGACTCCATCTTGTTCTTGAAGAGCACCTTCAAGAGCTTTAGGTCCTTGACGATGGCGTTGATCTCTTCGCTGTCGAAGGCGAGGGCCTTTTCCAACTTGTCGAAGATGCCGACGAAATCTAACACGAAGCCGTGGGGCTTCACCATCTCCTGGGCCTCGTTCTCGTAGGGGCGATTGACGCGGGCAATGGCCTGGAGCAGGGTGTGGTCGCGCATGGGCTTGTCGAGATACATGGCGTAGAGCACGGGTGCGTCGAAGCCGGTAAGCAGTTTCTCGGTGACGATGAGGATCTTCGGTTGCTGGTCGAGCTTGCCGAAGCTTTTGCGGATTTGCCGCTCCTTCTTCGGGTCGAGGTGGAATTCCTTGAGCAGGGCGGAATCGTTGTTGCTACCGGTGTAGACGACCTCGGAATACTCGGGCGGAAGAAACTGATCGAGGGCGTGCTTGTAGTGGGCGCAGGCTTCACGGTCGACGCCGACGAGGAAGGCCTTGTAGCCGAGCGGCTCGACGTTCTCCAGGTAGTGACTGGCGACGAACTGCGCCACCTGTTGGATGCGCTCTTCGCCCTTGAGGAAGTTCTTCAGGTTTACCGCGCGCTCGAGAATCTTGTTCAGTTCCTCGATGTCGGCCACGCCCTCGGCTTCGGCGAGGGCGAGGAACTCCGTCTCTAGGGTCTCGTGTGGGACGAGCATCTCGTTGGGCGCGAGTTGGTAGTAGAGCGGCAGCGTGGTGCCGTCTTCGATGCTGTCGGCGATGGAATACTTGTGCAGATAGCCCTGGTCGTCCTCGCAGCCGAAGGTTTTGAAGGTGCCTTTGCCGTAAACGGTTTTGTCGACTGGGGTGCCGGTAAAGCCGAGATAGGTCGCGTTCGGCAGGCCGGCCATGAGGAAGTTGCCGAGGTCGCCGCCGGTGGTGCGGTGGGCTTCGTCGATGAGAACATAGATGTTCGCGCGCGGGTTCAGATCCGCCGGCATGTCGCGGAACTTGTGGATCATCGTCACGATGATGCCCCGGTAGTCGTCTCTCAGCAGTTTGTTGAGTCGCTTGATGCTGCTGGCGTGCTCCAGATTACCCAGGCCGAGCGCGGCGAGGTTCTTCAGCATCTGGTCTTCCAGTTCGTTGCGGTCGATCATCAAGAGGACGGTGGGTTTGTCTGCCTCGGGCGCTCGGAAGAGGCGCTCCGCCGCCTTGATCATGGTGAAGGTCTTGCCGCTGCCCTGGGTGTGCCAGATCAGGCCACGGCGGCGCTGGGGATCGAGGGCACGGCTGACGACTACCTCCACCGCGCCGGTCTGGTGCTGGCGCAGGATGTATTTATTCAGCTCCTCGTCTTTTTCGGCAAAGACGATGTAGTCCTTGAGGAAAGCGAGCACCTGCGGGATGGCGCAGAAGCTCTTTACTTTGGCCTCCAGCTTGCCGACTTCCTCGTCCTTCCAGTTGAAGATGTTGCGCCGCACCGTGTTCCAACTTACACCGTAGGAAAAGCCGATAGCATCGGTGGCGGTGAACAGTTGCTGCGACACGAACAGCTCGGGCGTCTCGCGGTGATAACGGCGGATCTGATCCACCCCCAAAGCAATCGCCTCGTCTTTGTTGGCGTTCTTGCACTCGATCACCATCACCGGGATGCCGTTGATCAGAAAGACCACATCCTCCCGCGTGCCGTAATGGCCATTATGAAAGGCCCACTCTTCGGTGACCTCAAAAACGTTGTTCGCTGGGTCGTCGTAATCGATCAGGATCAGGTCGCGCTCGCGCTTCTCCTCGTGATCAACAAACTTCCCTCGGTTACGCAGGTGCTCGACGAATTCCCGGTTGCCGTAGATGTCGGTGTGGAGATGGCGGAACTGCCCGAGCAAAGCGCCCGGGCCTTCGGCGTAGCGCGGGTTGAATGCGCGCACCTTGGCGTCGAGCAGGTCGTCGAAGAAGAGCGAGCGGTTTTTGGCGCGATCGGCGGGTGGCACGGCGGGATCAAAGCCGCGCCGCTGCTCGGCTTCCTCGCGGGACGCAAAGGCCCAGCCGGCTTCCTGCGCGTAGGCGAGGATGCGGGCTTGGACGGTTTTGTGTTCGGAGGGAGTGGACATGGCTAAAAGGTTTCCACTTGGAACAATCTCCCGTCATTACCTCCATCATGGAGCTCCAACACAACCTCTTCAGGACGAGGACATAGATTGTCGGGGTCATCCGCCGTCGGAAGATCCTCTTCAATTGCACTGAACATGTATTGAATTCCATGATCCTTGCATGCTGACCGGACAACCCCAAGAAGAGCTAGCTTGCGCTTCGACTCGAGCTGCTCAAGAGCGCCGTCGTGGTAAGCAAAATGGAAAAACTTCTCTCCCGAGTAATTGATTAAAACCGCTAGATCGAACGCGATGCAGAGAACCTTCCTGAACGAGTTTCCTTTACGTTCCTGAGTCTCCTCATCGCTCTCTGAATCTGTATATTCCGCATGAAAATCAATATTTCCACCATCATTCTGATTAACGTAAAGAACCGCTGTTCGATGTAGGACCTCTTTGATGATGCGGCTGAACGTCCGCTGAATCTCTGTGTAGCGATCGGCTCCGTGTGAGATCAGATTTCTAATTTCAGCAGTGAGTTCTTCCTTTTTCTCCTTCGCCTGCTTCAGTTCTTCATCAAAGGCCTTGATCGCATCAAGCTTGGCAGCTTTCTCCTCCATGATTGCAAGGTTTGCTCGGTCCCGATCCAGCTCTTTTTGTAGGCTTTTGAACTTTTCAAGACTGTCAGTTCCCTCGAGAATCTGTAGGGTTTCTTTTCTTTTCTTTGAGAGTTTGGACAGTTCCTCCCCAAGAGTGCCCAGCGCAGCTTCAAGCTCCACGGCTCTCTTCTTAAGGCTGTCACGGCGCTCTGCATGAATTCGCTTATTGAAATCAACCAATTCGGAATAGTCCTTAGCGAGCTGATCTGGAAATGTAAGCTTAGCCTCTTCAAAGATGCGCTGAACATTGGCGAGGTTAAAATTGATCTTGGTATCAAGCCCCTTGCGAATCTGAGCTAAATCAAAATTAGCGTTATAAACACTTTCGTTCAGCGCTGCAATCTGACTTTCAATCTCATCAGCTAGGGTCTGGTTCAGGCCTGCCTCCTGGGCGTGAAAATCAAAACGATCCAATGCAGTCACCTTTGCAGAGACTTCATCGCTCTTCGCAAGGATTCTGGCTCGCAGCTTTTCGTAGTCTGAAACCTTTACCGAAACATCGGACTGCGCCTCGTCTCGCTTGCTCTTGATCTCAGTTTCGGCTGCATCAGCTCCATATTTTGCAATTATAGGCGTTTCGTTGAATCCAAGAACTCGGGCTACGTATGGCTTCCAGTCCTTGTGGTTTCCGTTAAGGAATTTCCGAAGCTGAAATTCGTTTGAATAGTCTTCTTGACCTCTCAGGAAATAGCTGAATCCCTTGCGATAAGACCATGGCTTGATCGCAACCAATTCAAGGTACCCATCGAGCATTCGAATACTCGAAGTCAATGAGACGTTCGCGTGATCCCATTTGTCATCGGGAAGATCATTTAGGTTCTGGTGACGGTCTACATGGTGAACAAACGCAATCTTTGTCGCTTCCCGCACTCCCCGTCGGACGGTCACGAACCGTCCCGTGTCTAGCTCGATCTCAAGGAAGAAAACCAAGTCCCCAAAGATGTCTTCCTTCAGTTTGAGGAAATGATTTTTCTTGCCAACAGTTTTGAGTAGGCAAAAATCAATTACATCGATGATGAGCGTCTTGCCCAGGCAGTGACTGCTCTTGTCATCGTCCAATGGATGCTGAATACGCGCAATGATCGCGTTCAGTCCCTTCTGGAACTTAATCGGAACGAAGAGCGAGTCATCGTTGGTGTAGAGATGGCTTAGCTTCATGATTGTGTTTCGCCCTCAATGAACTCCAGTGAGTCTGTTTGCGGGTGGTAATCGACACGCCCGAGCAGAAATAGTAGATGGACTGCCTGGAGGAGCGCTTCATCAGCGTCCTCTTCCATGACAGACAACGTCGCCCTCAGATCAGAGTATCTACAAACACGCGCCGATTGAAGCTTTGTGAGTAGAATGCTTGATGCGCGAAGGGCGCAGGTGTTCAGATTTAAATGTTTTGCGGGGCGAAGCATTATATTTTTTCCCCTATATCGCAGTCGCAATACATGTAGTGAACGAAGATCTTGACGAGGCGCCGATGCGAGGCGGTCCTCAACTCAGGGCTACGCTCATGGATCAGCTGATACACATGCTCAAGTGCTTCATCGAAGGTTTCGAATGAGGCTCTGTGAATAATTAACTGACCCTTCAATTCATCCGCGACGGCATGATATTGATCGGCGAGAGTTGTGTTTCTCGGGTTCTTGAGGAACGATTCAATCTGAGAAAACCGTGGCAGTGAATCGGTCTGTATGTAGTCAAAATATCGACTGCTCAGATTATTTATTTCGTTCTTCTTTTCGATTCCCGGGTAATTTTTGAAATCATGTTGGCTGTCAAATGCTTGGGCTAGAGCG
>JAQIBG010000101.1 GCA_027859175.1 Planctomycetota bacterium | reverse complement strand
GAAGAACGGCCTTTAGGTGAACCGGTTGACCTCGCGCCTTTCGGCTTGGTTGTAGCAGAAACAGAACCAGATCAGTGGGTGGTCGACGGGCAGGTTCGCGTCCGTGCACGTCACGTCTCCGCGGCCAACCTGGCAGGTTTGCTTGTTTGTGACACTTTCACGCAGAATGTCGATTTTATTGAGACCAGCGCGGCTGATGACCGCGGCGTGTCCCTGTCGGTCGCTGCGGTCCAGGCCCGGGTTGGAAGGAACCGCATCACGATATCGACGGGTGAAATGGCGCTCGATCCGTTAAGCTATGGCGTCTTTGTTCATGACCTGCAAGTGCCCTTCCACCGTGCGCCAGAGGTGGATATCGACGAGCACCGGGTGCTGATTGCCCGTTTGCGCGATGACTTGAGCCCCATCGAAGTGTCGCACCGTCTGCGCCGGGTAGGCGCTGAGATTATTGGCATTGATGAGATCGGCGCCGGTGAAACCCGCGATTGTCGTGTGTGGTTGCTCCCGGAGGGTGATCGTGACCTGGAAGACGTGCTTGATGAATTGGGATCGGAGCAAGTTGACGTGATTAGCGAATTCGAAGGCCCGCTTGTGCTGGATTCGGGGGAGACCACAGAATTCCCAATCATTCCCATGCTGCGTAAGGCAAAACTGCCCCGCATTGGGCCAGATCGTGCTCGGGGTCCCAATGCAGGGAAATCACGTTCTGAGGTCTATTTTGAAGCGCGGCGTCTCATGCGGGAGGCCTATATTAAGAACGTGCTGCCTAAGGTGTTCGGCACGGAGGGTAATCCAGGGCCGGGTCGTCAGTACTACGTCATCGATGCTCGGATTGACGATGATGATTACCGATTCCCACATATCGAGGAGGGGCTTGGCTTGCCGGTGGCTAGCAGGACGCTTCGGGCTTTGGACAGTCGGGCGCCGTATGATCGGGTCAGTGATAACGCGCCAACGTATCGGCATCGCAACCAGCTAGGCCAAGCTGGGTATTCTATCACGGGCTACCACTTCGAGGGCTGGGATCAGGAGTGTATTGGGGACCTTGCCCAGCCAACCCCTGGTACCGAGGTGAACGGACGCGAGCTGCGATTCAAGTTCAGCCAGTCGTACGGCGAGACTATCGCCAGCTTGCTGAAGCCACGGCACAAGGGTGTGATCCTAGTCCTGCATGGCTATAATAATAATTCTGAAATTGATGTGGGCGAGCAGCCAGGGCAAGTTGTCGTTGGCAAGAATGGGCGGGCTTGGAATCCGGACGGCCTGTTCTATGGCAGTCATATGGTAACTAGGTTGTGGCCCCAGCTCCAGTGGCTGTATCGCCAAGGCATAAGCAATGCAGGCGGCAAGCCGGATGATTACCTTATACTGCCAGTGTCGTGGACTGGTGACTACGATGCCGGTCTAACAGCCGCGCTGTACCTCAACTGCGATTCCGCCTTTGCCCACGATACCGGCAGTCGGGTCATGAGTCAGGTGATTGCGGATATTTTCGATGCGAGGAATGCCTTAGAGGCAGAGGATAATGATCTGGAAGATGATGGTGATTCCAAGCGCATCAGTGGCGACTTCAGGATCATTATTCAAGGCAACAGTCTCGGTGCGCGCGTGGTGGTCAGTACGACAGCTGGGGCAGAGGTGGAATTCCCGCTGATCAAGGCTGACGGGCGCCTTGTCCCCAAGGATGATTCTGACGTATATCCGCCAGTGCGCTGTGTTTTGGGACATCCAGCACTTCGCCAACCGGATCTGGCAGATGCTCTCATGGATAAGAAGCAGGACGATAGCAAGGGTGGTGGTGATGTTCTCTGGCCACTGTCGCCCTTGCAGGAAGAGCTTCGTGGCGTGCGTTTCGGTGGCAACCGTCCTCTACTCTTTTACAGCCCTTACGACAAGCCAGGCTTGTCTTTCCGTTTTGCTCAACGGGTGCCAGACGAGCCCATTCCCGACGCTGGGCCCAAGGAACCGCAATTTAACAAAGGCCCGCTGGTACCCATGTTGGGTCGGGTAGGTCTTGAGCTGGAAGGCTATGCCAACACAGCCGGAGACTCCTTGGTGCCAATTCGTGGCATCCACGCCTCGAAAGGCGAGATTTACCAAGATCTTTGGCATGTAGTGCTCATGGGCTGGAACGTGCCAGGGCAGATGTTTCCATCGCGACATACCTATTTGGGAAATGAAGACAGCCGCGGGACTTTCAAGTCGGCTTTGGTTGGGGGCAATCTTGCTAGCTATTCGCGTATAAGTCTGATCGAGGGTGGTCACATCGAACCGGTGTGGAATAGGATTGGAGATTACGTTGTGAATGGTGATCCGATTCCATGAGTGAGCGTCATAGTGGCTACTGTTTTTTGACGGTGTTGGCCATGATGGTCTGCGGGGTTGGTGGCTGTCGACAGGATCAGGTTGATCCGGTTGACGTATCGGCCCTGCCGCCCCGATTCATCAACAGTCTAGGGATGGAGATGGTGCTGATTCCTGGTGGATCGTTCCAGATGGGGCGAGATCTGGATTTTGGTCCTGGGATCGGGATGCATGATGGTCCACGGCATCCTGTGACGGTGTCGCCGTATTACATTTCGCGTGCGGAGGTCACGAAGGAGCAATACCGCGCTTTTGTCGCCGATTCTGGCGATGGGTTCTTGCCGGAGCTGGACTCAGCAAGTGTTCCTGATGAAACGGCGTATGCTTATGTGAGGTCTGCCGGCCCCTTGCGTCCGATCTTCAAGGCGACATGGCGTGACAGTCGGCAATTCTGCAAGTGGCTTGCCCAGCGGGATGGGGTCGAATATCGGTTGCCAACTGAGGCAGAATGGGAGTTTGCATGTCGGGCCGGTACGAGTTCCCGGTGGTGGTGGGGCGATCACGAACTATCTGGATCTTACGGGCATCGCTACATTAGTTCGGATTATCAAGCCTATGCAAATGGGGTTTCGCCTGCAGGTACGCATCCTGCCAATCCTTGGGGTCTGTACCATGTGTACAGCAATGCGGGGGAGTGGTGTTTGGATTGGATGGACTATAAGTATTTCGAGTATAGCCCAGTAGTTGACCCGAAAGGTCCGTCGCAGATTCAGTCAAATGGGCGGCGAGTCAAACGCGGCGGATGGATCGAGTCCACTCCCGACGCCATTGATAGCTATTTTAGGATCGGTGTTGCTCCTGACACGCCTACTGGTGGCATCCGTTTGGTGCTCCCAATTCGTGCAGGATTCCGTCTGCCAGCATCCGCGCGTCAGCCGGTCCCGGATCCCCCGCCGCCCTCGTCGCCGCCGTCGTCAACACCGCTTGAATCCTTGGTGGTGCCCCTTGGTGATGAGGTGGCGATGGAGTTCCTGAAGCTTGAGCCTGGCCGTTTTGTTATGGGGAGCCCGGCTGATGAGCTTGGTCGTGGCTATTGGGAGGGGCCGCAGACGGAGGTCGTCATTACCAAGCCCTATTATTTGGCGCGCTATGAGTTGACGAACGCTCAGTGGGCCGCGATGCGTGGGGAAGCTTTGCCGGAGGGGTCGATTGCTGATGAGCCGTTGCGGGATGTGTCTTGGTTGACAATGCACAACTTTTTAGAGACCTGGAACGCGCGTGAGCGTGCTGCAGGCCGCCTTGCAGATGGTGCAGAATATCGCCTGCCCTTCGAGTATGAGTGGGAGTATGCTTACCGTGCTGGGAGCACGACGCGCTTTCCGCATGGCGAGGCGATCGATGAGCTCAGTTGGTACGCGGTCTACGAACATGGAGCGGGTCCATTGCCGGTGGGCTCGCGCCGTCCCAACGCTTGGGGTTTTTATGACATGGGGGGCAATGTGTGGGATTGGTGCAAGAACCCCAAAGTCGACTACCCTGGTGGCATCATTAAGGGTTCTCAACTGCCGAGGGTCGGGTTTGGCATCTTTAATATTGGTCGTGGTGGCGGATACAACTTCGGTTGGATTGCCTCCCGTTCAGCGATGCGCCAATTCTTCACCGCTCGGGAGGGCTTCCCATGGGTTGGTTTTCGTTTGGTTCGCACGATTCCAGATGCGGTCAAGCCTTGACCATCGGCTAATTTATGCCTGACAGCCGCGGGACTTTCAGGTCGGCTTTGGTTGGCGGCAATCTTGCTAGCTATTCGCGTATAAGTCTGATCAAACGTAGTCACATCGAGCCGGTGTGGAATAGGATTGGAGATGACGTTGTGAATGGTGATCCGGTTCCATGAATAGGCGTCGTGGTGGCTGTTGCCTATTGACGGTGTTGGCCGTGATGGTCTGCGGGGTTGGTGGCTGTCGACAGGATCAGGTTGATCCGGTTGACGTATCGGCCCTGCCGCCCCGATTCATCAACAGTCTAGGGATGGAGATGGTGCTGAT
>JAQIBG010000062.1 GCA_027859175.1 Planctomycetota bacterium | reverse complement strand
ATTGCCGCTGAAGGCGGCGTCAGTGAAGGCGTCGACGATGGTGACCGTCGGGCCGCTCACTTCAGCGTTTCCTGCGTTTGAGCGTTGGTTTGGCTGATTTCGGGTCTGCCTTGCCGCCGGACTTGCCACCAGCCTTGGGGCCGCGCTCGTTTTTCCTGGACGCCTTGGGCACGATCAACCGCGTGTTGCGCTCGGCCTTGGTGCGGGCCATGGTCACCGGGCGCGCGTCCTTGTTCTCGTGGAACTTGCTCGAACGCGCCTTGAACACGATGCGGATTGGCACTCGGGCCAGCACGGTGCGCTCGCGCAGGTAATTTTCGAGATAGCGCGCGTAGCCGGCTTCGATCCAGTCGGCGCGATTGACCGAAACCAAAATCGTTGGCGGCTCGGCCTCAACCTGGGTTGCGTAATACAGCTTGGTGTAGCTTGTGCCGATCTTGCGTGGCCGGCGCTTGCTCACCGCCATCGCCAATAATTTATTGAGGTCGGCGGTGGGCACCCGCATTTGGTTTTCTTCGTGCAGCTCAACCGCGAGCGGCAGCAGCTCGAAGGCGCCACGGCCTTTGAGGGCCGAGGTGTACACGATCGGAGCGAAAGACAGGCCTGGTAGGCGATTGCGCAGCCAGGTCTCATACTTGGCGCGGTCGGCGCCGCCGGCCTGGGCCAGGTCCCACTTGTTGATCACCAACACCGTGGGCTTGCCGCTGACTTCGCAGAAGTGGGCCAGCTTCTTGTCGACCACGCCTACTTCATCGGCGGCATCGAGCACAAGGAATACAATGTGCGAGCGCGAGATGGCGCGCTCGGTGCGGCACGCTGCGTAGAATTCGAGGTCTTGCCGCAGCTGGCGCTTCTTGCGCAGGCCGGCCGTATCGATCAGCACAAATTTGCCCTGATCGCAGTCGAGGCGCACGTCAACGGCGTCGCGGGTGGTGCCGGCGTGATCGGCCACGATGACGCGCTCTTCACCCAACAGGGCATTGGTCAGCGAGCTCTTGCCCACGTTGCGGCGGCCGGCGAAGCACACCTTGAGGCGGCCTTCGGCGGCGGCGGCGCTCTCGGAGGCCTCCAAGTCGGCCACGCTGGGCATGCCCTCGCTGATTGCCTCGAGCAGGTCGTCGATGCCGCGGCGTTGCTCGGCCGACACCAGCACGGCGTCGCCCATGCCGAGTTTGAGGAACTCGTGGGTCTCGCCTTCCATCTCGAGATGGTCGACCTTGTTGACGGCAATAATCACGCGGTCTTGGTGCTCGCGCAGCAGGCTGGAGATGCGGCGGTCGAGGTCGGTGATGCCGGTGCGGGCATCAAGCACAAACACGATGCGATCGGCGGCCACGATGGCGCGGTCGATTTGGGTTTCGATGTCGGCCTCGAGCTTGGCTTCGTCGACGATGCCGATGCCGCCGGTGTCAACCAGGTCGAAGCGATGCCCCTCGCGGTTGACTTCATGCAGCAGGCGATCGCGGGTGACGCCGGCGGTGGGGTCGACGATGGCAATCGGACGCCCGATCAGGCGGTTGAACAGGCTCGACTTGCCGACGTTGGGTCGGCCGACGATGGCGACGGTAGGCAGGGCGAGGCTCATGGTTGGGAACCACCTTGTGCGGGTGCGGGGATCATCAGCTCGAGTGGCAGGTCGAGGCAGGGCGCCTCGCTCAGCAGCGACCAATCGGGCTTGAGGCCGGCCACTTCCTGCATTGCCAAGGCAGCGGCCAGGGCGTGCAGGGGCGGGAGATTGGCATCACCGAACGAGAACACAAGCATCGTCGCGACCGGCTTGCCCCCTAGTAGCTTCTTAAAGCGGCCCAGCGCTGGCGGTACCTGTTCGGCTAAGGGGCTCGCTTCGCCTGGTCCTTGGCTGTCGGCTACCGGCGGCGCTCCGGCGCGATGCTGCAGCAAGCGCGCGAGGGCATAGGCCAGGGGGTCGGTCTGATTCCAGCTACTGCCTTGGCCGTCATTACCGTTGAGGGCGGTGAGGCCCTGCTCGGTGGGCAGGAGACCCTGGCAGGCCAACAGGCCAGTCAGGCGGGCGCCAAGCATGCCGGGCGCATCGCGCAGGGGCTGCAGGGCCTCAGCT
>JAQIBG010000435.1 GCA_027859175.1 Planctomycetota bacterium | reverse complement strand
ACCCGTTCTCATTCCGAACACGGCCGTTAAGCCTCTCAGCGTCGACGATACTCTTGACGGGGAAAATAGAACGCTGCCAGACTTCTTTTTTAAGCCGGTCTTCCTTTGGGAAGGCCGGCTTTTTTTGGCACAGACGTATTTTCCCCGTCAAGAGCATCGTCGACGCTTGGCGTCTCCACCTTTGTCATCTAGGGTGGCTCGCCCCCCTAGGACCCCCGTTTGTGAGTGCGGGGGTGGGTTGGTTGGTGGCCTGGGCATGTGATGTTGGTTTGGGGTTTGGCTGCCTGGCTGTTGATGCTTGGCTGAGGGTACTGGTGGCGGGCTCTTTTTGGGGCGCTGCCCCTTGCCCCCAGGAAGGATTGGTTGGGTGTTGGCCCGACGTGGTTTCAGCGCTTTTGGGGCGGCGCGCTCAACCCTCAATGCCTTTGACGGTTGTGTGCGGTAGTTTGCTGTGGCTTCATCGTCGGGTGTGGCTCCGGGAGCGCCGAGCGCTTGCTCGGCCGCCAGCGGCGTTGAGCAAGGTTCGCGTCACATCTTCTTTCGTGGCCTGGGATGTGGCGGGGCGGTGTTCGCGGCGCTGAGCAAGGTTCGCGTCACATCTTCTTTCGTGGCCTGAGATGTGTCGGGGAGGTGTTCGAAATGGTGCGTGACAGTTTATGAGCCGGGGGCAAAGGTTGCCCCGCTCGCTGTCCCTAGCAGTCAAACCCTCAATACCCCTCGCGCCCTCGCGCCCTCGCGTTAACCGAGCACTTCAGTTACCAGCCCGGCGCCTAGGTCTGACGAGCAGCTGGGGCTGTTTGAGCGTGGGGCTCTGGGCGCGGGCTAGAAGAAGAACTTGTCTTGCCAGCCGTCGCTGGAGTTGACCCAGCGGCAGGTTTCGGGGTCGCTGCCGAGTTGTTCCATGAGTTCGGGGTCGAAGCTGGAGCCGCTGCGGCGTTCGACGTGGCCGTCGCCGAAGACTTGGTTGATCGACTCGATCTTGGGTGTCCCTTTGTAGCCGCTGGGCATGTCGCTGTGGTTGACCGACCAGTTGCCGCCGCCGCCGGTCCAGCGGAAGACTTTGTCGCTGAGCATGACGCGGGTGGTGCCGCCGTTTCGATTGGCCAAAAGGTCGGGGTAGTTGGTCCACTGCGGCCATTCCTCAACGTGGGCGAAGTAGGCGTAACCCATGCCGAGGGTTGAATGGCCACCCCAGAAGGTGCTGACCAGGTTGCCGCGGCCGGGGTGAAGTGGGCAGAACAGGATGCTGCGCGTGGTGCCGGGTGCGTTGACGTTGACGCCGAGATAGTCGGCCAGTTCTGGCCAGTTGAGCTCGTGTTCTGTTTGCGATGCCGGTGCGGCGCCCTTGCGGCCTGAATCGTTGACGTCTGATTCCCAGATCAGGTTGGGGATGGGGTCGGCTCCGGCGCCACGATTGATGCCGAGGTGGGGTTTGAACAGTACGCCTGCGTCGCCGGCACGGGCGACCGCAGCCAAGCCCAGTTGGCGTAGATTGCTACCGCACGCGGTGAGCAGCGCCTAGCGTTTGGCCATCCCGATCGCTGGGATCAGCAGCCCCGCTAGAATCGCGATAACGGTAATAACAACCAAGAGTTCGATGAGAGTGAAGGCTTGGTTATATCTATGTTTATGGGTCGATTCATGGCGCATAGCACCCCAGTCTACCCATTCAGTGGTGGCCATCAATAGCATGAAACGCTGCGTCGGCAGGACGAATCGCACGCCTGAGCGCCCGTGGCAATCAAAGCCTTCGCCAAATCAGGGTTTAAAGGCGAATGTAGCCGGCTGTGTGCTGGTGGCTGAGGTCACCAAGAACGCTGACCCGCCACTGCACGCCATCGTGCTCGAGTTCGTTGTAGGCGCAGTTGGTGATGCCGAATCGGCGTGGTGCAGAGATCGGGAGCCCGAGGCATTGCATCAGCGCAGCACGCAGCAATCCGCCGTGGGTGACCGCCAAGATGGTGTGGCCCTTGGTGTCGATGGTGGCATACCGCGCGAGGGCATCGCTGGCGCGCTGCCACACCGCACGCCAACTCTCGCCGCCGGGCGGGCTGAAGTCGGGCTCGGCGACGCGCCAGGTGGCGTGGCCCTGTGGGTCTTGCTGACGAATGGTCTGATCATCAAGGCCTTCCCAAGCGCCGAAGCCGCGTTCGCGCAGGACGGGATCGCAGGTGAGGTGCTGGCCGCCGGCAATAATTGTGGCGGTGTCGTGGGCGCGTTTGAGGTCGCTGGTGTAGACCGCGTGCCAGTGCTCATCGGCTAAGCGCTCAGCAAGGCCGGCCGCCTGGGCCCGTCCGCGCTCGGTCAGGGGCGAGTCTGACTGGCCCTGGAGCCGTCGGCTGCGATTCCACTCCGTCTCTCCATGACGAACCAACACCAGACGCGTCATTTGCAGCTCCTGTCGTGCAGGGTTGCTGTTTTTACCTAGAAACAAGCCGGTTTCGCTAGCCGAGGCGGGTGTGGCTGCGGCGATACGCCACCGCGGTTTGCTGATGATGCTTGCGGAAGGTGCGGCAGAAGCTCTCCGGATTAGCATAGCCCACCGAGGCCGCGATGGCGCCAACGCTGTCGAGGCTGGTGACCAGGAGGTGGCGCGCGGCCTGCATGCGTTGCTGGATCAGGTATTGGTGTGGGGTCAGGCCGAGGCTGGTGCGGAATTGCGCGTGCAGGTGCGAGCTGCTGAGGCCGGCTAATGCGGCGAGTTCATCGATGCTGACTTCTTGCCGGTAGTGGCGCTCGAGGTGGCGAATCGCCAGGGCTACCGCAGGTGGGCAGTCATCGGGTGCGCTGCGGCGCTCAAACTGGGCCAGGCGGAAGCCGAGTTGACCGCGGATCCAGCGCCCGAGCACGGCGTGGTCGATGTCATGACGGTGGAAGGCGTCGAGCAGTTCATGGGCGAAGGCCAGCGCGGCATCGGCTGGGCTCCAACGAAACTGACGCGGCCAGGCGGTGGCGCTGAGGAGGGCATTGCTGGCCAGATTGATGGTCAGGCATTCGTAATGGCCGTCGGCCTCGGTGCGCCAGATGGTGTGCTGCCCACCGTGATGGACGAACACCCACCCCGGGCCGCACAGTTGCTCGCTGTGGGGGGCGAAAACCGCACCCGCCGTGATGAGTTCAAACAGCATGCGGCCGGGCTGGATGTTGGCCGGCGCACCGGGGCCGCCAGTGGGGCTGGCGTAGTAGCCGACGGAGAGGGCCTCTGATCGCATCTTTGCTCCGAAAATCAGAGTATCGGTCAATTGAGATCTGATAATACCCTTCTAGAGTCCTTCCCTCCAGCGTTTTCATCAAGGAGGGAGAACAACATGGCTACCCCACAAATCACCGTGCAGCTCTACAGCGTCCGCGAACAGGCCGGCGCAGATTACGAAGGTACGATCCGTGCCATCGCCGACATGGGCTTCCGCAACGTTGAACCCGCAGGCTTCCCCGGCACCACGCCGGAACAGGCCGCGAAGTTGTTCAAGGAGCTCGGCCTATCCGCTCCCTCGTGCCACACCGGCCTGCCGGTTGGTGACAACAAGAACCAGGTCATCGAAACCGCGCTGACCATGGGCCACAAGTACCTGATTACCGGCTGCCCGCCCAACTTCCGTGAAGACTTCGCCACCGCCGACACGGTCAAGAAGACCGCGGAGTTGTATTGCGAAGCTGCCGCCAATGCGGCTGAACACGGCATGCAGGTTGGTTACCACAACCACGACTGGGATCTGTGCGCAGTTGGCGACACCCGCGGCTACAAGATCTTCCTCGATAACACCCCCGACACCGTGTTGTGGGAAGCCGACCTGTTCTGGGTGTGCCGCGCCGGGCTCGACCCCGTGGCCTTCGTGCAAGAAATCGGCGTGCGCGGCAAGTGCCTGCACTTCAAGGACGGCGCCGTTGATCAAGAAGGCACCTTCACCGAAGCCGAAACCGAAGACGGCAAGATCATGGTGTCGAACGACAAGCCCTTCATGCCGGCTGGCACTGGCCAAGTTCCGCTCAAGGACGTGGCCAAGGTCATGAGCCACACCGAGTACGTGGCAGTTGAACTCGACAGCTACGTTGGCGACATGATGCAGGCTGTGGCCGAGAGCTACACCTACCTGACCAGCAACGGCATCGCCGTTGGTGCCAAGTAGGGGGCAGCATGACCAAGCCCATTGGCATCGGTATCATTGGCTGCGGTAATATCTCGCAGGCCTATTTTAACGCCGCCCAGAAGTTCGAGATCCTCGAAGTCATCAGCTGCGCCGACATCAACATGGATGCGGCTAAGGCCAAGGCTGAGGAAAATAATTGCGAGGCGCAGAGCGTAGACGAGTTGCTGGCCAATCCGAAGGTTGATCTGGTCATCAACCTCACGATCCCGGCGGTTCACGCCGAGGTTAGCCTCAAGGCCTTGGAAGCCGGCAAGCATGTGCATTGCGAGAAGCCGCTCGCGGTACACCTGGAAGACGGCAAGAAGGTTATCGACCTGGCCAAGGAGAAGGGCCTGTTGGTGGGCTGCGCTCCTGACACCTTCCTCGGTGCCGGGCTGCAGACCTGCCGCAAATTGGTCGACGACGGTTGGATCGGCAAAGTATTCGGCGGTACTGCGTTCATGCTCGGACGCGGCCCCGAGAGCTGGCATCCGAATCCGGCCTTCTTCTATCAGGTTGGCGCGGGCCCGATGTTTGACATGGGTCCGTACTATATGACGGCGCTGGTGCATTTGCTCGGGCCGGTGAAGCGCGTAGCCGCGATTACCACCAAAGCCTACGACGAGCGCATTGCCACCTGCAAAGAGCAGTTCGGCACCATGCTCAAGGTTGACGTGCCGACCCACTACTCCGGTTCGCTGGAGTTCCACTCGGGTGCTGTGATCACCGTGACGATCTCGTTTGACGTGCACGCCCACGGGCATTCGCCGATCGAGCTCTATGGTACCGAAGGCTCGCTCAAGGTGCCGGATCCCAATACCTTTGGTGGTCCTGTGCAGCTGTTCACGCCGACCAAGCGCGAGTGGCAGGAACAGGCCTTCAGCCATCCCTATGCTGATAATATGCGCTCGATTGGCGCCGCCGATATGGCCTACGCAATCCGCAGCGGCCGGCCGCATCGCACCAGTGGCGATCTGGCCTACCACGTGCTCGAGGTCATGCATGCCTATGAGAAGGCTTCGATCAGTGGCACGACCGTGGCGATTGAGAGCAAGCCGGTGCAACCTGCCGCCTTGCCTCTCGGCCTGATTCCGGGTCGTCTCGATCCCTGATCTGGTAGCGGTTTTGTGATGTGTATGTCAGGCCTTGCTGGTTTTAGCAGGGCCTGATTTTATTTAGGGTTCCTGGTTCCTGGTTCCTAGTGCGCGCCTTCGGCGCGTCGTCGGCATGGTCACCGCTCCCGACCGACGCTCAATTGAGTAGCGGCTGACGCGCGCGAGCCTGTGCCGGCACCCAACGCGCGAAGCGCGCACTAGGAACCAGGAACCAGGAACCAGGAACCAGGAACCCCGCGATTCACCGCCAACTACGCAGAGCGGCGCGCGCCTGTTCGTTGCTGGGATTACGCTCCAGTAACGCTTCGAGCGTGGCAACGGCATCGGCGCGGCGGCCGACGGACTCGAGGGCTACGGCGTAGACGAAGGTAAAACGATCGATGTCGGGCCGAAGGGTGGCGGCGCGTTCGAGGGCTGGCAGTGCGGCGGGCAGGTCTTTGTCTCGAATCAGTGCCAGGCCGAGGGCGTGGTGGAGTTCGCCCGCGCCGGGCAGGTCGGCAATGCCTTGCTCGAGGACCGCACGACAGCCGGCGTTATCGCCGCGTTGGCGCAGGAGGTCCGCCAAGTTAGCGCGTGGAGTTGGGCGATTGGGGCCAAGGGTGATGGCCAAGCGCAGGGCCTGCTCGGATTCGGCGAGATTGCCCTCGGCGTGCAGCACCAAAGCGTGATCGGTTTGGCTCTCGGCGCGGTCGGCATTGCGTTGGTAGCTGCGGTTCAGTTCGGCGCGTGCGGCCGCAAAGGCGGCGGCATCCTGCGGGTTCAGATTTCGCCCAGCCAGCGCGCGTGCTGCCAGCGCTCGAATCGCAGTGTGCTCGTCGCGCAACAGCGGGGCGACGAGCGGTACCGGGTCAACCGAGGGCGCGTTGCGCACGGCGTCGGCCAGGGCCATGCGCAGATCAGGGTTGGGATCTGTGCTGGCGGCTTGCAGGAGCGCCAGGGGCGGTTGCGGGTCAAGTTGAAGCAGCACGTACAGCGCGGCTGCGCGTTGAATCGCGGGTAGCTTGGCGTCGCCCAGTACCACGCGCAGCCGTGTCAGCGCGTCACGCTGGCCGGTTTCGCCGGCGTGCATCGCTAGCGCAAAGCGGTCGTCGGTATCGGGTTCGCCCCACCACGTCTTGGCCTGCGCGGCAGCCCAGGTGTCGTCCTGCTCGTCGTGGCATTGGGTACAGGCATTGGGCACGCCAAGCGCCACCGACAGGTCTGGTCGCGGGATGCCGAAGCGGTGATCACGGCGGTCGTCAACCTGCATGTAGGTTTGGTGCGGCATGTGGCAGGCGATACAGGCGGCGCCGGTGCTGCTTTCGGGGTGTTGGTGGTGCTCGATCTGGTCGTAATGGTCGGCTTGGTGACAACGGGCACAGAGACTATTGTCAGTGGCGCGGACTTTGAGGCTGTGTTGATCATGACAATCGGTGCAGGTCACGCCGGCGTGGTACATCTTCGACTGCACGAAGCTGTGGTAGACGTAGTCCTCGTCGAGGATCTGGCCATCAACATGCCAAGTCGGCGGAAGGAGTTCGTCGACTTGGTGCACATCGGCGAAGGCGGAGCCATGCGTCTGGTCGAAGAGTTGCGTGCGGCGGCTGTGACACGGGGCACAGGTGTTGATCTGTCTATCGTTGTTGCGCGGCTCTGGGCCAGGCACGGCGGTTGGTTGGCCGTCAACGAAACGCCAGTCGAGGCGTGCCGCGCCGCTGATCAGTCGCTCGAATCCGAACGTGGTATCGCGTGGGTTTTGTCCCTTTTCAAGCCAGGTGATGTGGCCGCTGCCGGGCCCGTGGCACGCTTCGCAACTGACGTCGATGTCGGTCCAGGTGGTGGTGAAGCTGCCGCTGGCGGCATCGTAATTTTTGCGCAGTTCGGTGCTGTGGCAGTCGGCGCACATGTGATTCCAATTCTGCAGCGGGCCGGTCCAGTGCAGCAGGTCACCTGGTGGAATGGCTTCGTCGCCATAAACGTGGAACCAACGTTGACCGCCCTGTTCGCTCGGTCGGCTGTCCCAGGCAATCGGTAGGCATTGCACGCGGCCCTTTTCGAACGGGATCAGATATTGTTGCAGTGGCGTCCAGCCGAAGGTGTGGCTGACCACAAACTCTCGTTCTTGCCCGGCGCCATCCTGGGTGGTGACCAGAAACCGCGTGCCATCGCGGTGGAAGCGCGTGGTGATGCCGGCTGCGTCGGTGAAGCTGGTGTCGTTGAAATCACCAAGCACCGTATCTTCGGTGGCTTCTGCCATCGCCAGATCGTGGTGGGAGCCGCTCCAGGCAGCGTGTTCGGCTTCGTGGCAATCGGTGCAGCGGTCGCGGCCGACGATCTGCGCCGGGGCTGCGGCGTCAGTGCCCGTGCTGGCGGTAGCAGGCTTCGCGTCATCGACACAAGCGCCGGCAAGCAGGGCAATCAGAATCACGGCGGCCACGAAGCAGGCGGTGCGCATGGCTACAGCATGTTGGCGCGCCGGGCACGCCAAGGCTTGTTCGCGTGCACCTGCCTCAGTTCACCGACACCGCCCATTGGCTGATCGCGCTTGGGGCAAAGCCGTAGCGGATTGCGCGCGCTTCGACCTGATAATTGCCAGCGCTGAGGTTGAGCGCGTGGTCGCAGGGTCGCCACGGCCCCTTATTGATGCGGACCTCGGTTGATGCGCCTTGGGTACCGCTTTGAACCAGGAGACGCAGCGGCGCGCTGGCTGTAATCGTGGCGTTGCTGGCGACGTGGTCCATGCCGGCGTGTTCGGCGCTAATCGGTATCGCCATTGGTGTGGTAGTCTCGGGTTGACGGCCGGCGGGATACCAGCCGCGCACCATGCTGACTTCGTCGATATCGCCCATGTCTTTGCTGTCGTGCTGCCACGCGGTGAGCGCAGCGCGCAGGCGCTCGAGGGTTTCACGCTGGGCTGGGTCTGCCGCTAGGTTGTGAAGCTCGTGTGGGTCTTGGTGACGATCGTAGAGTTCTTCAGCGGGGCGCGGGGTAAACAGCCAGCGTTGATCAGACGTGAGCTCTTGGCTGGCTTCGAGGCGATACAGCTCCTGGTAGGTGGGATGCTTGTGGCGATAAAACTGCATCGGCCCACGGCTGGTGGTGGGCAGGTAATTGCGAATATAGGTGTAGCGCTGATCGAATACCGTGCGCATGTGGTCATAGCTTTCGCCGATGCGATCGCGCGTTGCAAAGGCGTATCGGCGATGCGGGCGTGCTTGCGGTCCGAGGAGGGCTTGGCCCTGCATGTGCGCGGGGATCGCTTGGCCGAGCAGAGACAGCACAGTGGGCCCGAGGTCTATCAGGCTGACTATGTCGTCGCAGCTGGTGTCAGCGGGGACACCAGGCGCGCATACAATCAAAGGCACCTGGACGCCGGCGTAACGCGGCCAACTCTTGCGGTAGGGCAGTCCTTCGCCGTGGTCAGACCAGATGAACACCGCGGTGGAGTCGGCGAGGCCGTCGTCTTCCAGTTGTTGCAAGAGCACGCCGACGCGGCGGTCGTTATCGGCGATGTGATCATATTGCTGTGCTAGGCATCGCCGCGTCACCGGCGTGTCGGGCAAATACGGTGGCAAGGTCACGGTGCCCGGGTCGGTCACCGCTGGCGCGCGGTGATAGCTCGGCCATTGGCCACTTTCGTGGGTGATGCCCAGATTGAAGACGGCGAAGAAGGGCTGGGTTGGATCGGGGCGTTGGCGCCAATGAGCCGTCTCTTGGTCTTCTTCGCTGGTGATCTGGTTCAAGTCCCACGCGCTGGCTGGATTGCCAAATTGGTAGTCGGTTTTGCCGTTGTTGGTGCAGAACCAACCGGCCGCGCGGAGGTACTCGGTAAAACATTTAACGTAAGCGGGCGGAACGCCGTCGTAAGGCGTTGGCAGTTCGGGGAACACCTCTGACACGCGCGAGGTGCGCATGTGGTGGCAGCCGATCGAACTGGCGTACATGCCAGTGATGATCGAACAGCGCGAGGGGGCGCAGATCGCCGCCGTGGTCAGGGCCTGGTTGTATTGCAGCCCTTTGGCCGCCAGTGCGTCTACCTTGGGCGTGCGGGCGATGTTGTCGCCGTAACAGCCGAAGCGTGGCGAGGTGTCTTCAAAGCTGATCCAGAGGATGTTGCGAATGGCTGTCATGGCGAGCGTCCTTGTGCTGTCACCATGCTAGCCGCAGCCATCGTGAATGGGTGCAGGCATGGCTGTCCTGCCGGGCTGACTTTCGATATCGAAAGTGATGATTTAGGCCGACAGGCTGGCAGCGGCGGATTGAAGGGCCGCAATCAGGTGCTGCTGTTCGGCTCGCAGG
>JAQIBG010000352.1 GCA_027859175.1 Planctomycetota bacterium | reverse complement strand
GCCCAGGGCGAGGTTGGCCACGGTCGAAGGCACCAGGTTGCACAAGCGCAGCAGAATCACCGCCTTCCAGCCCGAGGCGGCAACGGCGCGGTCGATCGCACGGAGCATGGGGCGCCGCTGTAGCATCGCTTCCAAGCCCTCGCGCGACAGCGCCCGCATAGCCACCACGGCCCCGATCAGCGCCAGCGTGGCGCCAGCGTAGGTGATGAGCAGACCGCCAGTGACACCATAGATGAAACCGGCCAAGGCCTGCAAGGGCGAGGGTGGTAGAAACAGATTCCACAACGCGAACAACAGGATGTAGCCAAGCACCCCCCAGGCACCCCAGCTGAGCACCAGGTCATGGATCAGGCGGGCCCAGTCGAGCAGCGGCGCCCACATCATTGCGGCTCCGCCGGCGGCAATCACCACCACGATCAGCACCAGCCCCCATCGCATCCGCCGCTGCGCGCTCATGCCTCCAGGTGTGCCCGTCGCGCGCTCTGCCACAAGGACGAAGCGCCCAAGCTACTCGCCCGCCACCCAACGCACCGGCAAGGGCACGGTAACCACACGATCGGTCACCGGGCGATTGCACATGGTTTCGCCGCAGGCCATGTAGGTGAGCTGGAGCTTGAGTTGAAACGGGTCGGCCTCGGGCTGAGCGCTCATACGCAGCGGCAATACCATGGTTACCGGGCCAGGCGGATAGGGCTTGAGGGCATCAGGCGCCGCAAGCGGCTCCTGTAAACAACGCGCCGAGCCAGCGGCGATCACTGCCTGCCCAGCCACGGTTTCAACCAGGGTGGGGCGGCCAACTCCGGCCAAACCCGTTTTCGGCAGCGCCATATCATAAAGGTGCATCGGCTCGGCGGCTGGATCTGGGGTAAAGGTCACGGCCAACGCCATGCCCTCGTGGGCCAAGGCCACGCTCACCGAAACGCCAGCGGCCTCAGGCTCCGAGCCCGGAAAGGTGGCCAGCACCGAACCTGCGCGTAGCGGCTCAGCACTCGACACCGCCACGCAGACTCCCATCAGCACAGCAAGCTTCACTGCGCCGCCTTGGCGCCGTACACCGTATCGCCCATCTTGTCAGCCAACTGCTTGAGCCCGGCCGCCGCCTGGAGGCGCTCTTTCTCCTTCGGCGAGGCGAGCATCAGCTGGCATTTCTGATACGCATTGCGGGCCTTGAGCTCGTTTTTGATCACCTTGTCTTTGCTCATAGTCTTGAGCTTTTTCGTTGCGTCTTTGGTGTCGAGACCATCAGCCGCTATCAGCGCCGCTTCGAGCTGCTCGTAGGCCGCGAAGTCGTCACCAGCGGCCATGGCTTCATCGACTGTGGCCAAGAGCTTGGTGCTGATGCTCTCATACAAGGCAAGAATCTGGGCACCGCGCTCATCGTCAGGCTTGGCTCGCTTGGCATTCTTGGCTAGGGCCCCAAGCGCTCCGGGCACCCCACGCTCAATAGCCCACCACAATTCAATTAATTGCGGATCGCTGATCGATCCAGGTTCAACCACATAACTGCCAAGAGACATCTTGCCCTGCGGATCGTTGATCGTGGCAAGGAGCTTATTGAGCGCCACAGACTTGCCGTCGGACGTGCCAGGACTGTAGAGCCGCGTTTGATAAATATTCTGGAGAGAAATATTGAGCTTATTGGCTGGATCTTGTGCAAAGCCAACTGTCTTGGTGTCAATGCCCACGCTTGTCGCATAAGCCTGCAAGGCCTCGCCAGACAAACCCGGGGTGACGCAGATCAGTTGAATCGGCGCATGCTGGGCCTGAATCGCCTCCGCAAGTTCTTTCACAGATCCTGCCATCATCTTACGCGCACTGGGGCATGTTTCGCAGAAGTAAACCAGCACACGGCTATACCGGACAGGGCCACTTAAGGCCGGGTCTAAATACACCAAGCCCTCAAGGGCTGGCAAAGACAGACTTAAAATACACAGCAGCAGGGCGGTACGCATCAAAAGACCTCCAGGAGATGGCTCGCATGCTAGCAAGCTCCTCCTGGAGGTCACGCCTCCACCCGCCGATTCGGCGCCAGCTGTCGCCTCAGCTCGCGGCCCTCAGTCGACCGCCACCACCGGCCTGTCGCTCAACCACAGCGCTGCAGTGACAATGCGCGGGTAATACAGGCTGCCCTTGGCCACGGCGCTAGTGAACTGGTCGGAACAGGCGTAGTCGGCGGCGCCGATACGTTGCCAGTCGGCATGAGCGCGGTCGTGG
This sequence comes from Planctomycetota bacterium, assembly GCA_027859175.1. Classification (GTDB taxonomy): domain Bacteria; phylum Planctomycetota; class UBA11346; order UBA11346; family UBA11346; genus GH22. Next base: position 2,736 of record JAQIBG010000352.1, on the reverse strand, counting down.
CGCAACTGCTCGGCCTCATCCCAGCTGACGCCCATGATCACCCGAGCCACGTGCTGACACAGACAGATCTTCGATTTCCAGCTGTTGTCGGCGGTGGACGACAGCTTCCAGCCGCCGTCGTCATACAGACACACGCCGGGCTTGAGGATCGCATCGAAGTGACTGCGCAGAGCGCCGTGCAGAGCGCCGTAGCGCCCCTTGGGGTCGAGCGCCTCGTCGAGACCCAAGAACCACGGGAAAATCAGGCCTTCGATCGCCGGAATAATGGCCGATTCGTTGCGCCCCTCGAACACCGCCGGGATAAACCCGAGCTCGGGGTCGAGCTTGTCGGCAATCGTGGCGCAGGCCAACTCGGCGCTGCGGCGCGCGCTAGCGGCGTCGGCTTCATGCCCCAACTGGCCGAGCATCTGCTCCAACACCAGATAGCACGACCAGCACTTCACCGCGAGGTACAGGTTATTGCGGGCCTGGCCCAGGCTGTGATCGAGCGAGTCATAGGTGGTGATCTCACCACCCGGCCACGTGCGGCCGCTCTCCCAGGTCATGATGCCATCACGTTGATTGTCGTCCCAATGGTCGCGACGCTGCAAACTCTCCAGGCAGGCCCGCAGCAGACCATCCTGACGACGCAGGAAGGTACTGTCTTCGGTACCGCCCCAGTACACGCCGGCGCACAGGATCCAGTTCACCAACTCCTCGCAGGTCATGTGCGAGAAGCACTTGCGGTCGAGGGCTTCGATCTCGTAAGAACTGCGCCCCTCGGGCGACCAGCAGTTGTCGACGCCCATATCGTGGGTGAAGGCCACGCCGCCAGGTAGACGCGTCTCCGGGTGGCGCGGGTCGAAAATTTCATCTTCGTAGCGGTATTCAGTCGCGAACTGCTCGAGCACATTGCGCAGGGTCCACGGGTGGTAGCGCATCTCGTAGAACGCCATGTCGACCGTGAGGTCGAAGGTGTTCATCATCAGGTACTCGCCCTCGTTGACGACCCACCGCGCGCGGCCGCCATCATCGAGCAACTGGGTTGAGCCGTAATAGCTGCGGGTCGAATGCGCGATCAAGAATTGTTGCTCGTGATTCAAGCCGCTGGCTGCCAACTCTTGATCGCGGGCGGCCGCAGCGGCAATCGTTGCATTGCTGCGCGCCAGGGCGTGCACTAGCACGTCGTCAAGGTTGGCGAACAGACGGGTGTACCAATAGCGGCACGACTTACCGATGGTCACGGTGCCATCGAGATACCAGCCCACGGCCACCGTGAGCGTGCGGGTGGCGCCGGCCGGCACCGTCAGCCGTACGCCGGCGGTGGCACCGAGGCCAAACACGGCAGTGCGGTGATCGCGGTCAAACTCGCCTTCAACACTGAACGCGCTGAAAATCTTGGCGTCGTTTTCAGCCACGGCGAAACCGAGCCCGTGGCGATCACGGAAGCCGCACAAGCCGCCCTGCAACGGCAGCCACTTGTGGCCCTGATTGAGCGCCAGGAACAGCTCGCGCTCGGTCTGCTCCGGGTTGTGCAGGGTGACGGTCATCAACACGGCCGGCGCGTAGGCATCACGCTGAGCAGCCATGCTGCTACACGCAGGCTCGGGCAGGGCGCCAAAAGGAGTATGGATCGTGTACGACAGATCGCTTGCGGTGAAGCAGTCGCTGCCCCAGCCATAATCGCGCACGATGTCATCACCGGTGAACACACGGCGACCCGGCGCGCTGCTTTGCTCGTCGCTCTGAACGTAGCGCTCCATCTCGCTGGCGCTGATCCGATAGAAGGGCAAGACGTTGATCCGGCCCGAGCCGTCGCGATAGCCCACTTCCACCGCGCCATCAACCGGGCCACCCAGCTCGGTCCCGGGCCCGCCTTGACCACCAATGCGGCCACAGGTGAACGAGGCCAAGGCGCCTGCGGGGCTATGCTGGGCGTGAAAGTCACAGGTGCGGTCGGTGCCGGCGCCGAGTCGGGTCATGCTGATCTCCTTACGGCACTGGTCGTGGGCCGCGTCGAGCGGACGCTAACAGCGGTAACGCCCGCCGCGAGTCGAGATCCTGCGCGACGATGGCGAGATTGCCCCACACCATGAGACCGCATGCTTACCGTGACATGGTATCCCGCCTTGAGCGCCAACTGCGCCTGATCGAATCAGCCCTGAGCACCGGCATCCTGCGGTTTGGCCACGCCCAGCGTCTGTTGGCGCCGATCTCAAGCGCCACCCTCACGCGTCTGCTTCAAGAGTTGGTGGCCACCGGCATGCTGCGCAAGCTCGACGCGGGCTACGCCCCCGGGCCACGCAGTTCGGCCTGGGGCGACAGGCAGCGCAATGCCGTCAGCGCCACCGAGCGCAGCGCGGTTGACGACCTCGGGCAGCAGCTGGCCTGCACCGTCACCCTGTGGGCCATCCACGGCCGTGCGCTGCGCTGTCGCTACCGCTATCACGACGAACACAGCCCCGCCTTGAGCATGGTGGGCAACCTGCGCCCACTTGAACTGCCGGTGGTTGGGGGTGGTCTAGCGATGAGCGCGGACGAACTCGGCGACCTCAGGCTGCTGCGCCAGCAAGCGCGCAGTACCCCCCTCCAGCCCGGCGACCCCGTGATCAAACGCGTGGCAGCCGGCTGCCTGCGCGATGGCGTGTACGACGACCACGCCGGCTTTTACCACGGCAGCCGCCGCCTAGCGGTGCGGTGCGGGCGCGATGGCATCGTAGCGATTGCCCTGGCGGCCAGTCGGGTCCGCCTGCGAGC
>JAQIBG010000315.1 GCA_027859175.1 Planctomycetota bacterium | reverse complement strand
ATGCAGGCCCTCGGGCAGGGGGGTGGTGGCGGCGCGCACTGTCTCATGCGCAGCCTGCACCAGATCGGTATCTGTCGGCAGATCAAGGAAGCGGAAATTGGACAGGCCGTGCTGACGCCGTCCGAGCACCTCGCCGAGGCCACGCTGGGCTAGGTCGGCTTCGGCAATGGCGAGGCCATCCGTGCTGTCGACCAGCGGCGCGAGCCGTTCGCGGCCTTCTTCGCGGCGGAAATACAGCACACAGCGGCCGTCGTGCTGGCCGCGACCAATGCGGCCGCGCAGCTGATGTAGCTGTGCGAGGCCAAAGCGGTCGGCATCGCACACTGCCATCAAGGTCGCGCGCGCCACATCAACGCCGACCTCAACTACGGTGGTGCTGACCAGTACGCGGGCGGTGCCGGTGCGGAAGCGCTCGAGCGCAGCGAGTTTATCGGCTTCGGACAGGCCGCCGTGAACCAAGGCCACGCCGGCTTCAGCGTGCGTAGTGGCGAGGCGTTCGGCCAAGCTGGTGGCATTGACCGCAGCCACTTGCTCGCTCTCGTTGCGCAGCGGGGCGATCACGAATGCGCTGCCACCCTGATCAAGGGCCTCGCTGAGGTCGGCTTCAAGCGTGGCTTGGGTAAAGGGGATCAGTTCGGTGTGCACGGTGCCGCGCCCGGGCGGCTTGCCGGAAATATCGGAGACCGCCAAGTCGCCAAAGATGGTCAGGCCGAGCGTTCGCGGGATGGGTGTGGCGGTGAGCAGGAGCAGGTCGGGGTGATAGCTCTGGGTGCCGCCGCTGGCCACCAGCGCGCTGCGCTGGGCGACGCCGAACTTGTGCTGCTCGTCGATGATGCACAGGCCGAGTTCGCGACAGCGCACGGCGTCTTCGAGCAGGGCGTGGGTGCCAATGAGGAGGTGACAGGTGCCGTCGGCGAGTTCACTGAGTATGGTGCTGCGCTCACTGGCTACGGTAGCGCCAGTTAAAATCGCGGTGCGAACCTGACTGCCTGCAAGGCAGCTGGTGCAGAACGCGTGGTGTTGGCGCGCGAGTACACCGGTTGGTGCCAACAGCAGTACCTGGGCGCCCTCGGCGATGACCGCCAAGGCGGCCAGGAGGGCGAGAGCCGTTTTACCTGAGCCGACGTCGCCCTGCAGGAGTCGGTACATGGGCTCGGGCGCCTGCATATCGCTGCGGATGGCCGTCAGTGCGCTGGCCTGACCGGGCGTGAGCGCGAAGGGCAGGCGCGCCAAGGCGCGTTCATGCACGTGCGCCGACCATTGCCAAGCACGGCCGGGTTCGCCGACCACACTGGCGCGCCGGGCCCGCAGCAGGTCGGCCAGGGCGAGAGCTTCGCGTTCGGCTAGGAGTCGGCGTGCGGCTTCGTGCTCGGTTGGATCAGTTGGCTGGTGCAGGGCGTGAATCTGGGCTTGGTAGCTGACGTCGTTGAGTTGCTCAGCGGGATCGTGGCAGTACTCAATCGCGTCGAGTGCCTGCTTGATCAGCGCACTGAAGCCGGTGCTGGTGAAACCCTCGGGCAGCGCGTAGCCAACCTCACAGCCGCTGCGCGCGGCGGTGGGGTCGGCCGATCCGTGCGATAGGTGGGTAAAGCGCGGGTGGTTGAGGGTATTGCGTTGGCGTTGGTCGCAGCGGCCCTCAAACAGAAACCACTCGCCCGGCACGAGCTTGTCGCGCAGGTAGCCAGCATTGAAGAAGCGTACGAGCAGGGCGCTTTCATCAGCGCGCCGGCAATGCGCGGTGAGCACCTTGCGCCGGCCGCGAAATTGCCCGCTGGTGCGTTCAATGCGGGCCCGCACTTGCACCGCCATGCCCTTGGGCAAGTCGCCCTCGTCGTACTCATCGGGTGCGGCCGAGAGGCAGCGGCTGGGATGGTGCAGCAGGTCAACCACGTCGTGCAGGCCGGCCGCAGCCAGGGCCTCGGCCCGCTTGGGGCCAACGCCTGGCAAAAAGCGTAGCGCCGGAACCGCTGCGTCGCTGTCGCCGTTCACCTCAGTCCTGGAGGGCGGCGGCAACCGCGGGGTCGTCCTCAAT
>JAQIBG010000268.1 GCA_027859175.1 Planctomycetota bacterium | reverse complement strand
AAGCCATTTGTTTGGATGAAAACTGCGGATGAAATCCTAGAGTCAATTGCCCGCTTTTGCTGCCACCTGCAGGCGGAGCAGGGTAATCTATGAGTTATTTACGGGACACAGCACTAGGTCGCCATCGCCATCAAGCACATGCAGGGGCGACTCATTCGGTCCACGATGATCGATGTCGACCACGATGTACGGACTCCCCGCACCAAAGTCAGCAATGCGAATCGACTCGTAATGCAAACCCGTGTGCTGCCACAACACACGACCGGTGCCGTCTGCACAGGCGACGCCCTGGTCGCCACACAGGGTCACCACCAAGCGCATGTCTTCTGCGCGCTGCGCCGTCTGCAAAACCCGCACACAATCAAGGTGCCCATTGCCCTGCCCTAGCGGCAGCCCTTGGCCATCGAGACTCCACCGCAGGCTGCCATCGCCATTATATAAGGCATAGCCGAGCATCAGGCAGTCGGTGCTGTCGCCAGGCATGCGCATCGGGCGCGGTTGGTGCGCGGTTTTGAAGCCAGCCGGATCGTGTACCGACCACAACTCGGTTCCGTCATGACGATAAACGCGAATCGTGTGATAGCGGTCTTTGACCACGATGTCGTCATGCACGCCGCCGCTGAGATGCGCAAAGGTAATACAGTCGCCCATGTGTTCCGGCACCGCAAAGCGTCGTAGCTCAGCGCCGCTTTGCCCGTCGAGCACCACCACATGCGTGGCCGTGGTCAGCACGACCTGGGGCAAGCCGGTGCGATCCCAGTCATGAATTTGACAGGCAACGTCCGAATGAATCGCGGCCTGGCCGGCCCCCGCTGTGCCCCACCGCCACAAAACGGTGCCGTCGAGACGATACGCGCTCACTGCCACCGTGCTGTGAATGTCATTGGCTTCGGTAACGCGCGCCTGCACCAACTCGGCCTGCCCATCGCCATCCAGATCACCTGCCACGGTCCACGCCCCGGCCCAGGCAGGGTCGGGCGCAAGGCAGTAGGTGGGTGCGCACAACGGCGCCTCACAGCCCGCAGTGGTCAGATCACGGTGGTAGCGGCTCGGTGTCAAGACGGTCATGGCGTCCTCCTCGGTGAAGACGCCATTCTATGCAGCAATGCGCACAGGTGACAAGCCCGCCAAGTCGACTAGAATGACACTCAAGCGCATATGACTGCCCCGCTCGACCTCGCCGCCCTGTGCGCCCGCGCACTCGACCCCGCCTGCACCATTGGCGTTTCAGCCGTGCGCCGTGAGCGCTGCACCGGCCTGTGGGCCCTGCATCCCGAGCGGCCCGATCCGCACCTGATCGATCACGGTGGTGAAGAGTGGACAGCACTCCCTGAGCCAAACGCCTGCCATTTGGTGTGGCTCGATGAAGGCAGCGCCTGCGTACGCGACCACACCGATACCCCCGTGCTGACCCTGCGCCCCCACGACGCCTGGTGGGCCGACGCGCCCAGTCAGTGGCGGATTAGCCCAGTTACGCCAGACAGCACCACCACGTGGATTCACGTCCGCTTCCACCTCGGCACCACGCACAGCGCCGCCTTCGGCTGCGGTTCGGTGCAGCGCGCGCCGGGTCTCGGCCCCCTGCTCCATCTGCTCCTGGCCGAAGTGCGCCGCTTTCGCAGTCATCGCAGCGAGGCAATTCGCAGCCTGCTGCGCTTACTCACCATCGAAGCCAAGCGCGCTAGCGACAACGAACAGGCTAGCGAGCGCACCTTGTCGCCAGAAGCCATGTACCACATGGAGCAGTCGGTCATCACTGAGCCCGGCCGCACATTCACCTCGGCCGACTTTGCCGACCACTTCGGCTACAACCGCGCCTACTTTGCCAAACTCGTACACGCCACCTATCGCGCGCCGTTTCGCAGTTGGCTGCTGCGACAGCGCATGCGTGTTGCTGCCGACCTGCTCACGCGCACCCGCGAACCAATCGCCGCCATCGCTACCCAAATGGGCTATCTTGAGGCAACGCATTTCGCGCGGCGCTTCAAACAGGTCTACGGCGTGACGCCACGCGCGTACCGCGTTCGCCCAACCGGCACCCACCTCGTCTGAGCCCGCCCACGCACACGAAACCACTACCCTCACAGCCCGGCCCTCACGAGGCCGAGCATGCCACAGCACTGCCATCTCGGCACATCTTCCTGTTGTTTGCCGCGGTCCTGGTAGCGTCATCACATGATCAAAGCAGCACTCGCCCTGGTTGCGCTCATGCTGATCGGCTGTGGCAGTTCGGGAGGCTCCGGCAGCGATGGCGCGGGCGACGGCAGCAATGGCTCAGGCGCAGACGGCCCACTGCCCACGCCGAGCGCCACCTCGAGCCTGAGTCTGAGCGTCGGCACCTACCTTCCGACGAGTAGCGAGCAGCCCGTAGCGGCCGACATTGCCGCCGACGGTCGCGGCCTCGCGATCACCAGCAATCACCTCAGCTTTATTGCCGATGATGGGGCAGTCAGCCTGATCGACGCGCCCGGCACCGTCAAAGATGGCGAGGTCAGTCACGCCACAGGCGCCATCGCCGTCACCGGCAGCGCTACCTGGCTCCTGAACAGCAACGGATCCGGCCCGCAGTGGACTCAGAACGTGGCCGGCGATCGCGTCTCCGTTGGCGACGCCAACACCGTCGGCGTATTGAAAGGCAGCACCGTCTCGGTCATTAAAAGCGGCGCCGTTACCGCCTTCAGTGCGGGTACTGGCAATGCCACCGACATCGCCGTCGACGACAGCAACGATCTGGTGATTGTCAGCGGCTGGACCCAGGTTGGCGGTAATCTCCAGCAGCCCTGGGTCCGCGCCTTCAGCTTTACCGGCAGCAAACAGTGGACCGCCTACAATTGGTCTGAAGCCCAGGCCGGTAGCAACCGCTCCGACGCACGCGCCGAAGGCCTGAGCATGGGGCGCGATGGTAAGCTCTACCTGATCGGTGTCGCCAAGGGCGGCACCAGCACCTTCCGCAAACTGCCCGGCGACGTAAGCAGCAACGCGCCGAATGCCGAATACAGCGGCGCCTTTCAACGCACCAGCGATGTCGGCGATGTGCTGGTTGCCTATCTCGGACGCCTCAACCCAGCTGATGGTTCCCTGATCAAAGGCACTTTTCTGCTGACTCGCCTCAAGTCGGGCAAGGGCAACTCAATCACTTTCGACGGTATCGATGCCGACGCCAACGGCACCATCATCGCCGGTGGTCACGCACGCTGGAGCATCAAAGACGCCGACCTGCAAGTGGTTGGCAACCGCCACACCGAAAACGCCGGTATGACCGTCGCTATCTTTGACAGTGACTTCCGCATCAAAACCTGGGTCAACCTCAGCACCAATGACAAGGGCACGGTGCGCGGCGTTGGCGCCGCCAATGGCCGTGCCGTGATTGCGGCCGACATCAATTGGTCGGGCACCCGTGCCACGCCGGTGCTTCACGCCGCCACGCAAACCACGCCCAGCGCTAGTTACGCGGCCCGCTTTGACTTGGCACAGGTACCTCAGTCGAGCAATTGACTGGCATTCTCAACCTCAGCGCGATACTCCTGCTGCGCGCAGCCGATCTCGTGTTCCGAGCCTCGCGTCATTTTCTTCATCGGTATTCGGAAACGGCTGTCCGGGTATATGCAGGCCACGAGGCCTACCGGACTGTTATTATGTCTTTCGATCAGCTTGGGCTGACCGACGCGCTATTGCGTGCGGTCGCCGAAACCGGCTACGACACCCCCACCCCGATTCAGACCGAAGGCATCCCGCCAGCCCTGGCCGGCCGCGACGTGTTTGGCTGTGCCCAAACCGGCACCGGCAAAACCGCTGCCTTCGTGCTGCCGATCCTGCAACGCATGGATCTCGACGAACGCCCGCGCACCGCCCGGCGCCCCGTGCGCGCCCTGATTCTCACGCCCACGCGTGAACTCGCGGCCCAGATCGGCGAGAGCATCGCCACCTACGGCGCGCAACTCCCGCTCACCCACACCGTCATCTATGGCGGCGTTGGCCAGGGCAAACAGGTAGACGCGCTGCGCAAGGGCGTCGATATCCTGGTCGCCTGCCCCGGGCGCATGCTCGACTTAATGAATCAAGGCCTGCTCAAACTCGATGGTATCGAATACTTCGTACTCGATGAAGCCGACCGCATGCTCGACATGGGCTTCATTCACGACGTGCGCAAGATCATCGCCAAGCTGCCGGCCAAACGGCAGACCATGTTCTTCTCGGCCACCGTGCCGCGCGAAATCCGCGATTTGGCCGACAGCCTGCTGTACCAACCCGTCAGCATTCAGGTTACGCCCACCTCCTCAACCGCCGAAACCGTTGAGCAGGCCGTGTACCACGTTGGCCGTAATCGCAAAGCAGCCCTGCTCAAGCACCTGCTTAAAGACAAAGAAATGTCGCGCATCCTGGTGTTCACCCGCACCAAGCACGGCGCCGACCGCGTCGCTAAGATCCTCAAGAAGGACAAAATTACCGCCGAAGCGATTCATGGTAATAAGTCGCAAAATGCACGCATTCGCGCCCTTGAAGCGTTCAAGAACGGCCAGGCCCGCGTGTTGGTGGCCAGTGATATCGCATCGCGCGGTATCGACATCGACGAGGTCACCCACGTCGTCAACTTCGAGCTCCCGCATGAGCCCGAAACCTACGTCCACCGCATTGGCCGCACCGGCCGCGCCGGTAACAGCGGCAAGGCCATCGCATTCTGCGACCTCGAAGAGCGCGGCCGCCTAAAGGGCATCCAACGCCTGATCAAACAAGACATCCCGGTGGTGGATGACCACCCCTACGTTGGCAGCGAACACGATGACCCGCCACGCGAAGAACGTCCACAACGGCCGCCGCGTGCCAAGGCCTCGGGCCCGCGCCGCGAAGGCGGCGGTGGCGGCGGTGGTGCCGGCGGTGGACGCGGGCGCAGCAGCAGCAGCGAAAACCGCGGTGGCGGCACTGGTGGCAATCGTGGCGGAGCTGGCGGTCGCGCGCGCCGCAGTGGCCCGCGCCGCTAAAAGTACGCACCGCCGCACGGCAAAGCACCGCTGACACGGAGCTGCAGCACCCTAGGCTTGTAGCAGGCTGTCGACATACCGCAGCCTGCTAGAAGCCACGCGTCGCCCCGCACGGAGTACCCCTCATGGCTGATGTCACCGCAGCGCCCGAAACACTCCCATCAAGTGTGGAAGCCGGTGAGCCCGATCTCCTTGCCGAGATCTGGTCTACCATGTCCTGGCTGTGGGATTACCAACTCATTGAGGTCAGTGGCGCCTGGCTGACACCCGGAAAAATAGTCATCGCCATCGGGGCGATTATCCTTGGCCTGCTTGTTGCCAGCATACTGAGCCGCCATTTGGTCCACATGATCCTTCGGCGCCTACAAATTACCGAAGGCGCGGCCCAGGTCATTCAGCAGATTCTGTTCTACATCATGATCACCGTGGTGTTCCTGATTGGCGTGCAGATCGCAGGGCTGCCGCTCACCGCATTTACCGTGATTGGCGGCGCACTCGCGCTTGGCGTTGGCTTCGGCTCGCAAAATCTTGTCAACAATTTCATGAGCGGTTTAGTGCTGCTGGTTGAGCGCCCGGTCCGCATCGGTGACTTGGTTGAGGTCGATGGCGCCGGCGGTCGCGTGATCCACATCGGCGCCCGCTCAACCACCATCAGCAATTACAGCGGGGTCGCGCACATGATCCCCAACTCCACCTTGCTGGAAAACCGCCTGACCAACTGGAGCCTCAAAGACGACCTCGTCTTGGTCACAGTCACGGTTGGCGTGGCCTACGGCAGCGACATCCAGCGTCTCGAAATGGTGCTCCTGGGCTGTGCCAACAGCAACGATGAGGTAGTCACGCAACCAGTGCCCGAGGTTTTGTTTCAAGAGTTTGGCGATAACGCCCTGGTCTTCGACCTCTTGGTCTGGATCCATGCCCGCACCGGCATTCAACGCCAGCGCGCTGCCAGCGCCCTGCGTTTCGGCATCGATGCCGCCTGCCGCGAACACGGCATCACCATTGCCTTCCCGCAGCGCGATGTGCACCTCGACGTCACCAGCGCAATCCCGGTGCGGATGGTGCCACCCGCTCAGGGCGACAGCTGACGAAGCAGCGCCTAAAGGTCCTGGGTCCTGGGACGCCTGCAAGCAGGCTTAGACGCGGGACTGCCGCCCCGATACCCCGCCAAAAGCGCAATGCGCCGAGCTCCTGGCTGTCCCCATGACCTAAGCGCCGCAGGCGCGTACTAGGACCCAGGACCCTGCTGCTCCAAATTCAGACAACCATGTGCAGCATCAAGCAACACTGGATGGGCAAACACAAGATGTAGGCCGGGCACTAAGCACCGACTGTGGATTGTACTGCCGGCATAGCAGCCAGTGTATCAAACCCCTAATCCAAGCTTCACAATGCCGCCCTCAGGCGATTTGAAAATTCACCAGATTTCTCGATTTGTCCGCTAAGCCTAAGCGTTAACAGGGGCTTGGGTTTTTGACCAAACGCCAGCACAAATCCTGACCGCCACGCCCCTGTTTAGCTTATAACGACGCAACTAGCACACCGCAGTGCGCAGCTGCACCCCCCGCTGCACATATGGATTGACCCACTATATATGGGCGCCTACAACTTGCCGACCCAACATCTAGTAGACCTCCTCGGGATCCGCAATGACCATAGCCCAGCTTCAAGACTACGTCTTCACCTCAAAATACAGCCGGTACCGCGCCGACATGAAGCGTCGTGAAACCTGGGATGAAGCCACTGACCGCGTGATCGACATGCACCGTCAGTACTTCGCCAGCAAGGGCCTTGAGATCGAAGACCTGCTTGAAATCTGCGCTGACGCCATGCGCGAGAAGCTGGTACTGGGGAGCCAGCGTGCGCTGCAGTTCGGCGGTTCGCCCATCCTCAACAAGCACGCCCGCATCTACAACTGCACCACCTCCTACTGCGACCGCCCGCGCTTCTTCCAAGAGGCCCTGTGGCTGCTCCTGTGCGGCTGTGGCGTTGGCTTCTCGGTCCAGTGGCACCACATTTCCAAGCTACCCAACATCGCCCACCCCACTGGTGAAGAAGTCGTGTTTGCGATTCCCGACACCATTGAAGGCTGGGCCGACGCCCTCGGCGCCCTGCTGAGCAGCTACTTCACGTCCGAACAGCCCTATCCCGAATACGCCGGCAAGTACATCAGCTTCGACTACAGCGAGATCCGCCCCAAGGGTGCTCCGATTGCCTCCGGCACCGGCAGGGCGCCCGGCCCCGAGCCGCTCAAGCGTAGCATCGAAGTGATCCGCCAAGTTCTGGAAGACTGCTGCAAGCGCCACCAAGACCGCATGCGCCCGATCGACGCCTACGACATCCTGATGCATGCCTCCGACGCCGTGCTGTCGGGTGGTGTCCGCCGCAGCGCCACGATCTGCATGTTCTCGCCCGACGACGACGAGATGGCCACTGCCAAAACCGGCAACTGGTTCATCGAGAACCCGCAGCGCGCGCGCTCCAACAACAGCGCCATGCTGCTGCGCGACGACACCAGCCGCGAACAGTTCAATGGCCTGCTCAACAAGGTCCGCGAATTCGGTGAGCCTGGCTTCGTATGGGCCGACGACCGCGACGTGACCTACAACCCCTGCGTTGAAATCGGCCTGTACCCGCAGATCGACGGGATCAGCGGCTGGGCCTTCTGCAACCTGTGCGAAATCAACGTTGGCGCCATCGACAGCCCTGAGAAGTTCGAGAAGTCGGCCCGTGCGGCCGCCGTTCTCGGTACCCTCCAGGCCGACTACACCGACTTCCACTACCTGGGCGAAATCTCCAAGCGCATTGCGCGCCGCGAAGCGCTGTTGGGCGTGTCGATGACCGGCATGATGGAGCGTCCTGACCTGGCCTTCGACCCGGCCCTGCAACGCCGCATGGCCCAATTGATTCTCGACGTCAACGCCGAAGTCGCCGACCGCATCGGCCTGGCCCACGCCGCCCGCGCCACCTGCGTCAAGCCGGCCGGCACCACCAGCTGCATCCTCGGCACCAGCTCGGGTATCCACCCGCACCACGCCAAGCGCTACTTCCGTCGCGCCCAGGCCAATGAAGACGAGGCCGTGGTGTCCTTCTTCAACGAGCACAACCCGCTGGCGGTTGAGAAGTCGGTGTGGAACCCCAATGGCACCGATGTGGTCATCGCGTTCTGCATCGAGGCCCGTGAAGGCGCCAAAACCAGGGGCGAACTCGGTGCGGTTGACCTGCTCGAGCACGTCAAGGTCACCAAGGCCAACTGGATCGACGCTGGCCGCCGTCCGGAACGCTGCACCCACCCCTGGCTCAGCCACAACGTGTCCAACACCATCACCGTCAAAGACGGCGAGTGGGACGCTGTTGGTGACTTCATCTACGAAAACCGCCACTTCTTCGCTGGCATCTCGCTGCTGTCCGAAGGCGGCGACCTCGACTACCCGCAAGCCCCCTTCGCCGAAGTGTGGGACGCCGACCAGATCGTCGAGCATTACGGTGTCGGCGCGATGATGGCCTCGGGTCTGATTGTCGACGGCATGAAAGCCTTCGACGACAACCTCTGGGCCGCCTGCGACTGCGCCCTGGAACGTGGTGAAGACTTGGCCGCCCCGGTTGACCCGGCACTGCCCAAGCGCGCCTACGAGGCCCTCGAGCAGGTGCTCCACGCCAAGCGCGACTGGGTTCGCCGTGCTCAGAAGTTCTCCAAGAACTACTTTGACAGCGACACCCTCAAGATGACCCGCTGCTTGAAGCACGTGAACAACTGCAAGCACTGGGAAGATCTGCAACGCGAGTACAAGCATGTCGACTACTCGCTGCTGATCGAAGAGCAGAACGTCACCTCGATATCCCAGACCATCGCCTGCGGCGGCGGCGCCTGCGAAATCATCTAAGCCGCGGCCCAGCGCGACTAGCTAAACGCCACACGAGGCCGGAGCATTAGCTCCGGCCTCGTTGCGTTATTCCGGAGCAAAGCCTCGCCCCACTTCGCCCGAGCCCTCAGCCAGCCCTTGTTCGCTAGCAACGGCACGCCTCACCGGCACCGGCCAGAGTCAAACCCGCGGCCTAACGGCTCGTGAAATTCGGCCTGTCAAAGCAGACCTAACGTGCACTCCAACGCTGCTGAATGCCTGAAATCAGGGCCTCCAGCACGTCCGACTCAGGCGGACTGTAGGGCCGGAATTTGACCCGCGTGCCGCCAGCAAGATCAACCAGCAGGCCGTGATGCAAACCCAGATGGCTGGCTGAGCCATCGTCGATCAGATCGCTGCTGTCGCCGGTTGACATCTGGAACACGATCCGCTGTCCCAGCGCGCGCTGGGCGGTTCGATTCAAACCGCGGCTCAGATTGCCAACGCTGTCACACCACACCCAACTGTAGATACCCGCATCAGGGCCATTGGTGAGCAAGTCGGCGAAGGCCTCACCAGGCCCGCGTTCGCCACTAAAGGCAAAGGCATCGGCCATGCGCAGTTCGCGCAGGCGCTGCAGGCCAAGCACCAACACAACCGTGGGCAGCTCGGGCGTGGCACCCGCCACGCAGCTGTCTGACAACTCGGTAAGCCGCTGCGCCGCCTCGCCCGGCGCAATCAGTTCAACATCGTGCGGTAGCTGCTCGGCCAATTGCCGTAGGTAGTCGCTGGCGCGGTCGTCAACGCCTTCTGCGTCAATAATGCGTATCCGCACCGCATCCGGCCCATGGCTCGCAGCGCAGGCGCACACGGCGGCAATCGCCATGCCCATACCGGCCTCACGATTGTGCCCCACCATCACCACGTTGCCGGCGGCCCCAGCACCAAACTGCAACCGGCACGGCCCACCAAGCGCGTTCGGTTCGCCAACCCAGCACCCCAAGCCCGCACTCGCAACACTGCCAGCAATAACACCGCGCAACTCATCATTATCACCCAGCAAGGCCGGCGCACTGCCCTCAAACACGCGCGGCGCGCGCTGGCCATCCTTCGGCAATTCATCAAGGAGTCGTCGCTGTTCATCGTCGTTCAGCCAGAACACCTGGAACGGCGCGTTGCCCTCGCTCAAGCCCGAGCGGTCATTGTAGATGGCTTCGCCCGGCCGTTCGAGCAAGCGCCCGGCAGTATTTTCGTCAGACAAGATCAGCTGCGAGTCCACCTCGGAGCATTGCAGCGCAATACGCACACCGATCTGACCAATCGTGCTGCGGGCCAAAGAACTCGACCCCCCTAGGCTCTGCGAGCCCAACACCACGTGAATACCAAAGGCACGGCCCTGGCGCACGAAGCGATCCAACAGCATCGCGCCGCTGTGGGCGATGGCGTCGTCTTCAACGAACAACTCCTGGAATTCGTCGATCACCAACATCGTGCGCGGCACCACGTCATCAGGACAGGCCGAGCGATACGAGGCCAAGTCTTGCACGCCGGCAGCGCGGAAGCGCTTACCGCGCTCATCAAGTTCGCGATCGAGAGCGCGCAGCACACTCAGGCCAAATTCTCGATCACTCTCCACCGCCACCACCCGCGCATGCGGCAAGCGGCTGGTCGCATAGATCTTGAACTCCACGCCCTTCTTGAAGTCGATCAGATAGAATTCGAGCTGATCGGGCGCAAACCACCACGCGCCGGCAGTAATCAGCGCATGCAAAAGCGTCGACTTACCCGAACCAGTACGGCCGCCGATCAACACATGCTGGGCAGTGCCCGCACCCAGCACCATGTCTTGAATCGAGTCGGCGCCACTACGCCCAATTGGAATCCGCAACTCGCGTCCGCTATCACGCTGCCAGCGCTCAGACGCATCAGGCAAGGCCGCCGACAAGGGCAGCGCCAAGGTGCCACAGGCAGCGGTTTGCTCGGCAACCGCGTCAATCAAGCGCTCAAACAGCGCCGCATCGGGCAAGGGTTCAGGTGTGCACACCCAATTGCGCAAGGTGGCATGCGGCACCATCCAGCCCTTCGGTTCACGCTGCAGTAAAACGCCATGACTAGCAAACTCGCCGCGCGGAATCAATTCAGGCAGGGCTTGGCCAGCACCAGCCTGGGCCCAGCAAAAGATGCCACAACGCGGACCATGCTGCACCAAACCGGCCAGGCGCTCCTGCGCCATGTCCGACAAGCCCTGCGGGAAATCGGCAATGACCAGCACTTGATACGGCTCGGCCAAGTCGCCAGCAGCCGCGTTATAATCAGCCAAGGTGGTATAGCGATCGCGCAGGAACTTCTGAATCACCTTCTCGGCGTGCTGACCCAAGTTGGCCAACACCCGCTCGATTTCAACCTGACCAGTCCACACCTTGGGCCCGATCAAATGTTCATCCGCGTCGCGCAGGCGCAAGAACGGCGCAAAATTATTACCAAGACCAACCGGGTCGAGCAAGGTAAAGCGAATCTTACCGGGTGGCGAACTCAGCAACAAGCGCAGCATCGCCTGATGAATCAGCGCCAAGCCATCGCTGCCTTGGGCCAGCAACAGCCCTGCCTCAGGCAACACGAGATCGGCACTGAGTTCAAGGCCTTGGGCCGCAATCGGGCGGGCCAACTCGGCCGGCACACCCAGTTCATCCATGAGTTCGGCCACATCACGCGACAGGCGCGCAACCGGCACCGCGCTGGGCGGAGTCTCGGGGCAGGTCCACGACTGCCACACCGGGTCATCCCAAGCGCGATAGCCTGAGCGCACACTGCGCATGCCGTTTTTGAGCTCGCGGTCTAAGGCCTCAATGCTGCCAGCGATGGCCACGGCCGCGGCCTCGCGCTGCCCTTGCGTCTGGACCTGATGCTGAGCGCGCGCCTCGGCCGCCGCCGCTACCTCAGCCTGCTCAACCCGCTCGCGCTCAGCAGCAACAGCCGACGACCCCCGCTCAAGGGCACGGTCCTTGGCCGCCTGGGCCTGTGCTCGGCGCTTTTCAAGGCGTTGCGCCAGAGCATCGACTCGTTCCAAGGCCTTCTTGCGACTGGCCCGCGCCCGTTCCAGGGCTTGTTCGGCCGCCTGATCGCGCGCCCGCTCGGCATCAAGGATCGACCCCACCGCCATATGCAACTTCGGATCAAGCTGACGCTTGCCCTCGCGCTCCAAATGGCTGATGGCCTCCACCACCGCCGCAGATTCGCGGGCAATGTCGGCCAGCATCGCCTGGCGCTGGCGAATGCCTTTCTTCAGCACCACCGCAACCACAATCGCCACGATGGCCAACACGCCGCCAACAATGGAAATCGGAATAGGACCAAGCCCACCAATCCACGCCGCGATCAACAGGGCCAGATCAATAACAATTACGATCACAGCAGCCAGCATCGGCAAAGACGGATGATAGCGCAGGCGCACACTGGTTCGCCGCTGCGGAGCTAGGCGCTCCTGCAACTGCCGCACCTGGTCACGCATCGCGGTCAGGGCCACATCCGGTTCGCCCTTCGTAGCAGCAGCCGGCTCATCGTCTGGTCGCTGCAAATCAAGCCGCATCAGCGCTATGTCGAGCAGCTTGATTTCATCGCGCGCGATTCCCAGCGTACGGGCAAAGTCGGTAAAGCGCTTGGAGGCAGCCTGAAATGCGGCGTAGTCGACCTCGTTGGCAGTGGCATCCGGCACCGCTTGAGCCCGGGTTTCCTTACGAATCCGCGTCCGCAACTGCTCTAGGCGCTGCTCCCAGCGTTCAAGGCTCCGCTGCTGCGCATGCACGTCGGCCTCAGCGCGTTGCGCCACCTGCTGCTCGCGTTGTGCGCACGCGGCCAGCGCCTGCTCACGCGCCTCCTCCAGGCTTTGCTCCAAGGCCTTCTGTTGCAACTCCGCCTGAACGCCAAGCTCACGCGCCTGCTCAAGTTGTTGCCGGATCTCAGCCAGCCCACTCTCCAGACGCCCCGCATTGGCCCCAAGGCTGAACACCGCGCCGCCCTCACTCGGCACAGCGCTGGATACAGCTGGCAGCTCCAACTCGCTCATGGGGCGTGGTTCAATACTCATGCCGCACCCTCACCGACAGTCGCCATGGACCTGCTCCAAAATGGCGGAGGTAATGGCGAGTGACTTGATCGATTCATTGAGGACCTGCTCGATCGGTTCGAGATACTGGGCAAAAAACTCATCGCGGGTGGCGTCACGCCATTGGTCGGCGCTACGCTGAAAGGCCAAACCCAAATCTTGCATGGCTCGGCTCAGCTCGCCGATGTTGCTATCAGCAGCGCTCATGATTCCTCCTGTGCAGCGTCAGCCCCGCCCTGACCAGCATCACCCTGAACGCCGCCAGCACTGGCACCAGACGGACGGCTGGCCGCCTGGTAGCGCTCGATGCTCGCGATCATGCTATCGAGGCGTGCCACCGCCTGCGGCCCCACCTGCTCCAAGGTGTGGCGAGCACGGCGAATCAGGCCCATCGGCTCGCTGGCCTCACGCGGCAAGCGAATCATCCAGCCCTGAATACGCCGCATCAGCTCTTCGGTTTGCTGGAAGGCCGCCCGCGCCCGCAGGAAATCGCGCTCCTCGGTTTCGTGGCTGCGCGCCATGTCATTACCCAGGCGTGATTTGGCCTCAGCGTAAGCAATGCGCGATTCTCCAAACCGGGTTTCGGTTTGCAGCAACTGCCGCTTCACCGCCGGGGCCCGATCATCGCGCAGCCAAGTTTCGGTTTGCTGTATAGAATTTTCGATCCGATCCAGCGCATGGCTGGCCCGAGTCAGGCAGTCAATCAAACTGCGCCGGAGCTCGAGCAGCACCTCCGGATCATCAAGGGCAGCGTAGCGCGCCACGCCTCAGCGCCCTTCGAGGTACTGCTGAATCGCCGCGGCCTTGCGCATCAGCACCGGCACCTGCTGTTCGGCGCTGCTCGCAAAGCGCTCCAGCGCGGCCAGCATCACGGTGAATTCTTCGGCGAAGCGTTCCTGCTCCTGATCGCGCCACGACTCACCCAAGCGGGTAAACTGCTGGTGCAAGGTGACGCTACGCTCGCGCAGATCACTGCTGAAGCGGTTTAGGTTGCCTGCAAATCGCAGAAGATGCTCCGGATCGACAACTGCCTTTGCCATATTCCACCCCTTCTGACTCCATGCTGGGCACCACCACCAGAGTGGCAACGATGATCAGTGAAGGATACTCCCACAGTTTCGGCCCCGGGTGATACGCACTTGGCACCACAGGACTTGGGTTGCGCCACTGCACGGCCACGGCAACCCGCCAACGCTCTTCATGATCGGGTCGGCAATCCGCGCAAGCCATCGCTCAACCAGGTAGCCGGGCTCCATCTCTGACCACAATGCCGCAGCTCGCGAGCTCCTCAGCGTCGCAGGTCTCTACGAGAGACGTCAGCACCTCATTGGCTCGCTCAATGTCATAACCGCCGATCTTCTGATCCAGCGCAGCAATCTTGTTTGGCTCCGCGGAGAACTCGACCAGCACCTGGCTTCCGTGGCGGGTCAGCAAACGACTTCGCAGGTCAATCAGATGCATCGCATGCAGGGTCGGAACCACCACCGCTCCAGTCATGGTTATCTTTGGGTCAGGCTTCATCGTTTTCACGACCATGGCATGTCCTGGCGGCGGCTTGCGATACATGGCCTTGAAGAACTGCACCTGCAACAGCATCAGGCAAAAGAGGCCGAATACCGCAGCACTAAGCACAACCCAGACCGGCATGATGCCCCCTTTCGCCATGGCGCGCACCCGCCCGAGAACCCCGACCGACCCCTGTTCCCATGGCCAACGGCGGTCGGTCATGGGCCACATCCACC
>JAQIBG010000224.1 GCA_027859175.1 Planctomycetota bacterium | reverse complement strand
CCGCTGCCCACCCACCAAGGGCTGCGCCCGCCTGGCGGCCGCTGCCGAGCACGACCTGCTCTCGCCGCGTCGCCGCGAACACCTGCAACGCTACCTGCTCGATGCCAACCAAGCGACCATCCGCCAGCGCGTGTGGCTGCTGCTCGAACTCCACCCGACAGGACCTGTTGACCTGCTCACCACGCTCAGAGCCGACGAGAGCTCCAGCGATGTGTTGCACGAGTTGGCCGCGCACGACGACGCCAAACGCAGCGCCGACATCGCCCGCCACGTGGGCGCCTGCGCACCCGAGGCCATGGCCAACGTGCTGTTTGAGCTGCCGATCCTGCTCAACGAGTGGTATCCGCTGCCGGATCACGCCCGCAGTCTGATCGATCTCTTAGCCGCCATCGACGGCCGCGGTCGTGGTGTGGTCATCAATCTCTTGTTTCAATCGCATCCGCCTGATGTGGCGGCATCGGTGTTACTGCGCCTGCAACCAGCCGACGTCACGCAGCTCGATCGGATGCGCCTACGCCGCCGCTATGACGACGTCTACGAACTGCTCGATCGCCTAGAACAGGTCGACCCCGCCCGGGCCGCGGCCTGGCGCGGGCCAATTACACCGGACCCAAGTCCTTAACAGGCTGTTGAAATTCACCAGCCTGTTAGCCTCAATAAAACCATGTGCTCCCTGCAGTCGCCATTTTCCAAGGTTTTATTGAGGCGGCTCTTTACCCAGGAGGGCCTGCGACCCCCCTTCAACCCCCCGCAGCATCAGCATCGCCGCCCTCACCGCGCCGGTAGGCCTCATGCAATTCGGCATAGGCGCCGCCACGCGCCACCAACTCGTCATGGCTGCCATCTTCCACAATACGGCCATCGCGAATCATGATGATGCGGTCAGCATCACGGATCGTGGATAGGCGATGCGCAATCACAATTGCAGTGCGCCCGGCGGTGAGGGTTCGCAGGGCACGTTGCAAACGCCGCTCGGTGTGGAGGTCAACCGCCGAAGTGGCCTCATCCAACACCAGCACCGCGGGGTCGGCCAGCGACGCGCGAACCAGGCACACCAGTTGGCGACAGCCATGCGAGAGATTACGCCCCTCAGGGCCGACCTCGGTTGCATAGCCGTCGGGCAAGCGTTCGAGAACGTGATCGGCACCGAGTTCGCGGCACGCCGCTATCAGGGTTGACTCATCGGCGCCTGGCCGCGCGAAGCGCAAGTTGTCGAGGATCGTCCCAGAAAACAGCACGTTATCCTGCAAAACAACGCCAATATGCTGCCGCAGACTGTGCTGACTGAGCGAGCGCAGGTCGTGGCCATCGAGGGTGATGCTGCCCTTCTGGACATCATAAAACCGCGCCAAGAGCTGCACCATGGTGCTCTTGCCGTGCCCGGTGGGGCCCACCACCGCCAGGGTTTGGCCAGCAGGAATCGACAGATTGAAATCTGTGAGCACGAAGCGCTCGGTCTCCTGGGGGTCGTAGGCAAAGGACACGGCATTATACGCAATCTCGCCACGCACCTGATCAAGCTCGCGTGCGTCATCGGCATCACGCACTTCCGGCTCGGTGTCGAGCAGCAAGAAAATGCGCTGCGCGGCGGCGTTAGCGTCGGCGCCGCGCTCAAACAGATCACCCAACTCAACCAGGGGACCGAGAAACAGGAACACGTAGAACAAACACTGCGTGAGTTCGCCCACCGTTATCGCGTCATCGGCCACCAACTGCCCACCCTTCACCAACACCACCACCATACCCAAGGTAAACAGCACAAAGGTGAAGGGCTGGAACCAGGCCCAACCGAACGCGCCGCGTACCGCGCGCCGATCCAACTCGCTCAGTAGGCCGTCATAGCTGGCGCGATTGCCGCTTTCGTGCACCGCTTGCTGAATGACCCGCACGCCGGTGATGGTCTCAACCAAATGCGCGGTCACCCGGCTCTTGGCCTCGGCCACATGGCCCCACAAGCGGGTGCCGGCGCGCTTGAAAATAATTATCGCCAAAGCCAGGGTCGGCAGCAAAGGCAACAACCACAGTAAAATACCGGGCGCGATGATCGCCAGCAACACCACCGCCGAACCGAAGCGCGTCACGGTCGCCAACACGGCCGGCAAGCCGTAGATCAAAATCGGCTCAAGACTATCCACGTCCCGATCGGCCCGCGCCACGATGCGGCCCACCTTGGTGCGGTCAAAGTAGCGCACACTCAAGGCATGCACGTGCTCCGACAAGCGTCGGCGCAGTGATCCCAACACGTCGATTGCCAAATTGCCGCTGTGATATTGGCTCAAGCCCACCAGCGCGAAACGCGCCGTCCACATCGCCACCAAGCCCAGGGCGGCCCAAATCAGCACCTGCTGATCGGCGCTGATCTTGTCTCCATCCAGCGCAAAGCCGTCGTCCATCGCGTAGCGGAAGAACCACGGCCGGCCAACGATGGTCAGCACCAGCAGCACCTCAGCACCAAGCACAATGCTCAGACGCTTGCCGCCACCGCGCAAAAACCCGAACAAGCGCCGGAACACGTGGCGCTCAACGCCGCGCCCCGCCAACTCCTGCTCCATCGCCAGGTCTGCACCCATGGCCGGTCCGCCGCTCATGCCGGTCGCTCCTGGCCGGCTTCATCCAGGCACAGCAACTCTCGGTAATGACGATTGCCCTGCGCCAAATCGTGATGCGAGCCGCGTGCGCGAATCGCGCCCTCGTCGAGCACCGCCACCGCGTCAGCCAGCAAGATGCTCGACAGGCGGCTGGCGATGATCAACACCGTGGCGCCTTCGGCACCTGAGCGCAAACTCGACAGAATACGTCGCTCGGTTACCGCATCGACTGCGCTCACCGAATCGTCAAGCACCAGCAAGCCCGGTTGCGCAACCAAGGCCCGCGCCAAACACAGGCGCTGCCGCTGGCCCCCCGAGAGCGTCACGCCGCGCTCACCCACCACGGTTTCGATGCCGTGCTCGAGTTCGCGCACAAAATCAGCAGCATCGGCCAAGGCCAACGCGGCCCAGATTTGATCCTCATCGGCATCAGGCGCACTAATCAACATGTTGTCGCGCACGCTCATCGAGAACAGGAAGCTGTCTTGCGCCACCACCTGCACCCGGCGTCGCAGCGCGGCAGTGCGCAGGCTCTTCAACTCGCACCACGCGCCATCACTTCCAGCCACGCTGATCACACCCGCGTCTGGATCGCGCAAGCGCGGCAGCAAGGAGGCCAGGGTGCTCTTGCCAGAACCCGTGGCGCCGATCAAGGCCACCACTTGGCCGGGCTCCAAGTCGAGATTCAAGCCGTCGAGTACGGGGCGGCCGGGCCCATCATGTACGCCAACCGCGCGCATTTGCAGAGCCAGCGCACCGGCGGGCACGTCGTCTGCGCCGTCTTCGATGCCCGAGCGCGCATCCAGTAATTCCCACAGCCGCGCTGCCGAAGCACGCGCATCGGCAAACATCCGCACCGCACGCGCCACCATCTCCATACGAAAGATCACGCCGGTCATCAGCATCAGACCAACCAGCCAATCACCGCGCGTCAGCGCGCCGCTGCCCACCAGCATGCCGCCATAGGCCAAACACCAGCCATGGGCGGTCGCAAACAGGGCCTGCGGCACCGGCAAACGCACCGCAGCCCAGCGCAGTGCATGCGCCGCCTTATCCATGAACCGTTGGAGATGGCCGCGGTACGACTCGATGCGCTGCTCCTCCAAGGTGAAGGCCTTAACCACACGCACGCCAGACACGCTCTCGGTGAGATCTTGGGTCAAGATATCGTAGGCGTCATCGGCTTGCCGATCGAGTTGCACCAGGCGATCACCATAGCGCAGGTTCAGATACACCGCCGCGGCCATGCACAATGTTGGCACCAAGCCGAGCAAGGGATGATAGATCCACAGCAGGCCGAGCACGGCTGCAATCAGCAGAAACACGTCGAGCAACTGGCGGGTACCGATGACCACGGCATCGCGGACCTTGTCGGCATCGCGGGTGGCACGGGTCACAATCTCACCGGCCCCGTGCCGCCTGTGCCAGGCTTGGTCGAGCGATTGCACCTGCGCCAACACCCGATCACGCAGGTCATGCAGCAGGCGCTGCCCGAGCAGCATGCCCAGCACCTGCCCGCCATAACCAACCACGCCGCGCGCCAATACGATCGCTAGCAAGATGCCGCCCCACATCCACGCGCGCCCAGCCGCGTAGCCGCCGCCTGGCATGACTTGCACCAGGGTGCCATCGAGAAGCTCATCGAAGGCGGTGCCAAACAGATGCTGCTGAACTGCCATACCCACGTTGACCAAGGCTGAAATGCCAGCCACCAGCGCCAGCAAGGGGAGCTGACGCCGGTACAGCGAGAAGGTTCGCAGCAAGGGGCTGGGGCGCAGAGGCATGGGGCGAGACAACGCTAGTGGTGAGCCATGCTCATGCCAGGGGCGGAGGCCCTGATGCCGAGGAGTTGCCAGGATCTCCCTTGTTCTGTCTCAGGCGCCCGGTCGACTTCCGAGCCAGGAAATCACCGCCATGTCGCTCGCCGCCGCTGCCGCTGCCATCAGCTCTGCCACCAACATTGCTATTACCACCCACATCAACCCCGATGGCGACGGTGTGGGCGCAGCCCTGGCCCTGAATCGAACGCTCCGGGCCATGGGTAAGCAGGTGCGCCTGCTGTTCCCGTCGACGGTTGCGAGCCACCTCGACTTCTTGCCCGGCTTCAAGCGCATCGCGGTTCTCGACAGCGAAGCCAAGGCCCGTCGCGTCAAACCAGCCGAACTGCTCATCAGCGTAGACTGCGGCGACCTCGCGCGCCTCGGTGCCGTGGCCGCCCTGCGCCGCAACAAGCTGCTGAACATCGACCATCACAGCAGCAACGATCGCTTCGGCGACTGCAACCTGGTCGACCCAGCCGCCGCCTGCACCACCATCATGGTGCACAAGCTGCTCAAGCGCTGCGGCGCCGCCATCGACACCGCCACCGCCGACTGCCTGTACACCGGCCTGGTGTTTGACACCGGCCGCTTCATGCACAGCAACACCAGCGCAACTGTGTTCCGCTTTGCCGCCACCTTGATGGGTTACGGCATCGATGCCGCCGCCATCAATCGCAAGCTCACCTACACCATGAGCCCAGCCCTGCTGAAGGCACAGAAACTCGCGATCGAACGCCTCACGGTAGACACCACCAAGCCCAGCATCGCCGGCATGGCCTTCAGCCAGCGCGACATCGCCAAGCTCGGCGAGATCGACGACTGGGGCGAATTGATTGAGATCCCGCGTAGCCTGCGCGGGGTTGAGGTGGCCTATTTCCTGCGTGAACACGGCGACTGCGTACGCTGCAGCCTGCGCTCCAACCCACCCTACGCGGTAGGCACCGTGGCCTCGGCCCTCGGCGGCGGCGGGCACGCTCAGGCTGCCGGCTGCACCGTGCCCGGCACCCTCGCCAGCGTCAAACGCGAGCTCCTGGCGCGCCTGCGCCAGATCGTGTAGGATTGATGTTACCGCTGCACTATCGCGCGGCCGTTCACTGGCAGAGCCGTGCCGTGCTGCTGCGCCACCTGCGGGTATATATCCGCAACTGGTACACCGCCTTTCTGCCACCAGCGATGGAGCCGGTTTTATTCTTACTGGCCTTCGGGCTCGGGCTCGGTGTCCACGTGGCTGGCATCAGCCATGGCGGGCACGAGGTATCCTACGCCTCCTACATCGCGCCCGGCATGCTGGCCTACACCACTTTTTTAACGCCTTTCTTCCAGTCGCTATTCGGCGCCTTCATCCGCATGCATTACCAAAAAACCTGGGAGGGCCAGCTGACTAGCCAAATTGCCCTGCCGCATGTGATTTGGGGCGAACAGCTGTGGGCTGCGCTGCTGGCCACCATGTATGTGACCATCGTGCTGGCGGTGATTGCGATCTGCCAAAGCTTCGGCCTAGTGCACCTGGACTTGATGCGGCTGCTGCCGGTGCCCCTGGTCAGCTTCGTGTTCGCCCTTGGCTTCTCGGCCCTGGCCCTGCTGTTCACCGCCATCTTACCAACCATCGATCACATGAACCTGCCGGTGTTCCTGGTGGCCCTGCCCTTGGGCTTCACCTCCAACACTTACTTTCCGATGCCAACCGAACACCCGGCGGTGGCCGTGCTGATGTACTGCAACCCACTCTACCACTTGGCCGAGGGCTATCGCGCCCTGGCCCTGGGTGGCGATGGCATGACCCATCTCGGCATCGGCGCCATACAGGTCACCGGCTTGGTGATCATCTTGGTGCCGATCATCAACCGCCGTTTGCGCCGTCGCGTGCTTGGTGAGGGGTAGCGGGAGTCTGGGTTTGGGGTCCTGGGTCCTGGTACGCGCCTACGGCACTTAGGTCGTGGGGACAGCCAGCGATTGCGTGCCACTGGGCGGGGTACGGGGCGGCAGCCCCGCGTCCAAGCCTGCATGCAGGCGTACCAGGACCCAGGACCATCCTCACCGCAGGACGATATGCACCACGGTGGAAAAGCTCCCGAACCGCAAACCAACCCAGCATTGTCCAACCACTACAGCAAGAGCAAACGCGTCCCATCGTTGCATCCCACTGCCGAGCGATACACCTGTGTCAATGAAGGCAGCCTCGGTTCAGGAACCGCCTACCGCAATCATGCGTAAGCAACCAACGCCCCACAGCGGCAGCAAGCGGATTAGCCTCTCAGGCCGGCTCCCAACCGATCCGCCTTTGATGCTGAGCTGCTGGTACCAAAGCTGCCGGGAAGACTGTAGCCAGAGTTACGGCGACCTGACCCGCGACGAAGCCATTGTTGAGTTTGAATCGATCAATTTTGCCGCCGAACGCGCACATTGTCAGCAGGGCGTGCTCGCTGGCGGTAAGCCGTGGCCGTTTGGTTTTGGCATTAGCGCCCCGCGCGGCGCCTGCGTACAGATCCTGGGCGACCACCTCGGTGAATGCTTCAACCTGCTGGTGGAGCGCCCGGTTGAAGAGAAGGTGCTCGGCTTCATCAAGCGCACCCGCACCGAACGCCGCCAGCGCATCAGCCTCGACAGCATGAGCGTGCGCGCCGCGATCAAAACCGCCTTCGACTCGGTCGACGACCTATTCCGCTAGCCCAACTCCCTGCGGAAAGCCTGGCCGATAGCCAAAGGCCTCGGCCTCATGCCAGCGGCCTTGGCGCACGTGATCCACTGTGGTCCAGAATAGACCGCGATAGACGCCGTCAGGACGGCATCGGCGTGCACAAAGCCCACATCTCTGCTGGGCTCAGCGCCCGATCATAGACCGCCAAGCCACCGAGTAGACCGGCGAAGAAGTTGCCCATCTCGCCCGAGCGATCGACCGCGCACACGGTGAAGTCGGAGCCCTTGGGCCCGCCATCGTGGAGGCCGCCGCCCATCGGGTAGGGATTGACCCCAGGCCGCGCATCAAGCAGGCCATCAAGCCAGGCATAGGCCTGGATCCCGTCGTAACTCATAGCCACCACATGCCATTCATCACAGGGCACGGGCGTACTGCCAATCGCGCCATCCATGCAGTAACGGTAGCCGGTGGTGGCGCCGCCGGTGGCCGACACGTGCCCACAGACTTGATCAGAGCCGCCCCACACGCCGATATTGATAAACAGGCCGTACTGGCGGCCCAACTCGGTCTCGTTCCACTGGCCGGCCAAAAACTCACAACCGCCGTGCTTGGTCTGAGCTCGCCGCACCCAAGCCACCACCGTGAGATGGCCATCCAAGCCGTGGATATCGAGGCGGTCGCAGGCCGAGCGCGGGATGCCGAAATATTGCCCCTCGCGCACATGAGCCGCGTAGGCACCGAACGGCGCGCCGGTATCGAGCACGCGCTCCACGGTGCCAGCGCGCTCCTCGAGCACGTAGGCCTCACCAGCGGTAGCGCCACGCGCCGCGCCACGGCCCTGCATATCCCAGAACGCCACGAGGCCGGGAAAGTCACGAGGAGAAACGGCTTCGCGCCAGGCAGATTTCGGTCGGTCCATGCCACAGCCTAGAGCCCCGGTTCGATGACAGCAAGACCAGCGCTGCCCGGCGAATGACCAAGAAGCCTATGTGACTGCCAAAGCGCACATGGCAGATCGCCGCACGGCCCTAACATTCCACCATGCGCTATCCGACCGTAACCGAGACGCCAACCCTGCTGCATGGTGGTGATTACAACCCCGACCAATGGCTCCACGACGAAGCCGTGCTGCACGAAGACATCCGTCTGATGAAGCTGGCTGGGGTCAGCTCGGTGTCGCTCGGCATCTTTGCCTGGGCCCACATCGAACCCGAAGAGGGGCGCTTTACCTTCGACTGGCTCGACGCCGTGATCGAGCGCCTGCACACGGCCGGGATTCGGATCTTCCTCGCCACCCCCAGTGGCGCCAAACCCAACTGGCTCGCCCTCAAGCATGACCAAGTGCGCCGGGTTGATCAGCAGGGCCAGCGCGAACCCCAGCGCAGTCGCCACAACCACTGCTATACCTCCCCGATCTACCGTGAGAAAACCGCGATCATCAATGCCACCTTGGCCGAGCGCTATGGTCAGCACCCAGCCGTGGCGTTGTGGCATCTGTCGAACGAATATGGCGGCGAGTGCCATTGCGACCTGTGCTGGAACGCGTTCCGCGACTGGCTGCGCGAACGCTATAACAACGACATCGAACAACTGAACCAAGCCTGGTGGGCGCGGTTCTGGAGCCACACCTTCGCCAGCTTCGATCAGATCACCGCCCTCGACGGCTCGGTTCACGGCCTGACCCTCGACTGGAAGCGATTCGTCACCCATCAAACTACCGACTTTATTCGGCACGAGATCGCTAGCGTGCGCAGCCACAGCCAGATACCGGTGTTCACCAATCTGATGGGCTTCTTCCCGCCCCTCGACTACCGTGTCTTGGCCAAAGAGCTCGACTGGGTCAGCCATGACGACTACCCCAGCTGGCACGTCACCGGCAACGACGTCGACGTTGCCTGCCATTCCAGCATGGTGTTCGACCTGATGCGCGGGCTCAAGCACGGCAAGCCGTGGCTGCTGATGGAATCAACGCCGTGCCAAACCAACTGGCAGCCGGTATCCATTCCCAAGCGCCCCGGCGTACACCATGCCCACGCTATGCTGGCGGTGGCGCACGGCTCCGATTCGGTGTGCTACTTCCAATGGCGCAAGAGCCGCGGCTCGGCTGAGAAATTCCACGGCGCGGTGGTTGACCACGTTGGTCACGAAAACACCCGCGTGTTCCGCGAAGTCGCCGCGCTGGGCCAAGAACTCGGCGAACTTGGCGCAATCGCCGGCAGCGCGGTTCCGGCTCAAGCCGCCGTGATCTACGACTGGGACAACCACTGGGCGATCGACATCGCCCAGGGCCCACGCAATCGCGACAAGAACGTCATCGCCACGCTACAAGACCACTACCGGCCGCTGTGGCGCGCCGGCATTCCGTGCGATGTCATTGGCAGCACCGACGCCTTTGATGGCTACCGCCTCCTCATCGCACCGATGCTCTACATGCTGCAACCGGGCGTTGCTAAACGCCTCGAGGCCTTTGTCGAAGCCGGTGGCACCCTGTTGGTGACCTACCTGTCTGGCATCGCCAACGAAACCGACTTGGTCTTCAGCAACGGCTGGCCTGGCCCGCTACGCGAACTGCTGGGGATCTGGGTTGAAGAGCAAGACGTGCTCGCCGACCACATGGAGCAGACCCTGGTGTTTAACGCCGACAACCCGCTCAAACTCACCGGTGAATGTCCGGCCGTGCACTACGCCGACGTGGTGCACCTGGAAGGCGCCAGCGCCGCCGCCACCTACGGCAGCGAGTACTACGCCGGACGCCCGGCGCTCACCCGTAAGGAATCTGGCGCCGGCGAAGCCTGGTACTGCGCCACTCGGCTCGACCACAGCGGCGTTGACAGCCTCGTCAGCGCCCTGGCCACGCGAGCCGGCCTCAAGCCAGCCCTGGAATCACTCCCCGATGGCGTCCACGTGACCATCCGGCAAGACGACACCCGCGAGTGGCTGTTCGTATTCAACTTCTCCGGCCACCCACGCGGCGTGATCTTACCCGACGGCCTGCGCGATGCCCGCACCGCACAGCCAATCACCGACCTCGATCTCGCCGGCTACGAAGCGCGCGTACTAGTGCGCGACGGCTGACAGCAAGCGGCTCGCCAACCGCGCGGCTGGCGAGCCGATGTGCTCACTCGCCCTTGCTTACGTAGAGGTCGATCCGGAAGCGTGATTTGACCCACTTGCCGTCCTCGTAGGTGAAGTCTTGGCGTTCATCGCCGCGCTGCTCCCACACCTGAAGGTTATGCCCGGCTGAGTACACACTCTGACCGTAGATCACCGACATATCCGAATCCACATTCTTGAACACCGGCCGCTCTTTGGGAATACCCTTCACGACCGGATAGATGAAGCCACCGTAGATCTCGGTTTTGGCACCGTCTAAGGCCCACAGTTTTGACGACTCGTACTCGGTCTTGAAACCGAGCGACCAGATGCTCGCGCCACGTGAGATCACGCACGGCCCGTCGCCGTGAAGCTCGGGATTCCACTGCCTAACCCAAACCTGCTGCGGGTGATCGAGGCGCACATCGCTAGCCGTCACGTCATACATAAATAATTTGCCAGCGCCGGCGGCATTGGTCAGCCGCCTGGGGCTTGCCTGGTGGGTCACCAGCGTGCCAGCGCCGTCACAATGCAGATGTGCGATATCGAGGCGCTCAATAGCGGTTGCCGTGTTCGCCTTGCCCGCAAACACCACCAAGGGCTCTTCACCAATAAAATCTTTCGGCCGAAAGAGTTTGGATTTCATGCCGAACAAACGACGGCACGGCGCCTGCAGCGTCACCGTGCCGAGCATCGGATAAGCGCCCTGCGGGAAGTAGACCGTGGCCGCGCCGCTATCGATGGCGGCCTGAATCGCCGGGGTCCAGTCGTCGCCGTCTTTGCGATCGGCAAAGCTCTGAATCGATACCCAATCGCGCTGAATATCGCCCCACGGCACCGCGGGCGCGTCTTCAATCGCCATCTTCAACGGCATGCCATCGCCACGGCGCGCCGCTGGGCCGACCACAACATCGCTCACGTACTCATCGATGTTGCCAGTCACCGGCGCGTCGTCGGTCGAGGTCAGGTTCGGCTTAGCCTTCCAGCCGTGGAAGGTCACCCGGCGCTTAGCGATGCTGGTGCCATAACCCGCAATCGTCACCGAGCGAGCGTACAAGGCCCCCTCGCTGCGAATCGCCGCCTGATCGGCGGCGCCGCCACGGAACTCAGAATCGAGCAAGCTGATCATGCTCTCGCCGCCTTCGGAAATCAGGGCGGGCACGCTGTTGTCGCTGGTGATATTCCGCAGCGCCATGATGTTTCTCTTATTGTGGATTCCGCACACTCGCTGACCGCGCAACTGCACCCGCTCCAGGGTCATCGAGTATTCCTGATAGTCGAAGCGGACGCCGTAATCAAAACCATCGATCGAAACGTCGGTGATCAAAGCCGGGCCATTGGTTTTATGGGTTAGGTCTAAACCAGTATAGCCAGCACCATCGCCAGACCTGATCGCCACGCGGGCCACCGTGCCGTGGTTGTTGCTGTGATACTCAAGCCCGGTTGCGCCAGGATTGCCAGTGCCGGTATCTATCGCCAGATCAAAGATATACAAACCGATCGATGATCCGTTCACCGCCTTGTTGCTGCCAGGCGGGCCAGAAGTGGAACTCGCTCGCCACACTGCTTGCGGCTTCTTCGGATTATCGAAGCCAGGCGTAGCGTCGGCCAATTTGATCGTGGTCTGATCAACACCTGCCCCCTGCACCACCAAGAAACGACTCGATTGGAGTAGATCACGAACCACGTAGGTACCCGGGGGAATGTACAGGGTATGGTACGAGGCCGGCACCTTGTTCGACAGCTCAGCGAAGGCCTTCTGGAAGGCGGCGGTGTCATCATGCTGACCATCGCCAATCGCGCCGAAGCCAGCACGCAGATCAATATAGCCCGTACCCTTAGGCAACACGGTTTCTGGACTGGTGAAGTCGACATCGCGCAACTCAACCTGGCTCGCGCGCAAGAACTGCGCCGGCTCAAGCGCCGCGGCAGTCACCCGCACTTCGTCAATCAGGCCGGTGAAACCAGCCCCGGCACCATCGCCGCCGATTAGCAGCGCACCCGCATCCCACACCATGGCCGCGGGCAGGCTGTGCGTCTTCACCTGCCAGTGATCGACGTAGCAACTCACGCTGCTATCTGCGGCGCGATACACCACCGCCAAATGGCGCCAACCCACCGTGTTCTTTTGAATCCGCGAGATGCTGACGTAGTGCCCGCTGCTCCAACGATCGACCTCACCACCGGGCGCCGCCGCCAAGCCTGACCAGTAAGTCTGTTTCCACCGCTTGAGATAGCGTGGACCCGCCCCCAGCACGCCGCCCGTGCTATCGACACGGGTTTTGATCACCGGCATCATGTCGCGCTTGGGGTCGACATCGACGCGCACATAGCACTCGATGGTCATATCCCGCAGGGGCGACCAATCGCCCTCGATTCGGGCCACCGGGCCCTCGCCGGTGCAGGCCCAGGCCCCACCATTGGCCCGCGACCGCCCGCTCGCGGGGTCATAAATCCATGGAGCCACGGTCTCTGTGCTCTGCGTGATGGCGCCGTCAGGCGTCACGGTGAAGCCGCCCGGCAAGGGCTCTGCTGCCGGCGGCGTATCGCAGTTCACGGCCAGACTCAGTGGCGTCTCGAGCGCAGGCAGCGCCCCAAACGCCAAGGTCACCAGCACAATCGTCACGTAGCGAAACATCGCCCACCCCCCTAATGTTAACGTTCATACTGTCAGCAACACGCAGCCGTTGACCACATTCCACGCACCCCACTCAGGGCGTCAGAAGGTCGATCCGCAGCTGAATCCAAGCCCGCGTGACCTCGGCGTCACTGCGTCGCAGCACTGGGGCGGCCTGCCAAGCCTGATAGCCCGCAAGCGCCACCGCGGCATCGCCAGCCACATCAGCCTGAATCGCCTTGAGCAAGCCTAAATCAGCCTCGGCAACGCGCTGCATCGGTTGCGCCAAGAAGGCCGCTTCATCAATGCGCCCCAGCAGCAAGCCGGCGGCGAAACGCAATCGCTGGGCATAAGCATCTGGGAAGCTATCCAACTGCACCTGCAGGCGGGCCTCCATGGCAAGCTTGTCGCCAGTAAGACCAGCAAACACAGCCGGCAGAACATGATGCGCGAAAAAGAGGCCGTCACCCCAGTCTCGAAACTCCTGCTCGGCCATCGGGTCGATGAGGGCGCGCGCAGCATCCACGTCACCACCGCGCCAATGTTCCAACGCAACCAGATAGGCCAGTTTCTTATCAGAGAAATCCCGCTCGATCAGCCCATCGAGGCGGCCCAAGGCCAGCAGTGCGCGCGTCACTAGGCGACCGCCATCTGCAGCACGCGGGTCATCCAAAACCTGCTCGGCCCGACCAACAGCAATCAAGGCCGCAAAGTATGCATCGGTGTCATCGCGATGCTCGGCAATGATGCGCTCATACTGACCCAAGGTCTGCAACAGGCGAATACGCTCGGCAGGCATATGCTCCATCATGCGCACGGCGCCGGCCTCACGATCCAGCACCAAGGACGCGCGCCACGCGACCCCCACTGCATTGCCGCGTTCTGCCTCAGCCAGGGCTTCCTCGAAACGCGCCTGGTCAAGTAACACCTCAGCCCGATGCCCGGGCGGCGTGCGCGTATAGCCCAGCACGCGCTCGTAATGACCACCGGTGCGCATCAACATAGAGGCGGCCTGGCCATCTTGGGGCAGGTGCTCCAGGATCTGATGCCCGCGCTTGAAATTCTCAAAGAATTCAGCGCTGCGGCGCAGGAAGGAATTCTGGAACGACGACAGACGACAGCGCTCAGCCCAGGTCACCACATCATCCACTTGCACGATCAAGTCATCGGCCATGTCCGCAATCGGGCGCGGAAAGCCATTGTCCGTCAAAGAGGTGGCCTTCGCGCTCTCGAGCTGCCGCGTGTAGCGAAGGCTCTTCACCGACAACACATTGCGCAAAACCGGATGACCAGGATAGCGATCAGCCAAACGCTCTAACAGGAGGCGCTCCTGGTCTTCAGCTCCCACCTGCGGCGCAATGCGCGAGCGCTCAAACAAGGAGCGCGGCACCAAAGCATGCCCGGCATATTCCTGCTCAAAACGCTGCAAGGTTCGCCAGCCCGCCCCAAGGTCACCAACGCCGATCTCGCTTAAGCCGATCTTATACAGGCACTGGGCATGAAGTGGGTCGGTGGCCTGGACACTCCGATACAGGGCCTGGTAATGCGCCAACGCGCCCGCAAACGCACCGTTATCGTAGAGGGCATCAGCCAGCTGGATCGGCGTGACGCGCTCCGGCAAGCGCTTGCTCGCCACCTTTATATTATCGATCGCCAATGAGTTCTGGGTGGCCACCTCAAAACCGAAGCTGCGATTGGCCGGACCGGTGAGAATCTCAAGGTCGGTGTAGTCAAACATCAAGCGGTCATCAACCCACAGTCGAACCTGGGCGCCCTCGCGCTCCATTCGCATGTGGTAGGTCTCGCCGACCTCAAAGCTAGCAACATCGAAGCGGTTTTGCAGGACCTCAAAAGACGGCCCCTTGGTCAGGGCCATATAACCAGGATCACCCCACCCACCGAGATGGAAGGTGTAGCCGCGATCGCGGCGATCGGCAGCGATGAAGGAATTTAGGTTCTGGTTACTGCGCAGCGGAGTGATATCCCACTCCACGCGCACGCTACCAGCCACCGGGCGCGCAAAGCCCAGGGTACAGAATTCAATGGGGTCAGTAGAGGTGCCAACCAGGCGGCCCTCGTTGATCGCCCACGGCGTGTGCCGTGTCCACCGCAGCTGCTTCCAGGTATCGTTCGGATTACCACCCAGGCGTCGATACATGATCCAGTCTTGGCGCAGGTCTTCAACCGCCACGTCATCAAAATTTTGCTCGTAGATGGTGGTCCACTGGGTTTGCAGTCGGTAAATGTGGCGCCCCACAAAGCCTGCCACAGTCACCAGCGCCACCACCAGCACACTCAATACCGTCGCATAGCGACGCCGCCGCGACACACTCGCCGCCCGGGCCAAGCGCGCGCCACGCTCGCTCTGAAAGGCCTTCAGGGCGTCTACGATCTCGGCGCCATCAGCATAGCGGCTGGCAGGGTCAACTGACAGGCCGCGACGAATGATCGCCAATAATTCTTTGGGCACCCGTGCCGCTTCATCACCACGCGGTTCATCGATGATGCCTTCGCGCTTCTTATACCAGAATACCTTCTCGTCATCAGACCAAGTCGGGAAACGGCCGGTTAGAACGGTGAAGAGACTGGCCGCGAGACCGTAGACATCACTGCGCGTGCTCACGTCTTCGCGCCGTGCCTGTTCCGGACTCATGAAGGCCGGCGTGCCCAAAACCGGCGGCCGCCCACCACCCGCCGTATAGGCCGCGCGCGCAATGCCCCAGCCGGTCAGCCAAGCCGCGCCATGTTCACCCAGCACCACGTGCTCTGGCTTGACGTCTTGATGCACCACGCCTTGTTCATGGGCGGCCGCAAGCGCGTCGCCAATTTTGATGAACAGGCGCACCACAGCATCAACGTCAGACACCAAGGCCACCGCCGAAGCTTCACCCTGCGTGGCATCTTCGACAACCTGGTCTAGGTGTCGCCCGGGCAGCAACTTCATGGTGACGTAGGCGGCTCCGCTGTCATCAAAGCCGATGTCGTAAACGGGTGGAATCGCTGGGTGCTCGAGGCCCGCCAAGACGCGCGCCTCGTGCAAGAACTCCTCAATCGCGATCCGGTCGTCGATGAAGTCTGGCCGCAATATCTTCACCGCGACCGGTCGTTCGGTGCTACGATCGTAGACTTCGTAAACGGTAGCCAATTCCCCTTCGCCAACCGGGTCGGCCACCAAGTAACGGCGATCTTCGCCAACGGTCTCACCGAAACGGGCCCGAATCCGGGCATCCATTCGCAGTTCACCAACCGCCACCACGCTGTGCAGGCCAGAGGTGGTCGCCTCGCTTTCGGCAACCTGGCTCAGGGCCTCGTGCCAGCCCGAGTTGTTCTCCGGGGCATGGCGACGACGGACCGTGCGGGTCAGCTTGTGAAGGCCAGATGTGGGTGTCGGATCCATAAGAAAAGTCCCGCCATGCTAGACACCTAAGCCCCGGCATCCAGCCCCAAGCGCGCCATCTAATTGCCAGCCCGTCACTTGCGACAGGTCCGCAATCGCGGATTGGCACTCCCAAGGCCCTCGTCCAAGATTGCTTGCTCGCCGGCTCCGCTGCCTACGATATTTGACTGTCTAATTGATTAGATAATCAGGAGGCCGCTCCCATGCGCCATCTTATCCTTGCCCTCGTTGTGCTCGCCCCGTTTGGCCTCGCCGCAGCCGGTGCGCCCTACAACGCCTTCGTGACCACTGCCGACGGCAATGGCGCCGACGCCACGATTCAGCAAGATCACAGCGGCCTCGGAACCCAGAGCTCGATCCAGGTTCGCAACAACCAGCACAACACGCATTGGATGAAGGGCTACCTGCGCTTTGACCTCAGCAAAGTGCAGCCCAATCCCAAGAATCCGCCCAAGGGTCGCAAGATGATGGGTGCCCAACTGCACTTGGTTGTCAGCACCGGCAAGGTTGCGCTGCTCGAGAAGGGCACCTTCAACGTGTTTGGCCTCAAAGAACGCAAAGACTACGGCCAGGCCAAGCTCGGTGAAGACTGGGCCGAAGCCAAGCTCGAATGGAACAACGCACCGGGCAACGAGAAGAATCGAGGCGGCGGCGACTACGACAAGGGCGCCAACGGCACCGGCGGCGCCAACCATGACCAGACCGTGTTCCTCGGCACCTTCACCGTTGAACCGCAGGGCCCTGGCACCGAAGTGGTATTCGCCTCGCGCGAACTCGGCGCCTTCATCGCTGAAGACAGCAACCGCAGCATCACGCTGATCATCGCCCGCGCCAACTCACACATCAATCCCTGGAGCTTCGCCGCCAAGGAATCAGACAAGTTTGATCCGCCGAAGCTCAGCTTCGTGATGCGCTGACGAATGCGGCCATGGCCGCAGCGTCTTTGATCCCCGGCGCCGACTCAACCCCCGACGCGGTATCAACCGCGTAGGGGCGTACCGTCGCCACGGCCTGCGCCACGTTCGCGGGCGTTAAACCACCGGCCAAAATCACTGGCCGCCCCAAATCGCGCCCAGCCAACAAGCCATGATCCCAAGCGTGCCCGGTGCCGCCCTCGGCCCCGGGCACGTAGGCATCAAGCAAGTAGGCATCAGCGGGAAAGCCTGCCACCGCATCAAGCGTTGCCGCATCGCGAACCCGGAATGCCTTGATGACCTGCGCCACCGCGCCTACCGCCGTGGCATAGGCAGCATCCTCAGCCCCGTGCAATTGCACACAGCCGGCGCCAGTGGCCGCCACCGCAGCGCGCACCGCATCGATCTCAGCATCCACAAACAACAACACCGTGCTGACAAAGGGCGGAATCGCCGCCGCGAATGCAGCCGCCTGATCGACGCTGATCTTGCGTGGCCCCTTGGCCAGATTCAGACCGATCGCGTCAACCCCGGCCGCCACCGCAGCGCGGACATCTTCAAGCCGGGTAAAACCACAAACCTTGGTACGTACCATAGCCCCATGCTCGAAATGCGGCCGGCGGCGCAAGTAATGGAAGAGGTCCTGGGTCATAGGACGCGCCTAGCGGCGCTTGGATCCGAGGAACAGCCAGAGACACGCACGGCCCCCCCTGGGCGGGGGTACGGGGCAGCCTGCCGCAGCCCGCCCAGAACGCAGCCACATGCAACACCACCCGGCTGCCCCCACGACCCAAGCGCCGCTAGGCGCGTACCAGGACCCAGGACCTAAAGCCCGGTCCTGGGTCCTGGAACGCCTGCAAGCAGGCTTAGCCGCGGGACTGCCACCCCGATACCCCGCCCAGAACACCAACATGCGGCGCCACCCGGCTGTTCCCACGACCCAAGCGCCGCCAGGCGCGTACCAGGACCCAGGACCTAACCGTCACGCGGTCTCAATCACCGCCACCCGCACCACGCCCTGCGTGCCATAGGGCCAGCGCGTGGCGTCGATAGTCAGGCTCTCGCCCTGCTGGGTGAAGCCCAATGGCTCATCGTTATCAATCCATGCCACGCGGCGCACCGGCGGCATGCTGCCGCTAACCGTCTGCAAACCGTCACCCGGTTCGCCGCTTTGCAGATGCTCGTTGCCACGAATCGCCACGTTGTGGCAGAAGTAGTAGTACTGCTTGCCGTGCACGAGCACGAAGTCCCGGCCACGACACCGCAGCGCACTCGGCTCACCGGCATACAGCACCTCGCCGCAGCTTCGCACCCAGCGCCCGACTAGAGCCAAGCAAGCCCGCTCGTAATCGCCCAAGCGCCCACCGGCCTCTGGCCCCACATTGAGCAGCATATTAGCGCCGTGGCGCCGGCACGCCGCGAGGCGTTCGATCAAGGCGCTCGGGCTCTTGTGACTGAGGTCGTCGGCAGCGCAGCCCCAATGGCTGGTGATGGTCTCGCACATTTCGCCACCACGACGCTTGCCGTCGGCATGCTGCACCTGATCGGGCAAGCCCTGCTCATAGGTCACCACGTCCAACTCAGCGTGACCAGCCTCGCCGTGATGGCCATGGCTTGAATTATTGACAATGATGCACTGCGGCTGATCACGCCGAATCTATGTATACAGCGCGTCTTCCTGCCAGTCACGGTCGCGCTTGCTCCACGTGCCATAGTTGCGGCACAGCACCGCCACCGAATCGCGCAAGTACTGCTGATAGGCATCCCAGTCGCTATCAAAGTCTGGATGCCACCAGTCGAGGGTGGTGTGATAAAAGTATTTTCCGATTCCGTGGCGCTCACAGGCTTCACTGAACTCAGCAACCAAGTCACGCTTAGCCGCGCTGTGAGGCGCGTCGTACTCGTTCAGACCACGCGTGTCGTAGAGCGAAAAGCCCTCGTGGTGCCGCGTCGTCAAGCATACGTAGCGACAGCCAGCATCGGCGGCGGTAGCGCAAATCGCATCGGCATCGAAATCATCAGCACTGAACGAGCGCATCAGTTGCGGATAGTCATGGTCGTCGCGGCGGCGATGGCGCCACACCCACTCGCCCTGACCAATCAGGCTGTAGAGCCCGTAGTGGACAAACAGGCCAAAGCCACGACGGGTAAACTGAGCGATGCGATCGTCGGCTGTCATGGCGGTGATTGTAGCAGCCATGACCGCGCTGTCGCCTGCTTGATCCGCCGGCGATACCGCAAGACGCGTCCGATATTGGCCAGCATTTGAGCACACAAGACCCAAGCGGACACAACATGACAGCGCCACCCAGCGCACATGGTGTTAGACTCGTCAGCACTTATGACCACCACCATGACCGCCGACCCCTACTGCCACCAAGCCTACGAGGCCCTGCACGCCACGCCGATGCAAGCGCGCCTGCGCCGGCATTGCCCGATGCCGATTGGCTGCGTATTCCTGCCCTGGCCCGGCATGACCGAACAGCAGGCACGGTGGCACCTGCGCACCATGCGCGAGCTCGGCTTCACCTGCCTCAAGCAAACCATGGCCACCCCCGACTGGCCGACCGAGCGCACGCTCAAACTGGCCCTCGAAGAAGACATTTGGCCGTTCTGGTATGGCGAGGCCGGCTTCCGCGAAGCCAGCCCCGAACTGCTCAACCAACTCGGGCTCGACCCCAGCATGGACCCGGTCGATGCCTGGGACGACCCCACCTTCAAGGCCTGGCACAAAGACCTGTACCTCGAGCGCATCGACGCGCTCTACGGCGACACCCCGGCCAAACTCGATCGCGACGCGCTACGCGCCAAGGCACGTCAGGTGCCGGGCGTGGTTGGCGACATGCAAGGCCACGAGCTCCATCCTGACGCGATCCCGCATTTCATCAGCTGGCTGCAAGACACCTACGGCGATGTCGAAAGCCTGAAGCAGGCCTGGAATGCCGGCCACGTTGGCCTCACCCAGTGCAGCCACTGGACCAACTGGGACCAGGTTGCCGAAGAGCTCGACATCGTACCCGAGCGCGAATACCGCCACCTGCGCGACATCATGCGCTTTCGTGCCGACACCTTCATTGCCAATTACGTTACCGCTC
Organism: Planctomycetota bacterium; assembly: GCA_027859175.1. Lineage (GTDB taxonomy): Bacteria > Planctomycetota > UBA11346 > UBA11346 > UBA11346 > GH22. The sequence goes on along the minus strand of JAQIBG010000224.1, from coordinate 10,878 downwards.
AGGTAGACGCCCAGCAGGCCACCGATCCCGACGTGCCGGTACGCGCCGGTGGCGAGATGGGCATCTTCCTGCCCTTCGCCAGTCGTGGCACCGACATGGAGGGCATGGCCAAGGCCCTGGCCCCCGGTGGCAGCTTTTACCCCTCGATCCATCTGACTTGGCATTTTGAAGAAGTTGCCTTCGAAGTGGCACGCCCGGTGTACATGCAAGCCGCGCTCACCCACGATTGGGGCAAAGGTATTTGGACCGCCACCTGGGAAAGCTCAGGCGGCCCGAGTTGGTTCTCGGGCGGCAAAGCCCCCTTCGTGCCCTGGGCCCAAGACAAGACCCCCGGCCACAGCTGCGATGCCGGCGGCATCGCCCAACTGATGCTCAGCTGGCTCGCCGCCGGCTACAAGGGCTTCGGCCTGTGGTGCTGGAACCACCGCACCGCTGGCTGGGAGTCGGGCGAGTTCACCCTGCTCGACCGCAACCATCGGGTGACCGACCGCGCCCGTCGCGCCGGCGCCATCGGCACCGCCGCGCGCCGCTGGCGGCGAGAATTATGGTCCGCCCGCAAAGAACCCCAAGTTGGCCTGCTCCAAGACTGGGAAAACGAAGCGATGTGGGCCGCGATGGGCGTCACCGGTCGCGACCACTACAAGTCTGAACCGATCCGGGCTCGCATCGGCGCCAGCCGCGCGCTCATCGATGCGCAAGTCCCGTTCGAGCACGTCACCCCCAGCGACCTGCGCAGCGGTCTCGGCGCGCGCTATCGCTGCATCTATCTGCCAGCCTTCTTGGCCCTCACCGATGAACTGCTGGCCGACCTCACCGAGTACGTCGAAAACGGCGGCCGCGTGGTACTGGACATGCCCGCAGCCTACCTCGACGGCTACGGCCGCGTGTTGTCGACCGCTGCCGACAGTGCTTTTGGTCACCTGTTCGGCGTTGAACTCTCCGAATACCGCTACGCCCGCGATGTGAACACCCCGTTCAGCATCGCAGGCACCAAGCTCGACGGCTTCGTGGCTACCATGCAGCCAACCGAGGCAGCTGTGGTGGCGCATTATGATCAAGACGGCTCGCCCGCGATCACCGAGCACCGCCTCGGCGCTGGCAGCGCGGTGGTGCTCGGCTGCCAGGCCAGTCTCAACTGCCATCGCCCTGGTAATACCGCGATGCAACACCTGCTGACCGAAACCTGTGGCGGCGATGCCCCGTTCCGCTGCGACGGAGCCCTCCTTTACCACCTGAGCGCACCCGAGGCCGATCACGTGTTCCTGGTCAACGATCAAGACCAACGCCAGGTCGCCATCGCTACTGAGCGCAGTTATCGCAGTTGGACCGACGCCGAAACCGGTGAGACCATCGACCCCGCCGCGATTGAGCTTAATGGCTGGGATGCCCGCTGGCTGCGCGCTGAGCGCTAGTAGAAATAGCAAAGATACCGCCATAAAGCTGTGGACTGACACAATCGGGCTACGATTGTGACGCCGTGACAGCACCTCAACTCAGCCGCGAAGAGGACGGTCAGCTGCGCCTAAGCGGTGACCTAGTGCTTCGTCACGCCAAAGAATTAACCGTCGCCCTGACCGGTGTCGACACTGCCACCACGATCAATCTGGCCACGGTCGAACGCGTTGACGGCTCCGGCATCGTGGTCCTCCTGGATTTCCTCGATCGCATGGCAACCGCTGGCCACGAGGTCGCGATCACCGGCAACAACGCGCGCGCCAACGAGTTCCTTGAACTGTACCGGTCGCGCCGCGGGCCCGGGCCGGCACCACGCCCTAAAAAGCCCAACCCTGTTGCGATCTTTGGCGCCTTCGCTTGCAGCCTAGCCATGCGCATTCCGCAATTGGCCACGGCCTGCGGCACCTATACGGCCATGGTTGTTGGTGCCATTCGCCAACCCCGCACCGTGTGTTGGCGCGATGTCCCGCTCTTGATGCAACGCGCCGGGGCCGAAGGCACCGGCGTGGTGGTGATGACGAATCTACTGATTGGCGCCGTCATGGGCTTCATGGGGGTGGTCCAATTAAGCCAGTTTGGCGCCTCCGCTTTCACGCCCACCATGGTTGCACTGGGCCACCTACGCGAACTTGGGCCGATCATGACCGCCATCATTGTGGCCGGCCGCTCTGGCGCCGGCTTTGCGGCCGAACTCGGCACGATGAAGGTCTCCGAAGAAGTCGACGCCTTGCGCACCATGGGCTTCGACCCACTCCGCTGGCTGATGCTGCCTCGCGTCTTGGCCTTGCTGATCGCCTTGCCGTTGTTGACCCTCATTGGCGATGTCGTTGGGCTCGCTGGCGGCGCCCTGGCCGCCCTACCGATGATGGAGATGTCGGTCGGCGCCTACATCGATGCCACCGCCAAGGCAGCTCACTTCCAGCACTTCGGTATCGGCATGTTCAAGAGCATCCTGTTTGCGATCTCGATCGGCGTAATTGCCTGCAGTCAGGGCCTCGCGGCCCGCGGCGGCGCCGCCGCGGTTGGTGTTCGCACTACTGAAGCCGTGGTCTTGTCGATTTTCTCGGTCGTGCTGATTGACGCTGCCATTGCCATCCTCGCCACCGCGGTGGGGGTCTAGCGTGACAAGCGCGATCATCACCACCAGCAAGCTGTGCATCGGCTGGGGTCAGGTCACCCTGATCAAAGACCTCGACCTCGTGATCAATCGTGGCGAGTGCTTCTTTATCCTCGGCGGCTCTGGCTGCGGCAAGTCAACACTGCTGCGGCACCTCGTCGGGCTGGAACAGCCCAAGTCGGGCAGCATCGATATCGATGGCATCGGCGCTCCCACCATCAGCGCCAGCGCGCCACCGTTTGGCATGATGTTTCAGTCTGGTGCCTTGTTCGGATCGATGACCCTGCGCGAGAATTGCCTGCTGCCCCTGCAGGCCTGGACCGATGTCGACAAAGACACGGCCGAGCACCTCGTCAAAGCTAAGCTCGACCTGGTTGGGCTCGGTTTTGCCGCCAATCATCTGCCCGGTGAAATGTCTGGCGGCATGAAAAAACGGGCCGGCATCGCCCGCGCAATGATGCTCGAACCGGAATTATTGTTCCTCGACGAACCCTCGGCCGGGCTCGACCCGATTAGCGCCGTCGAGTTTGACGACTTGGTCAAAACCCTGTGCACCAAACTGGGTATCACTGCCGTTATCGTCAGCCACGAACTCCCATCCATCTTCCGCATTGCCGACCGCTGCCTGGTATTGGAAAAAGAATCCCAAGGCAAGGTTGCCGAAGGCGACCCCGCTTACCTGCGCGATCACAGTGAACACCCTTTCGTCCACCACTTCTTTAATCGCAGCTCGCCCGAGGCCAGCCCCCCGATGGAGCCCACCGGGACTATACCAAACTGGGAGCATTCCTGCTTCTCGGCTGCGCGCTCGCCATTGGCACCGCGCTGTTCTATATCGCCCAGTATCGTCATCGCGAGACGCTCGATTACGTGACCTACCTCGACGAGGCGGTGTCGGGCCTGAGCACAGGCGCCCCGGTCAAGTTCCGCGGGGTCGAAATCGGATCGGTCGACTATATCACCATCGCCGAAAAGGGCCGCCTGGTTGAGGTTGGCTTCCTGGTGGTGGTTGAAGAAATTGGGAAACTTGGCGGCGACATTGAGGAACTGCGGGCCGAACACAGCCGCAGCCGGCTCCCACCCGAGGACACGCCGGTTCGCATCAAGCAGGTCTCCAATCCGGTGACCGGCACTTCATATCTGCTCATCGACGTGCCGAATGAACCGCCAGACTACAAGCACTTAGATTTCACCCCACCGCGCAAGTATTTGCCGTCAATGCCGTCTGCCGGCGCCGCGTTGATGGACACCCTGCAAACGACCATGACTCGCATTCCCAAGCTGCTCGATCAATACGAGAGCTTGGCCGCAACCGCTGAGAAGGCGATCACAGACGCCGAGATCACGGAATTGAGCAAGAAGGTTCAAGCCCTCCTGGAAACCACCAACACCCAAATGGCGACCCTGGGTAGCGAAATTACCGCAGCCCAGATCGCGACTCGCAGTCAAGAGATGTCCACACTCATGACGACAACCGACGCTGAAATCAAGCGCCTCGGCACCAGTATTGACCACCACCTCAAGAAGGATGGCAGCATCGATCAACTGGTCAGCGAGACCAAACAGCAAATCGAAAAGGCGCAAATTGCGCTGACTGTCGGCAAAATCCGTGAGGGCGTTGACGCCGCCCGCATCAGCCTTGACCAGATCATGCTGACCACGCGCGACCTACGCGATCTCTTACCCGCCTTCCAGACGCTGATGAGTCAGGTGCAGGCCCTTACCCGCAGCCTCCAAGACGAACCGGAATCTATACTGTTCGGCCCCCGCGTGCAGGAGCGCACCCCATGAAAACCACCCTCGTGATTGTCGCCGCCCTCGCGCTAAGCGCCTGCGGCCTGATTGAACCGCGCAACAATGCCGCACCCCACATTGGCGAACCAGTGCCACCACAACTCGAACAGGTGGCCCCAAGCGCCGACGCCCGAGTCGTGCGCATCGCGCGGGTGGATGCCCGTGAGCACCTGCGCCACGCAGTGCTTACCCGCAGTCAAGACGGCGAACTAATCCCAGACCCAGTCTGGCGCTGGTCAACTACGCCAGACCGTTACCTCGCCGAGTTCTTGCCCCTGATTGCCAGTTCGCTGAGCGAGGTGCGCGTCGAGGAAACCATTGAGGCAACCGAGTTGCGAATCACGCTGACCGCTTTTGACCTGGTCCCCGGCGATCAACCCCAGGTCAACGCCGCTGCGCTTGTCACCACCATCAGTCCCGCTGGCTCAAGCGAGACGCATCGCGTGAGCGTCAGCCTGCCGGCCCCGGAGGCCAAGCCACGCGCAGTCAGCGAGACCATGTCGCAGGTCTTGGTTGAGTTGTGCCGCCAAATTCTCAGCCCATGAGCGAGACGCTGTGGCTCGGGCTGGCGGTTTGGGCCGGGCTCATCAATGCCATAGCCTGCGGCCTGATGGGCATCGACAAACGCCGCGCACGGCGCCAGGTCGACCGCATCAGCGAATGGCACCTACTTGTGCCGGTGCTTCTTGGCGGCGCCCCTGGCAGCCTGGCTGGGATGCTGCTGTTTCGTCACAAAACCCGCAAACGCAGCTTTCAAGCCAAGTGGCTGCTGGCGTGCCTGGCGTCGCTCAGCGCGATCGGCGCCGGCGCTTGGTGGCTAACCCAGGCCTGATCACACCACCACGGTCTGCTCGCCGCTGTGTCCTGGCGCCAGATCGACTTGGCACCGGTGGGGTTGCCGTGCCGGTCGGCCCAGCGCAGCGCATAGCGCCCGTGGAAGCCACGCATCCGTACCCGGCCCGCTTCATCAGCTGTGATGCGAGCACGGGTTCGCCAGCGCTGGTTGATCAATTCATCCAAGGCCTCGTAGAGCGGGCTTGGCTCGTAGCCGTCGCGCTGGAAAAACTCCTCGCCGCCCCAATAAGTCAGGTGTTCCACCGCCGGATGCCCAAAGGCCAAGGTGTAGAACTGTTCGCAGTAGCGGATCAAGTCGGCTTCACGTTGCGCGGCATCGCGCCCTTCCGGGCAGGGATGGGCACCGGGCTTGGCCCAAAACTCGCTGATCTCAAGCGGCAGCCCGGTGCTGGCCAACTGGTCAAAGGTTTGCTGCACCGCCGCCATCGGGAACCACTTCCCAACGTGGGCCTGCGTGCCCACGGCATCGGGCGCGCAGCCGCGACGCTGCATTTCTGTGATCAACTCAACATAGCGGCGCCGTTGCTCGGCCGCGGTGACGCCTTGGCAAAAGTCAACCTCGAGCCCGTAATCGTTGAGTACTAGGCGCGCATCCGGCGCCTCTTCACGGGCCCAGTGCAGAGCCGGCTCAATGGTGGTCAATAATTCGTCAGCTGTTTCCACGTGCGGCCAGTCGCGCTCGGGCACGTGCCGCAAGCTTGGCTCCCACAACATCTCGTTAACCATATCCCACAGCTGAACCCGGCCACCAGTCGCAGCGATCAAGCTGCGCACATGGTGTTCAAGAAAAGCCAACTGCTTCTCGTAGGGATATTTCTGCAGCCAAGCCGGCAAGGCCTTGGGCACGGTCCACACTAAGGGGTGACCGCGCACGGTGAGGCCCTTGGCCATGCCCCAATCTACTTCGGCAAGAAAGGTGTCGAGGCGGCGAATGCCCTACTGGCGTTCAACCGGCGTATGCCAGCGCTCATTCCAAGAGCACTTGGCGGTGGTGCCATTGAACAAGCGCACAAACAATTCATTGCGCGAGGCCAGAGTCGGATCGCTAGCCTCGGCGGCCAGGGTTGAGCCCTGCGAACAGCCAAACACGAAGGCATGCGAAGTCTGTTCAATTGAGACCTCGACATCCTTCAGCGGCGCACCGGAGCGGTCACACAGACGCCTACACCCATCGCCCTTGCGGCTCTTCTCGATGCCCGCCTCAGCGCGTGCCACCACGGCCTCATCATGGGCGCGATCCAACACGTCTGCCGCATCATCTACTCGCCACTCTTCACCTGCCGGTCGCATGATCCATCTCCGGCATCAAGTGTGCCGTGCCTGGAGCGAGTGTCGAGGTAGCGACCTGTGCTTGTATGGTTGATCTGGTTCCTGGTTGGTTCCTGGTTCCTGGTGCGCGCTTCGCGCGTCGTGGGCCTGGTCCGCTCCCGCCCGGCATCGTAGTATGCCAGAGGCCGACGCGCGCGAGCACCTGTCGGCATCCAACGCGCGAAGCGCGCACCAGGAACCAGGAACCAGGAACCCTCTAATGCCGCCCCATCTCGCGTAATACGTCCACGCCGATAACGAACATCATCAGGCACAAAATCAGCACAAAACCAATCGTATTGATCGCGCTTTCAACCTTCTCTGGCACGGGGCGGCGGGTGATAACCTCAACCAAGAGCATCAGTAGGCGACCACCGTCGGCGATCGGGATCGGTAGCAGATTGACGATCACGAGGTTGAGGCCGAGCACTGCCAAGATCTTGAGGAAGCTGGCGAACCCGCGCTCAGCACGCGCCTTGAGCTCTGAAAAAATACCGATCGGCCCGGTCAGCGATTTCGAGGCATCAACACCGCCCTCATCGGCCGAGCGGAAGAACTTCGGAATCATCCCGAAGGTGGTGGTTAAAATCTCGCCGGTCATCTGGCCAGCCAAGCCAAAGGCCTCATGCCAAGCCTTAAGCTGATAGGGCTGCTCATCAAAGGCGAAGGCGATGGCAATGCCGGGGTCGGCCGGGGTCACGATGGCACGCACGGGCTCAGCGCGCTCATTGCCGCGCAGCAGGGTCAGCACGAAGCCGTCTTCTTCATCGACCGTCGCGTCCCAGTCAACAATCCAATCACCAACCTGAAGCGCGCTGAGGATATCGCTGCGCCCCGGCTCGGACACCGAAGCAAGATCAACCGCGTCGGTGCGAGTTTCGGTTTGGGGATCATCAACCACAATCACGCTGGCGGCGGCGCCTTCGCCACCCACGGCCAGCACCCGCGTGCCAAGCAAACGCTCGGCGATCGAGACCCGCGGTCGCGCACCCAAAAACTTCCGCAGCAAGGGCGGCTCATATGGACGCAGCAGAGCCGAGCCTGCGCTGGCGGGAATCGCCACCCGCGCAATCTCACCCTGGCGCAAGTACAGCACCTCAACCTGTTGCATGCCATCGGCACTGCGATTGTCGTCACCACTGAGGGCACGGCTGCCGATCACCACGTCGCCAGGCTCAAGACCAGCGTTAGCCAAGGGGCTGGTCGTGCTGCGCAAGGCCGGCGGCAACAAGGGGAGGCGTCCGCCACGCATGCCGTCCATCTGCACGCCAATCAGGCGGCGACCGGTCGGCTCGTGGAATTCGGTCGTCATACTCAGATCAAGACTGGCCCAGGAGCCATCAGCTTGCGGCCGCATGACCGTCAGAATGAAAGGCTTGTCGGTCTCGTCGGCCCGCCTGATCAGAGCCGAGAAGTGCTCAACGGTCGACACAACTTGGCCATCAACCGCACTAAGAATGTCGCCGGGCTGAACGCCGGCTCGCTGCGCCGGCATTCCCGGCGTGAGGCCGGCAACGGCAACCGGAAACCCGAGGCCGGCATCACTGATCGTCGCGGGGCGGCTGCTGGCAAAAGGCACCGTCACGTTGAAGCGGGTGCCATCGGCGCGTTCGAGCCCTAAGACCACCTCGCTACCAATATAGGGCAGCAACCGCCGCTCGAGCTCCTGGCCAATCTCGCCTTCAACCGATTCGCCGGCAATAGCCACCACCCGGTCGCCAGGCTGAATGCCCAGGGCCTCTGCTTCGTGACCAGCAACCGCATCGATGCGATTGCTCAAAGGCGCGTTAATCCCCAGGGTTACGCGGCCGAGATCCTTGCGGTAGACCGGGAACACCGGCTCAGCGCCGGCTGGCGGCAGCGCCAAGCGTTCGCCGTCGCGCTCAACCACTAACTGTAGGGCTTCGGTGGGATGATCGATCGTGGCCGCAATCAGATCTTCAAAACTGCGCGGCTCGGTGCCGTGGATCTCGACGATGCGATCGCCACTGCGCAGCCCAAGACTGGCCGCCGGCCCATCAACGATCTGGCCCTCGTGGTCCAAGACCTTGGGCAGCGGGTCGCCCACCACCGGTGGGATCGTCGGCATGCCGTACCAGGCAAGGCACAGCAGAAGCAAGAAACTCGAGACCAGATTGAACAACACGCCACCAGCCAGAATCGCCGCACGCCACGGCGCAGTGCTCTCTTCCATGCTGCGCCCGCTGCCGTCAGCCTTCTCGCGCATGGCCACGTAACCACCTAGTGGCAAAATGGATAGCGCGTACTCGGTTTCACCGATGGTCTTCGACCACACGATCGGGCCAAAGCCGATCGAGAAGGTATCGACCCGCACCCCAGCCCACTTGGCAAACAAGAAGTGCCCAAGCTCGTGGATGAAGATCACAAAGCCGATGCCGAGAACACCGAGCAGAATCACCGAACCGCTACTGAACAGACCCATAGGGCGCAAACTGTGGGCCACGGGCTCCACAGGCAAGATGCATGCGGGCCTGGGGGGACGTCACTCAGGCTGAGTAAGGTTTTAGGTCCTGGGTCCTGGAACGCCTGCTGCGCAGGCTTGGACGCGGGGCTGGCCGCCCCGATACCCCGCCCAAGGACTTCATGCCGTGCGGCTGTCTCCAGGCCCCAAGCGCCGCAGGCGCGGACCAGGACCCAGGACCTGAGATCACAAAGGCAAAGCACCCGCTACCTGAATCCCAGCCTTGCAAATCGCACGGTCAAGGCCGGCGGCGTATTCAGCGAAACCCAGGTCGTTGGGATGCAGGCCGTCTACGAAGCGGTCGAGACGATGCGCCACCAACTGCAGGCCATCAACTGCAGGCCATCAACTGCATGCACACCGTCCATACGCCGTGCCAGGTCGAGCAACTTGGCGCCCAATTGGCAGAAATCGGCGAAGCGCTCGGGCTCGTCGATGACGCGCCAGATTGGGCTGATCAGCACAATCGGGTCATGCGGCTGGATCGTACGCAGCGCCGTCAAATAGGCCTCCGCCTCAGCGAGGATCTCATCGTGCGCGGCGCCGCTGCTCCAATCGTTGGTACCGTAGGCTACCGTCACAATGTCGCCACGGATCGGGATGTCGTTGCAGAGGCTATTCACATCAAAGCGGTGCCCACCCACGGCGGCATCAAACAAGGTCAGACCCTGCAGCTGCGCCAGACGCCACGCGTAGCTCCCCATCATGCCCGAACTGGTCATGCCCTGGCTGATCGAATCGCCCAACACCAGCAGCGATCCCGACGCGCGCGGCACGTCGTGAATGATCGCGCCCGGCGCCAGCTCGGCGCGGCGCACGGTGCAGGCTGCCGACCACGGCAAGGCTACGCGCACGCGATGCAGGTCACCACCCGGCACACCAGTGCGCGGGTGGCCCCTCAGCATGGAGCGTGGGCTGCACCACGCCGTCGATCTCAAGGTCAACCGCGAGCCAGCCACGGCAGCTAACCCCCACCGCCAACTCAAGCTCGAAATACGGACTATCGGTTTCGAAGTCGAAATGGATCCCAGCGCTGCACGCCGCCCGCACCGCCCACATATCGCGGGCACCTTGGTAATAGGCGCACTGGCCACGGCTCAGTCGCCGCGCTTCCAGGCCGCCCTCGCTGGTGATCTCATAGCCCATGTCGCCGCGCAGGTGACGGGTCCACGCCTTCATATCCATGACCCCATGCTTGGCCCACCAAGCCCGGACGCAAGGTGCGTGGCTGTGCCCCAAGATCAGCCATGGCCCACGGCCAATCTGGCCACAGCATGGCGCCCATGCCCGAGCGCTCGCCCCCCGAGATCCGCCAACTGCCGGACGCCGTCGCCAACCAAATCGCCGCCGGTGAGGTGGTCGAGCGACCCGCCAATGTGGTCAAAGAGTTGGTCGAAAACGCCATCGATGCCGGCGCCGGCACCATCACGGTCACCATTGAAGACGGCGGCCGCCGCCTGGTTGAAGTGGTCGACAACGGCCATGGCATGAACGGCGCCGACTTGCCGCTCGCCCTCGGCCGCCACGCCACTTCCAAGCTGCGCCAAGCCGAAGATTTGTTCGCGGTCGCCAGCCTCGGCTTCCGCGGTGAAGCGCTGCCTTCAATCGCGGGCGTCAGCGAGTTTGAGATGGCCTCGCGCCCGCACGGCAGCGAGGGCGGCTGGGTGCTGCGCATTGCCGGCAGCGAGCAACGCGCACACGAACCAATAGCGATGGCCCAGGGCACGCGCGTAAGCGTACGTAACCTGTTCTGGAACGTGCCGGTGCGGCTCAAGTTCCTCAAGACCCGCGGCACCGAAACCGGCCATGTCACCGACATGCTCACGCGCCTCGCGCTTGGCCACCCCCACGTGGCCTTCACCTTGCG
>JAQIBG010000114.1 GCA_027859175.1 Planctomycetota bacterium | reverse complement strand
AGCGACGCCTTATGCCGGGTGCACTGCGATTATGGCGACGGCGTGCTGCTATCCGAACCGGGCCTCGTGCACCACTTTCGCGTCCCGACCACAGCCGACAGCCCGCGCGAGATCTGCCTCAGCGCGCCCCCAAGCCCGCATGATCGCAAGCTTGTGGTCTCGGCCCTGCCTACGCAGGGTCCGGCGTCTCTGATCCTGTTTGGCGATCCCAGCCCCAACCCCGATGTCTTCGCCACCATCGCGAGCCGTCTCGCCGACGAACACGCCGATGCAGCCATCTTTCTTGGCGACGCGGTTTCCTGCGGCAGTGACATCGACCAATGGCAACACGACTTCTTTGACCGTGCTGGCGACTGGTTCGCACGTGTTCCACATTATTGGATCGCCGGCAATCACGACCACGACGCCGACATCCTTCGCACCCTGTTGCAGCACCCCGGGTCGCAAGATCTGTGGCAGATCACCATCGCAAATACGCACCTCGTTGGCATCGACGGCAGTCGCAATTGGGCCGAACCAAAACGACAGCAAGCGCTGGTACAGGCACTCAGCAGCCAAGCCCAGCGCACCCTGCTGTTCACACATTTCCCAGCTACCAGCAGCACGCCGCACAGCCGCAATGACGCCGAGGGCCGCGCGGTAGAGGCTGAAGTACGCATCGCCCGCGAGGTAATTCTTCCGCTGTGTCGTAGCCATCAGGTTGACGCCATCATCAGCGGCCACGCGCATTGTTACGAACGCATCGAAACGCCGGGCGATCCAATCCAGATCAGCTCAGGTGGCGCGGGCGGTTTCTTGTATCGAGCCAAGGATCCGCATCCACACAGCCGCGTATTCCAAGCCCAACACCATTACTGCCGGCTCAGCCTCAGTCACGATCAGTGCACGCTGACCGCAGTGGCGCTCGATGGCACGGTGCTTGATGTGGTGGCGCTGTAAGACGCCCGAGCAGGTCCTTGGTCCTGGGACGCCTGCAAGCAGGCTTAGGCGCGGGGCTGCCGCCCCGATACCCCGCCTCAAGTCAATAGCTGTCCCCAGGATCCAAGCGCCGACAGGCGCGTACCAGGACCCAGGACCCCCATTATATAGGACCCGGCTACTTCTTCTTCGCCTTAGCCGCACCCTTGGTTGCGCCCTTGAGCTCCCACTTGCCGTTCTCGAAGTAGGCGGCGTGACCCGAAGGCTTGCCGTCTTTGTCACCGGCTACGTAGTGGTCGCTCGTCTTGCGTGAGAAGCGGATCACCATGGGGTTGCCGTCGGGGTCAAGCTCGGGCGCGTCAGCCAGGAAGTGGTACTTCTCGGGCAACTCGTCCTTGTGCGGCTTGATCTCGCGGACCTGCGGGTTGCGGGTCTCACGCACGCGTGGGTAGCTCTTGGCGGCCAAGAACAGGCCCGCCGCACCATCGCGCAGCACGTACGTATCGTCGGCCTTCTGACACTGCAGTTCAGGCATCGGCACCGGATCCATCTTGGGCGGTGCGGCCTGGCCACTGCGCAGCAGCTTGCGGGTGTTTTTGCAGTCTTCCGCGGTGCAGCCGAAGTACTTGCCGAAGCGACCCGAGCGCAGCTGCATATCGCTGCCGCATTTGTCGCATTCAATCACTGGGCCGTCGTAGCCCTTGATCTTGAACTGGCCCTTCTCGACCTCGTTGCCGGTACAATCAGGGTTGTTGCCGCAAATGTGAAGCTTGCGCTCCTCATCGATCAGCCAGCTATCCATCGCGGTGCCGCACTTCGGACAACGACGCTTATCGCGCAGGGCGTTAACCTCGTGCTCTTCGTCGTCATCACCCACGGCCTCGGCCTCGTCACCACTGACCAAATTGATGGTCTTGGTGCACTTGCCTTCTTTCTTCGACAGCGCGTAGCCGGTGCAGCTCATGAACACACCGGTAGAGGCGGTGCGCACCGCCATCGGGCGCTCGCAGGCAGGGCAGGTGATCTCAGGGATCTCAACCGGCTGATTGCCGCGCATGTTCTCATCGGCGGTAGCCAACTTGGCTGTAAACTGCTTATACCAGGTATCGAGAACGGTTTTCCATTCCAACTCGCCGCCGGCCACCTTGTCGAGCTCCTCTTCGAGCCCCGCGGTGAAGCCATAGTCCATGATCTTATCGAAACTCTCAACCAAACGGTCGGTAACGATTTAACCCATTTTCTCAGCGTAAAAGCGTCGATTCACCAGCTTGACGTAGCCGCGATCTTGAATCGTAGAGATGATTGAGGCGTAGGTAGACGGACGCCCAATCGACTTCTTCTCCAACTCGCGCACCAACGACGCTTCAGTAAAGCGGGCCGACGGCTTGGTGAAATGCTGACTCGGATCGAGCTTTTGCAGCGCCACATCTGAGCCGGGCTTGAGGTCGGGCAACTCGAGGTCGTCGTCACCCTTCTTGCGCACTGGCGGCAGGATCTTGAAGAAACCGTCGAAGCGCAGCACACGGCCGCGTGCGCGCAATTCATAATCGGCCGCAGCCACGGTAATCGCGCTGGTATCGTATTCGGCCGGCGGCATCTGGCAGGCCACAAACTGACGCCAGATCAGGTCGTACAAACGCTCCTGATCCTTCTCCAGGTTCTGGATCTCGCCCGGTTCACGGCGCACGTCAGTTGGGCGAATCGCCTCATGTGCTTCCTGCGCACTGCCAGACGAGGCGTACACGTTTGGCTTCTCGGGCAAATACTGCGGGCCGTACTGGCCTTCAATAAAGCCGCGGCAGGTATTGACCGCATCCTGCGACAGATTGCGCGAGTCGGTACGCATGTAGGTAATGTGGCCGGCCTCGTACAGGCGCTGGGCCAGGGTCATGGTCTTCTTAACCGAGAAGCCCAGACGCAGGCTCGCAGCCTGCTGCAACGACGAGGTAATAAACGGCGCCGGCGGCTTGCTCTTTGACGGCTTGTCTTCACGCGAAGCAATCTGGTAACTGGCTGACTCGAGCACCGCCACAGCAGCATCGCTGTCGGCCTGGCTGCGCGGCTTGAAGGCCTCGCCCTTGAACTTGGTGACCTGAGCTCGCACCCCGGTGCCCTGGGCGTCGGCCAAGTCGGCAAACATCTCCCAGTATTCTTCCGGCACGAAGGCCTTTACCTCGCGCTCGCGCTCCACCACCAAGCGCACCGCCACCGACTGCACACGGCCAGCCGACAGATTACGCGCCACTTTCTTCCACAGCAGCGGCGACAGCATGAAGCCAACCACGCGATCGAGGAAACGCCGTGCCTGCTGAGCATTGACGCGCGACATGTTCAATGTGCCGGGCTGGGCAAAGGCCGCCTGAATCGCGGTCTTGGTGATCTCAGAGAAGGTCACGCGCTTGAAGCGCGCGGGGTCGCCACCGATGACTTCGCGCAGGTGCCACGCAATGGCCTCCCCTTCGCGGTCCAAGTCAGTTGCGAGATAGACTTCGTCGGCCTCGGCGGCCAACTTCTGCAATTCAGCGAGGACCTTCTCCTTGCTGGGCAAGACCTCGTAATAGGCCTTCCAGCCGTGCTCAGGGTCAACGCCCATCTTGCCAGCCGGGTTGGCTTTCTTGTCAATCGGCTTGCCACGACCAGAGGTCGGCAAGTCACGAATATGCCCAACACTCGACCGGACAACGAAGTCCTTACCGAGATATTTGTTGATGGTCTTCGCCTTAGCTGGCGACTCCACAATGACCAACGACTTACCCATGAGCCCGCTCGTACCTTCCTCTATTCGTGTCCCCGAAACCGGCCAAAGCCGCTTCCAGAAGGGGCACAGGTATGTGGGCCTTTCTCCTGCCGGTCAAGGGCCAGCACGCCGGAGCCCTCCCTGGGATAGACCCCAAATCGACGTTCGAGCCTGTTGCAGCAATGACTTACAGTGTCTGGGGTACGCTCCAGCCAAGACTGGCCACGCCGCGACGCGGCGGCATGATGCTCACCATGGCAGTTGTCGGCAGCGATAAGGGTTTCCGCAAAGTCATCACCATGGCCCTGGCCACGGTCATGCTGACCGCCCCCTTTCTATTCTTGACCCTCGATAGTCGCGGGCTCGCACTCAGCCGCAGCGACAAGGGCTTGGCCACAGTCAGCGTTCGCCTGCTCAACGCCAAGCGCAGCTTGCGATGTTCAGCCACGCTCAGCAGTTATATACCCGAGGAGTATCCGCTGAAGGCAGCCGTCACCATGACCACCGCCGACGGAACGGTGATCGCCAACTACCGAGTCGACCAGGTCGACTTCGCTCGGCGCATGGGTCAACTCCAGCGCGACCGGATCATGATCCAGGGTCCAACCTTGGTTCGTATGCAGCCCCATAGCGCCGTGGTCAAACTGGTGCTGTTTCGGGACGGCGACGTCCTCCTGACCGTCCACGGGCTGTACGAGCCCCCTGCCGTCCGCCTCACCAACATCACCGAGCACAAGCCCGGTGAGCCGGTGCCACCGCCGGTCATCGCGAAACCTGCTCCACCAACGCCAGAACCACCGAGCACAACGCCACCACAGGCCGCGCCAGAACCACCCACAACGCCACCACAGGCCGCGCCCGCAGACCCGAGCACGCCAACGCAAACAGGGGCTGCCCGCGAAGAGCAACCCCTGTCAACGCCGCCGTAGCGGCCATATCGTTCGCAGATCAGAGCGCGGTAGCCGCCGCCACAACCCCATCAGGGCCCATGCCGTATTGGTCATAGAGCTCGATAGCGCTGTAGGCGCTCTGGCCAAAGGCCCCGTCAACGCCGAGGATCTTGACTGCAGGCGTAGCGCCGGCTTCGGCCAAAGCCGCAACCAGAATCGCGCCAGCACCGGCCACCTTTTGGTGGTCTTCCAAGGTCACCAACTTGCCACCAGTTTTGGCGAGGGCGGCCTGATGGCCGGCCACGTCGGGCTTGTTGGGGGTGCTGTTCTGCAGCACGATTGCACCGATGCCCTGCTCGGCCAAACGTTCGGCGGCAGTCAGCGCGTGCGCGGCCATATAACCTACCGCTGAGATCGTAACCGACTTGTCCTTACCAGCGGTGGTGTCGGCCAATACCATGGCCTTACCCCACGCATAGCTGGCACCGTCGGGCTTGATCGAGACCGGGAAGTTTTCACGACCGCAGAAGAACAAGACGCTGTCGGGCGACTTGCCAGCGGCGCGTGCGGTGCAGAACTGCTCAATCGCAGAACCCATCGCCCATTCGGCCTCTTCGGCGCTGGCCGCGCAGTATTGCGTCAGATGCGGGATCGCAGCGGTAGCGGCAATGTAATACAGGCCCTGATGCGAGGCACCGTCGGCCGCATCCTGGAAGCCACAGTGACTGAACACCGCGAGGCACGGGCTCTGCGACAGCACGCCCATGGTCAAAGGCAGGTTGCCCTTGGTGACGCCGAACTGCACGAAGGTGTCAACCACAGGGATGTACCCCTGCTTCGACAGACCCGTGGCAACCGACACCATGTTGGACTCGGCGATACCAACGTCATAGCTGAACTGCGGGAAGGCCGCGTGGAACGGCGCCACGCCGGTCGAGCCCTGCAAGTCAGCCGACACGCTCACCACCGGCTTGCCGGCTTCAGCAGCGGTAATCATCGCCGCGGGGTAACCAGCCTGCACCTTATTGGCCTTGGGGCCGCTGCTCTTGGGCTTGGCAGCTGCCGCTTCCGCCTTGGCCTTGGCCTCGGCTTCGAGTTCGGCCATCCAACCAGCGAAGGGCTCTTCGGTAACCGGGCCACCGTTGATCTCTTCCAAGAACGGACGCAGCTCGCTGCCATTCTTGAGCGGGTAACCGTGGCCACCAGAGCTGGACTGCTCGGTTTTCGCGACGCCCTTGCCCTTGATGGTTTTGACCCACAGGAAGACCGGCTTCTCGGGATGATTGCTCGCGCTCTTGACGGCGTTCTCCATACCGTTGTAAACGGCCTGGAGATCGTGGCCGTCTTCAACTTCAATCACGGCCCAACCCAGATCGTGCATTGCGGTGAAGCTCGGCTTCATGCCGAAGCTCATCTCATCAATGCGGCCCGACAGCTTGGTATTGTTGTCAGACAGGATCAGCACGAAGGGGTTCAGCTGGCCACAGCGGGCCATACCCGGGATGGCGGCGGCGGCTTCTTTGGCCTCGCCTTCCATCATCGCGCCATCAGAGATCGAACACACGGTAACGCGCTCGTTGGCGGCAATTTTGTCGGCCAGGGCCAGGCCCTGAGCGATCGGCAAGCCAGAGCCCAGAGGGCCGTTGGAAACCATCACGCCGTCGGCGAACAAGTGGCTTTCACCGTGACCGGTCAGCTTCGAACTCACCGAGCGGAAGCCCTTGAGGTCGGCCCAGTCTAAGCCAGCGTAGCCGTAGTTGGCCTTGAGGGCGTAGATGCCGTTTTCGGCATGACCCGCATCGTTGACGAAGTTGAAAGCAGCCTTCCAGTCGGCGGCCGCAAACATGATGCCGTGAATCGCCGACATGATCTCGGCGAAGGCCGCCGGACCACCCCAGTGACAGGCCGCGCCGCCATGCACCGCGTTCATGTTCATGAGCGCCAAGGCCAGGCGGGTGTACTTCGGATCGGCAAGCTCGGCAGTGCCGCCCTCAAGTCCGGTCACGCTGACCGCCTTCTTGAGCCCAGCCGGGTTACCGGCCAGCGGGTTGGGGTAGCTCAGAGGAGCGCGATGACGCAACTCCGGGGGGATCTCAGCAGGGGCTTCGAGTTCTGCACCCATGGGGGCTCCTCGTACGGGGGTCGTGAAGGATCGCAAAGGATCGTGTGACAATACGCGTGCTAATTACACGCGAAGGCAGGCACTATGGAGGGCACCGCAGCGTGGCAAGAACCACGTCTCTGACACTGGCCTTGCATGCATCGGGTGAACGCTGGCCCGGCCCCGCAATCGCGTAGGGTGCGCGCCATGATCCTTCGCTGTGCCCTCCTGTGTCTCGCCATCGGCACCCTCGCTGCCGCCCAGTTCAACCCGCGTGTCACCGATCGCGACATCGCCTTCAACGAGTCGGTGCGGGTTAGCTTCTCCACCATGCGACCGCAGCTTGAGCACATCGACATCGACCGTGCGGTGCGAACATCCCTCGAATTGCCCAGTGTTCAGGCCAAATGGCGCCTGATTGGCGATCCTGAGATCAAACAGAACGAGAAGGCCAAAGACGTGATGGTGAGCCTGCGCCTGCGTCCGCGCGTGGCCGGCCAGCTCGCGCTACCGACCATCCCCGTGACCTGGCTCGAGGGCGATCGCAGTGCGAGCTTTGGCGAGGTAACGGTAGCCGAACATATCACGGTGGGCACCGACGAACGCCCCCTGCCCAAAGAGCTCGAATTGGTTGGCGGCTACAGCTGGGGCAGCTCCCAGTCGGATATCCTGGAACGCAATGCCGGCAATCGCGTGGTCAGCGAAGCGGGTGGCAGCGTCCGCATTGTAACCCCCGCCGGCCTCACTCTGAACTTGATTGGCGACAAGCTCGCCAGCGCCACCTTACTGGCCAAGAACCTCGACCTCGCGGCAGCTGAAAGCAGCTTCGTGCAACGCTGGGGCAGCCCCTCGAGCGAATCCGCCGACAGCATCACCTGGCACATCGGCTGGCTCGAAGTGGTGGCGGTGCGTGCCACCGACGGCACCGAAGTGCACCTGACCCATGAAGGCATCGAGGGCAGCGCCGCACGCGGCCGCGTGACCACCGAAGTTTTCAGCCTACTGGAAGACACCGTCGGCCATGCCGGCGCCAACCCTGAAACCGCTCCCGCTGCCGACCCGAGCCCCGCTCAGCCGGCCACCGATGGCCCCGACCCAGCTGAAGCACCTGCCGAGGCTCCTGCGGACGGCGACGCAGAAGCTGCCCCGCCGGCACCCGCCGACGACAGCACCCCGGCGCCCACGATGGACGAAATCGAAGCTGAATTGCACCGCCGCATGGGCGAGTAGCGAGCAGGCACCAGGCAGGAGCGCTGGCGCGGCCCAGGGATGACGGTATCACCCGTGCCGCGTGAAGATCGACCTCCATATGCACACCTCCCGCAGCGACGGGCGCTGGTCGCCCCAGAAGCTGGCGGCTGAGGCGACCAAGCGTCGCTTGATGGCGTGGGCAATCACCGATCACGACACCATCGCCGCCTGGCGTGAGCTGGCGCCCCAGCCGGGCTTGCTGTGTGGGGTCGAAATCAGCACCTGGGACGAGCGTGGTGAAATCCACGTGGTGGCCCTGGGCATCGATCCCGATCACGCTGAACTTACCGCCGCCCTAGCCAACAACGTGGCGATCCGCCGTGAACGGGCCCAGGTTCTCCTCGACCACGTTGCCGCCAAAACTGGCCAGCGCGTGACCCTAGACGACTGTCTGCCCGCTGAAGCCGGCATGATTACCCGCAGCCATATTGCCTCTGCCTTGGTTCGCGCCGGCGTTGTAGCTTACCGCCAACAAGCCTTCAACGAGCTCATTGGCGACGCGTCGGTGCAGCAACTGTACCAACCGGCCTACCCCAGCCCGGCTGAGGCCGGCGAGTTGATTCGGGCCGCCGGCGGGGTGAGCGTACTCGCCCACCCCGGGCTGTACGGTGATATTCACCGCATCGAGGGCGTGATGCGCGGCCTCGACGGCATCGAGGTCAAGCACCCCAATCTCGATGTCGGCCTCCAAAAGCTCCTGATGAAACAGGCCGCCGAAAACAACTGGCTGCTGAGTTGTGGCTCAGATTTTCACAGCGACCCGTGCCGTCTCGGTGACTGGCGCCTGTCGCGATCGCAGGCCATGCCGCTGTTACGCGCCGCCGGCTGGCAGGATCCTGTTCGCGCCTGACGGGTCGTCATTAGCGCGAAACGTGGGCTGCTTCTTGGGTCCGGCTGGACGTGCAGGTCCTGGGTCCTGGTACGCGCCTTGCGGCGCTTGGATCCTGGGAACAGCCGATGCTTTTGCGAGCGACGCAACCGGATGGGGCACCGGGCCGCTAGTCCTCCAGGACCCAGGACCCACAGTGCCAAAGGCGCGAACCCAGGACCTCCCTTCCCTCACTCCCCAGTGCCCCTACACCGTGCACCGAGAGTCTATGAGCACGCCCACCCGCCTCACCGCGATCCGTGACATCCTTGGCCACCGCTTTGCCGACCCAGCCCTGCTGTTGCAGGCCTGCACGCACGCCAGCATGGTCGACGCCAACGCCGGCGCGGGTGAACGCCTGCAAGCCGCCAATGAACGCCTCGAGTTCTTGGGCGACACC
>JAQIBG010000167.1 GCA_027859175.1 Planctomycetota bacterium | reverse complement strand
ATTGAGGCCTTGCGCTCGTGCTTAGCGGGCTTGGGGCCCCGGGCCCGGGAATTATTACGTTTGCGCTACACGGAAGATCTGGGTCGTGAGGCGATTGCCGAGCGCTTGGCGGCGAGTGTTGATGCGGTCAAAAAGGGCATGACGAGGGCGCGTTCGGCCTTGGCTCGCTGTATTGAGCAGCGGCGGGTAACGACATGAGCGACGACGACACGCTGATCGAAGCCTGGCTGAGTGGTGAGGCCAGTACGGCGCAGAAGGCTGCGATGGCCGCTCGCTTGCCGCACGAACCGGCCTTGGCCAAGGCCTTGGCTGAGCGGGCGCAATTGCATCGTGATCTGTCGCTGTATGGGGCTGAGTTGTTGGCCAAGCCCGCAGCTGAGACCGCAGGAGGGTCGTCGGCCTCGGGCGGAGCACGGCCGCGGGTGGGCAAGGCGCGGGGGTCTAAGTCGAGGCGCGGGCGCGGCTCGGCTAGTCGTCGTCGCGTTTCGCGCGCCCCAGCCTGGGGTAGCATGATGGCCCTGGCTGCGGCGATGCTTGTGGCCGCATGGTTTGGTTGGCAGGCCTGGCAGCCGGGTCATCAGGAGCTGCACAGCGTTCCGCCCCATGTGGTGGTGGTTGCGTTGGACGGTTCGGTGAGAGCTGACCAGGTGCTAGCCGGCTTCGAGCGCGTTGCCGCACAGGCTGCGCTCAAGCTCGAGGATCGTTTGCCCTTGAGCGCCACGCTACGGCTGGCTGAGGCCAGTGCGTGCCAGTTGCGCACCGGTGCTGGTGATATGGTCACGGTACGCGGGCCGGCCACCGTGACGCTGGCTGGTCAGGTGTGGCGCGTGGGTGCCGGGTCGGTGGCCTGTGAGGTCACACCCCGCGCCGCGGGTGCTGCGCCATTTGTGGTGGCAACCGATGAAGTGCGCGTGGTGGTGCTGGGCACCCGTTTCACTGTGTCGCGCAGCGATGTGGTGAGCACGGTGCAGGTTGAGCGTGGCCGCGTGGCGGTGCATGAAATGGGCGATGATCGAAAAACCGAACTGGGCGCGGGCGATACAATGAGCGTGGCCGGACAGTGGGCCCGCTCGCTGCCAGCCTGGACCCGGGGCCGCGTGCGCGACGATTGTATTGAGTTGGAATCAGTTGAGAAGGTTCTGTCGGCAGGCTTTGGCGATGCGGTCGATGAGCGCCACGTTGTGCTGCGCTATCATCCCGACACGCGGGTGCGGATTCGTTATCGCGCAACCGCAGCCTGTCATTGGATCGGCTTGTGGTGGCGCAATCGCGCCAATGGCCACACCTATCATGTCCCCATGGGACCGGTGCAGGGGGGTGGTGACTGGGTAACGGTGGAAGCGCGTTTGGGTGATGCCCAGGTGAACGGGGAGGAACGGACACCCCAGGCGGTGGGTGATGGCATTCACGCCTTCACCGTGCAGACCGGCAACTTGCCAGGAGCCGCCGCCGCTATCGCTGAAATTGAGCTGTTGCCGCCAAACTCCTAACAGCCAGTTCAAATACACCGACGGCTGCCCCCTTAACCCCGCGCAACGCGTCGATTCCCTGGCTGTCCCCACAACCCAAGCGCCGCAGGCGCGTACCAGGACCCAGGACCCTCGCGTGCCTCTACCGGCACGCTCAACGCCCCTGCACCCGCCACTGGCGCCAAGTCCAACCACGCCAGTCGGCGAGGTGGTCATCAACGAGATGCTCCAGGTGTTCGATCGCTCTGGCGCTGTCGGCACTTGGCACTTCGGCGTGCAGACGCCGCAGCGCTGGCAGGGTGGCCGGCCCGAGTTCCTGTAAATAATAGATGTCGATCGCAACGCCGCCGGCCGCGAGTTGGGCCCGGTGGCTGACGTTCCAACTGGCAATCCCGCCGGCGCGGTCGAATAGCGTGCACAGCAAGAGCACGCTCAGGCACAGCGCGGCGTTGACGTTGCACAGCCAGTGATTGCTCTTTGACCAGACAATGCGGGCGATGATCAAGCCGAGCCCGCAGACTACGAGCGCCATCCAGATCGCGGCCGCAAGGCGCCAATGAGTCAGTCCGTAGGCCGCGACGTACAAGCACAGGCGCCAGATGGCGAACCCGGCGAGCACCATGTTTTGACCGAGCCACAGGTACACGCAGGTGCGCACCAGGCGGCTGCGTTGCGCCAGGCCGTTGGGGCGCACGCACAGCAACACGAACACCGCCGCCAACAACGCCGTGATGAGTAGCGGATAGGCGCCGCGATGGGCATAGGCCGCGTAGCTCATGCCCTCGGGTAGGGCGGCGCCGAGTGCGAGATAGCGCAGGTCGAGCAGCAGTTGCCAGCCAAACAGCAGATTGCACAGCACCAAGGTGCGAACCACAAAGCCGCGATTATCTCGTGTAGACTGAGACTGGTGCATTTCGAGTCGCTGTCCGCGCCAGTAGCGCAGCGCCAACACGCCGAACCCGGCCAGCCACCACAGCAGCACGCGGCGTGGTTGCGGCGTGGCCAGGTTTTCGCAGCGCTCGGCGATCCAGGTGCCGAGTTCGCCGATCACGGGGTTGGCAATGCCCAGCAATATCGCGAAGCCGCCGGTGATGCCGATTGGGAGCAACCAGCGCATCAGATGTCGCCCAGTGCCGGGGGGTGTGCCGCGGTGCCGTGCATAGCGGAGGGCGCGTATCGGTGGCAGGGCGGCGAGGCCGCGGATCAGACTCAAGGCGGCATCTGGGGCCTGGCTTGGGAGCCAGCCGCGCGCGGCAGCGCTGGTGGTCATCAGGCCGATGCTGACCAAGCACAGCGCCAGTGCACCGGGCTGCACCACAAGTGCGAAGATCGCAATGGTGCTTGCCAGGGCGGGTATCAGGCAGGGCCGACGGTCTCGCGTTTGCGTCAGCAGGAATGTAAGCAATGCGCTGGCAAACACGGCTGCCCCGAGGCCGAGGGGGGCATCCCACAGCAGCAGGTCAGCGCTGACGGCAGCGCCAAAAATGAGGGACCAGATAGGCAGACGACGCGAGACCATGGCTAACTCCATGGTGGCGAGTTTGCCGCGGACTGTGGACGGATGATGACGCCTTGGTGAGGAATCGGCTCACAAAGGGCTGCCGATTCAACTGGGGTGGCGTTGCAGGCGCAATTCGGCGATGGTGCAGTTGCCCTGTCGAAACAGACGCCAGTTACCGTGGTGGAGCCGGGCAACTTGGGCTACCTGCGCCAGACCCAGGCCATGCCCCCGTGGCCGGCCTTCAATTGGAGCTCGGAAAAAGCGTTCGCCGAGGCGGGCGTGGGCCCAGTCGGGGACGCCAGGGCCGTGGTCGCAGACCCGAATCACCGCCAACGCACCGTCGTTGTGGCAGGTCACCTGCACCATGCTGTTGGCAGGTGCAACCGAGATCGCGTTACTCAGGAGGTTGGTGATGGCTTGGCCGATGAGGAGTTCATCACCGTCCATCTGGACTGACTTGAGCTCGCATTGGAGCGTCACCGCGCGCTGCGCGCAATCGGGTTGCAGGGGGGCACAGCTGGCGCGAATAAGGTCATCGAGGGCCACGCTGGTGGCGCTCACGCTGTCGCGCCGTTCGAGGGCCGCGTGGTCGAGCAGGCGCTCGATCAAGGCGCGCATCCGGTTGCATTCGTCGCGCAGTGTCGCGATGAATGCGGTCCGCTGGGCGGGGTCGGTTTCATCTTCGAGCAGTTCAGCGTGGGCATCGATGGCGCTGAGCGGGCTCTTGAGTTCGTGGGTCAGGCTCTGCACGTAGGATTCGACGTAACTGAGACCATCGAGTTCTTGATGGAGTTCGGTGATGGCGGCGGCCAATTCGCCGATCTCGGCCGGTAGTTTCGGCGGTGCCTTGCGTTCGCCCTGGCGCAGCGTGCTGACGTGCTCGGTGAGGGCCGCGATGGGGCCGGTCACCCAGAGGCCAACCACAAGCATCACGGCTGTGGTAAAGCCGAGCGCAACCACGGCGCCGAGTAGCGCCTGGCCAGTGGCGGCGCGCTCAAGGGGGGCAAGGCTTGATGGTGCTTTGACCACGGTAAACACGCCAATGGGTGCGTCGCGTGGGCCGACGGGCGCGGAGACGTGCAAGATTGCGTCGAGCGGATCATCCGATGCGCCTGGCGTAGCGCGCGCGCCGTACTGGCCACGCAGCGTTCGCACGATGTTGTTCCATTGGCTGTAATCAGCGCCAACCCGGCTCGGGTCTTCCGAGTCCCACACCACGATGCCATGGGCATCCACCAGATAGGCGGCGAGATCAATCTGTTGTTTGTGTTTGTCATAAATACGCGCGTCGAGGCCGGGTTCGCGCGCCGCTGCCCATGCCACCTGGAGCGCCTGTGGGTTGAGGTCGCCGGTGGCAGCGCGGGCGTGTGGCGCCAACACCCCGGCCGTGTCGACCATGGTTTCTTCGAGGGCCTCTAGGTAGCGCAGGCGCACTTCGCCCAGGGTCCAACGTAGTTGGAGGGCTAGGCCGGCCATGCTGACCAGCAAGCATGCGAGCAGCACCCGAGTGCGAATGCTCATGGCAGTTCCAGGCAGTAGCCAATCCCGCGCACGGTGCGGATGGGGTCGCAGGTGTCGTCGACGGCTCGCAATTTAGCGCGCAGGCTCTTGACCAAGGTGTCAACGCCGCGGTCAACCGTGCTGGTGGGGTCGTCCCAGGCGCGATCAAGCAGCAGGGAGCGTGAGCACACGCAACCGGCTTGCGCCATCAGCACCGCTAGCAAACGGTATTCGAGGCGACTCAGGTCGAGGGCCTGGCCGTGGAGCAGAATGCGCTGCGCCTGTTCGTCGTGGCGCAACCCGGTTTCGGCGGGCGCCACGGCTGGGATGCTGCGGCTGCGCCGCAGGATAACTCGCACGCGGGCGGTGAGTTCGCGTGGGCTGAACGGTTTGACCACGTAATCGTCGGCCCCGAGTTCGAGGCCGAGCACGCGGTCGAGTTCGTCGCCGCGTGCGCTTAACAGCAGTATTGGCGGTCCGCCCGTGGCCTGAAGTTCACGCAGGAGGTCGAGGCCGCTGCCGTCGGGCAGGCCGACATCTAATATGAGCATGGCGACATCGTCTGCCTCGCTGAGCACCGCACGCGCGGCGGCCAGCGTTTCAACGTGATGGGCGCTGATGCCCTCGCGCGCGAGCGCTGCAAGCACCGCTTGGGCGATTGCGGGTTCGTCATCAACGATCAGCACGCGTGCCATGGTCTGAGTGTGGCGTCGGTTGGCGGCTGTGACAATGCATGGATCAGGTCTGAACCACTGGGCTGGCAGCACATTGCGAGATGGCTGTCCCCCTTTGCTGAGCGGCCGAACAAGAGGGGGTAGAGGAGTTGCTATGCGCTACGTGATAGTGGTGGTTATGGCGCTGATGGCGCATGTTTCAGGCCTGTCAGCAGCGATCCATGATCTGACGAACCTGCCGACCAACACCATGGTGGTGATCACCAGTGACACCAACCCAAGCCTTCCATGGACCTACGGCACGGTGGTGACGGTTCCGGCCCAGGCGGGCGACACCCTGCGGATTGCGCCTGGCACTTATCACCAACTGGTGTTCTGGAACCTGCGTGGCACGGCTGCGCAGCCGATTCGGGTGGTAAACGGTAACGGCCGGGTGACGGTCCGCAGCAGTACGGGCTGGGGTGCAGTGGTCTTATACAACTGTCGCCATCTGCGTCTTACCGGCACAGGTAGTGCGGCGCATGAGTACGGATTCTTGGCCGGGACCACCCGCAACGGCGCCCACACGGTGCAGGTGCTGGGTGATGCCGGACAACTTGAGATTGATCACGTGGAGGTGGACTCAGCCGGTTTTGCCGGGTTCAACGTGAAAAACGAAACCAAGCCAGGCGGCGTCTACAATCGCGGCAGCTATGTGATGCGAGACATCAATTTGCATCACAACTTCGCTCACGACACTAGCGGCGAAGGGTTCTACCTTGGGCACACCTTCTATAACGGGATCGATACCAATAAGGATGGTACCATCGAGTACCCGCACTACATTGAAAACCTAACGGTTGAGTATAATAGAACCCTGCGCACCGGTGCCGAAGGTATTCAGGTCGGTAGCACTCGCTCTGGTCTTGTGATGCGCTTCAATCGTGTAGAGCAGGCCGGTATCGCGCCCTTCGATTCCTTTCAAAACAATGGTATTCAGGTTGGCATGAGCGCGGGCTTGGTGCTTGGCAATGTGGTCAGCGATGCCGCTGGCAATGGCATCATTGTGCTGGGCCAAGGCGATAATCGTTTGATCGCTAACGTGGTTGTGCGCGCTGGCAGCAATGGCTTCTTCGTTGATGAACGCTTGTCGAGTGCGGAATCGATCGCGCGCGGCGGCGCACCCGTGGGGCCAGGCTGGACCTTGTGTAATAATACCGTGGTTGACAGCGGGGAGGCCGGCATGCGTCTGTATGGCGATCTGGTGCCGGTTAATGTACTGCGCAATAATCTGTTCATTGGTGGCACCAGTGCGGTGAGTTTATTGTCGCAGGCAGTGACCATAGATGAGACTGCCACCGTTCATCACGCAAGCGCTGCTGTGGCTGGTTTCGTTAACGCGGCAAGTGATGACTATCGCCCGCGCGCTGACTCCAGTTTGGTTGACGCGGGCGTCGGCCTTGGGGGGCTGACTGGCGCACCGTGGAGCGATGCCGTTGGCACGGCGCGGCCGGTTGGCGGTGCGATTGATGTTGGCGCCTATGAACGGCTCAATGTCAAGCGCGTGGTGCGCATGACCAGCCCGAGTGGCGCAGCATGGGAGCACCGCAGTGGTTATGGCGCCAGCGCCGTGATGACGGGCAATGGCTCGTTTGTGGATTTGGATCCCACCGTCATGCATCGCTTCTGGTACATGCCCACCAGTGAGAACTGATGCTGCAGGGCGAAGCCGAGCCAGCTAGGCGAGCACGCGCAGGCGTTCGTCATCGTGGGTGCGTCTACTTGCAACCAACTCTTCGATCTGTTGCTCCATTGTGGCTTGTTCCACGGCGGCGCCATTTTTCAAAGCGATGGGATCAGCGCCGGTGCAGGAGATGTAGTCACAGATAACTTGGCGGCCGCGGTAGCCACCAACGCAATCGCCGCAGCCTTCGCCGCGGCACGGTTCGTGGATCAAACGTACCAAGCGTTGACTGAGGACGCCGCGTAGCGCCGGGAGCAACAGGTGGTCGGCCACGCCCATGCTGAGCAGGCGTGGCACGGCTTCGCGAGCGCGCCCGGTGTGCATGGTGGCGATGACCATGTGGCCACACAGGGCGGCCTGCACTGCGGTGAGGGCGGTGTCTTGGTCGCGAATCTCGCCCACCACGATGACGTCTACATCTTGTCGCAGGGCGGCCCGCAGGGTGCCGGCGAAGTCATCGCCGCGATGCGCGCGGACCTCAACTTGGGCGATCCCGGGTAGGAGTCGCTCAACCGGGTCTTCGATGGTCAGAATCTGACGATCAACCCGCTCATTGGCGAGTTCGCGCAGGAGGCTGTGGATGGTGGTGGTTTTGCCCGATCCGGTTGGGCCGGTCAGCAAGACCAGGCCGTCTGCGCTGCGAACCTGGGCTCGTAGGGCATCCAAGACCGCTGTTGGCAGGCCGAGTTCTTGTGGTTCGGGCAGGGCACCGAGTGCCGGTAGTCGCAGTGCTACGCGGCCGCCGCGTACCGTGGGCAGCACCGCGAAGCGGCAGTCGCCATCGATGCCGAAGGGGGCGCCGTCGATGCGGCCATCTTGGGGCTGTTCCGTGATGTAGGCCGGCAGACCGGCGATGGCCTTGAGGCGCGCGATGGCCACTTTGCCGATTCCAGGCGGGCAGCGTCTGAGTTCGCGACACAGACCCTGACAGCGTACTTTGGCCACCAGGCTGCCGTCGTCTTGTGGTTCAAGGATTAGGTCACTGGCCTCGGTGGCCGGTAAATCGGCGAGCAGAGTCTCGATCCATTCGGCGCCATCCATGGTGGGCAGTGTGCGCGCCAGCAATGACGAGGCTAGTGTCGGCCTCGGCTGGGGTGCTCGCGGAGTTTGCGGTTAATTCGTAACCGGTTGTTGACACAGGATTAAGAAGTCGATCCCTCGGGTCATAGGGGCCGTCTGCGATGGCTGCATCTTACGCAACACGCGGGTTAAAACCCTGATACGAGGCGTTGACTCCCAGACCGAGTGCCGAATACTCATGGGCGACTCTGCTACGAGAGTCAGATACAAAGCAGCTGATGCGTAAGGAAAAAGCATGGGCGATGTCGCAGACGACGAAGTTTCGATTGATGAGCACGGCCGCGCCGTGATCGCGCTGCCTGCGCAGGTAGATATCACCACCGCGGAGAGAGTCCGGGAGGGGCTGTTGAGCCTTGTGGATAGCGGCTGTCAGCAGCTGCACCTCGACATGTCGGCGGTTGAAAAAATCGACTCCACCGGCTTGGCGGTAGTGATGGCTTTCATGGCCACCCTGCACCGCGAGCGACCGGAAGCGAAGGTCTTGTTCGACGGCCTGTCGCCGATGGTCAACCGCATTCTGCACATGTTCCGCGCACAGGACTTCAATATCGAAACCGAGTTTAGGGAGCGTGGCGATGATTGATGATGATGCCCTGCTCGACGAGTTCGTGATCGAATCGAATGAGCACCTTGAATCGATCGAAGAGGAACTCCTTGAGCTCGAAGCCCAAGGGGCCGATCTCGACACCGAGTTGGTCAATAAGGTGTTCCGGTCGGTTCACTCAATAAAGGGTGGCGCTGGTTTTCTTGGTCTCACCGCGATCAACAAACTTTCGCATACGATGGAGAGTGTTCTCGACCGGATGCGCGATAATGAACTGATCCCAACCAAAGCCAACATCAACGCCTTGCTTGGCGGCGCCGATATGCTCAAGCGGATGATGGCCGCCCCGAGTACCGGGACGGACGAAGATTCCGTGGCTGATATCATTGAGCGGATCAAGGCCCAGGATGGCGCCGCGCCTGCCCCTGAGAGTCCGCCACCGAGTTTCCACGATCACACCGGCAAGCACGTGAAGGTGCCGCAGCCGAGTTCCTCGGAATGGGTTGTGCGCCCTGCCGAGCATCAGCACATTTATTTATTACAGATTGACGATCTCAAAGAGTACGAGGTCCGAACCGGACGCAGTCCGATTGGCATGCTCGAAGATCTCACCCTTACCGGCACCATCATCTCGCAACGCTTCGTGGCCGATGCGCTTGATTTGCGTACCGGGGTGCCGGATCGCAAACTGACGCTCGAGATCTTGTACGCCAGTTTGTTCGCCAAAGACATGATCGCCGAATCGGTTGGCTTGCCGGCTGATGCTGTGACCCCGCTGGAAGCCGATCAGGAAGAAGAGGCCCGGCGCGAGATGCGCGCGACGCCGGTCATGTCGGACGCGCCCCCCAGGGAGCCCGCGCGGTCGCAGGCGGCGCTCGAGCCGAGCACGCCGAGCCCGGAGTCGATCCCTGATCCTAAGCCGATTGCCCGGCCAGAGCCGATGCCTGATCAGACGCCGTCGATGTCGGTAGAGGCCCCGATGGTGATGGCGCCAACCGACGAAGAGATCCGCCCGCCGATTCATGAGGCGCCTTCTCTGGAGATGAAGGCATCAGGTGGAGCCTCGGTTGCTTCGGGTGCAGATGCGGCCAAACGTCAAGTTGTGCGCGTGAACCTGGAATTGCTTGATCGCTTGATGAGTTTGGCTGGTGAACTGGTTTTGGTGCGTAATCGCCATTTGCAGATGGTCGAAGGGTTGGCCGATGAGGGCGGAATGACCCGAAAGCTGGTCAATCAGTTGAATGCCGTCACCAATGAACTCCAAGACGCCGTGATGCGCACCCGCATGCAGCAGGTGGGTGTGGCCTTTGCGAAACTACCACGAATGGTGCGTGATCTGTCGCAAAAGCTCAGCAAGGAAATCGAACTCGTCACCACCGGTAATGAAGTCGAGCTTGATAAAACCATTCTGGAAGCGCTGGCTGACCCCTTGACCCACCTGATTCGCAATGCCTGCGATCACGGTGTAGAAACGCCACAGGAGCGGATTGCGGCTGGCAAGCCAGCCTTGGGGCATATCGAAGTTGCGGCGCGCCATGAGGCCGGCCAGATTGTGATCGAGATTCATGATGACGGTGGCGGGATTAACCCCGGCAAGGTTGGCGCCAAGGCGGTGGAACGCGGGCTCAAGCAACCGGGCGATCTTGAGTCGATGAACGAGCGCGACTTGGTCAACTTGATCATGATGCCGGGCTTCTCTACCGCCGAGGCCTTGTCTGATGTGTCGGGCCGTGGCGTAGGTATGGACGTGGTCCGTTCATCGATCGAGAACCTCGGCGGTACCATCATGGTGGAATCGGTGCATGGCGAAGGTTCGGTGTTCCGGATGCGCTTGCCGTTGACGCTGGCCATTATTTCGAGTCTGATCGTGCGTGCGGGTGAGAGGCGCTACGCGATTCCCCAGGTTAACCTGGAAGAGATCGTCACCGTGTATCGCGATGACCTCGCCGGCAAACTTGAATATGCCAACAATCAAACGGTCTATCGCTTGCGCGATCACATGTTGCCCTTGGTGTTTTTGGACGAGTTGTTCGGATCGGATCAGCCCTTTGACGACATCTACCTCGCGGAGCAAACGGCCAAACGACGTACTGGCGACGCGCCTGAGAAACTGACCTTTGTTGTGGTCAAAATGGGGGAAGAACGCTTCGGTGTCGTGGTTGATGGCGTGGTTGGCAGCGAAGATATCGTTGTTAAACCGATGCATCCGGCGCTTAAGAGCTTGCGCTGTTATGCCGGCAGCACGATCCTTGGCGACGGCAGCGTGGCCTTGATCCTCGACATCGTTGGGATCAGCGATCACGCCAACGTTGATCTGGCGCACCACGTCATCGATGACATTGATGACGGCAAAGGTATCGCGATTGAAGACCGCACCGCGCAATTGTTTTTCACCCTGGGTGGCAAGGAGCGCTTTGCGCTGCCGCTGCCGCTGATTCGGCGCATCGTTACCTTTGAGCGCGATCAGCTAGAAGAGGTTGGCGGCAAGCCGTACGTCCAGATAGACGACATGAGCCTGCGGGTGCTGAATATCGACAAGCATATTCCGGTGAGTCGCGATAAAGACCTGCCGCGCTACCACCTGATTTTGCCGCGACATATTTACCGGCCGGTGGGTTTCTTGGCGGCAGAGTTGGTTGATGTGGGCAGTGATTACCCCATGCCCGATCCCGATGCCTATATCGACCCGGCGGTGCACGGCGCATCAATCGTGGACGGACATACCACGCTGTTCTTGGACATGTTCCACCTCGCTGAGCAGGAGGAGCCGAGTTGGTTCCACGAAGAAGAGAAGCAGACCATTGATCCGTCCGAGGTACCGAAGGAGTTTGGGCAGGGCAAGAAGGTTATGCTGGCCGAAGACGTTGGTTTCTTCAGGCGCATGCTGGGCGGCTATCTCCAGGCTGCTGGTTTTGAGGTGACGACCGCGAAGAATGGCCGCGAAGCCTATGATCAGATGCAGCGGCACGATTTCGATGTATTGGTCAGCGATATTGAAATGCCGGAGATGGACGGCAATCAACTGATCCGTGCGGTGCGCAAGGGCCAGCGCAATGTGAAGATCCCATCCATGGCCTTAAGTGCTTTGAGCAAGGAAAGCGACCGCGCTCGCTCCTTGAAGGCCGGCTTTGATGCTTACGAGATTAAAGTTGACCGTGAGCGCATGTATCAGTCCTTGTATGAGATGCTTCTTAAGATGGGGCAGGGGGTGAAGCGATGAGCGTCAGCCACAGTGAGGGGGGCAGTGCCCATCGGCTTGGCATGGTGACCGTTGAGGCAGGGCAGGTGCAGTTGTGCACCTTCCGAGTTCACGGTCGTCTGTTCGGCGTGGACATCCTCGATGTTCGTGAGGTGACAACTGAGACCCGCGTTTCACCCATTCCGCATGCTGCGCCGACGGCGCGTGGTTTTGTCAATATCCGCGGGCAGATTCATCTGGTGCTCGACTTGCGGCGCATGATGGGGTATCCCGACTTCGAGGATGTTGAGGCGTCACGCCTGGTGATTTTTAAGGAATCGACTGGTCCGAGTTTCGGTATGCTGGTTGATTCGGTGGCGGATATCCAAGTGGTGAACGAGAAAGACATCGTTGATCGACGTCGTAACGACGCGCCGCCGCCTGAGGGTTCGGAACGTCGTGGGCAGCGTGCCAGTTTGGTGCGTGGCGTGGTAATGATCGACGAGGGTTTGATCCTGGTGTTGCGCGCGGCTGAGTTGCTGGAGCGTTTCGAGGAGTTGGGGCGACCATGAGCGATGGGCCGATGCGAATTCTGGTGGTAGATGACTCGCGCATCTTTCGTTCGGTGGTGCAGAGCGCCTTCAGCGGGATGGTCGATTGTCAGGTTGTTGGTTCAGTTTTTAGTGGCAAGAAGGCCCTGGAGTTTCTCGAGCAGAACAAGGTCGACCTGATCACGCTCGATGTGGAAATGCCCGAGATGAATGGTCTCGAGGTGTTGCGCGCGATGCAGGAGCGCTTCGGCGAACGCGCGCCGGCGGTGGTCATGCTCAGCGCCCATACCCGAACCGGCGCCAAGGTGACGATTGAGGCCCTGTCGGCTGGTGCAGTAGGCTTTGTGACCAAACCCGAGGCCGGCGATGTTCGCAGCGCGATGGCAACCCTGAGCGCCGATTTACGGGCTGAGGTCGATGCCGTGCGTCAGTCGCATCGCGGCCGTTCGGTTGAGATGGTTGCGGCGCAATTGCCTACGCGGCAAGCGCCATCCAGACGTGACAATGCGGGGATTATTCTCATCGGCAGTTCAACCGGCGGGCCGCAAGCACTCACGTCTTTATTGCCGCCCTTATGTGGCATGTGTGGGTGCCCGATCATTGTTGTGCAGCATATGCCACCCTTGTTCACCAAATCACTCGCTGACAACCTCGACCGCCATTGCCAGCACAAGGTGGTTGAAGCGGGTGATCGCATGGCGATTGAGGATGAGCATGTTTATATCGCACCGGGCGGCTTACATCTTGAGTTAGCAGGTAGCGGTGCCGCCCTGCGGTGCCGCCTTTCTGATGGTGCTCCGGAGAACGGCTGCCGCCCTGCGGTGGATGTCCTGTTTCGATCGGCGGCCAAAGCCCTGGAGGGGCGCCCAATGGTGGGTGTCATTCTCACTGGCATGGGCAATGATGGCGCCACCGGCGTGACTCTGCTCAAGAGCGCGGGTGCACAGATTCTGGTGCAAGACGAAGGCAGCTGTGTGGTTTACGGCATGCCAAAAAAAGCCAAGGAAACCGGCTGCGCCGATGCCGAGGCCAGCCTATCGGCGATGCCCTTCGCGATCATTGATGCGCTCGTGGCGTTTGCCGGATGAAAGCCATAAATGCCGACGAATTCGCTGCCGTTGCCAAGCAGTTCCACGTCATGTGCGGTTTAGTGCTGCCAGAGGGTAAGCAGTATCTCGTTACCCAACGACTGGGCCCACTGCTTGAAGGTAGCGGCATTACGAGTTGGCAAGAGTACGTTGCGCTCCTGGCGAAAGACCCACACAGCTCGTTGGCAGTTGGGTCTATCCATGCGATCACCACGCACGAGACAAGTTGGTTCCGTGATGCCAATGTGTTTGAGGGCATAGAAGAAACGGTGTTGCCAGAGTTGGCAGAGCGGATTCGCGAACGCCGCGAGCGTTCATCTGCCCGGCGTGGTGCGCAGATAACAATTTGGTGTGCAGCGGTTTCAACCGGGCAAGAAGCCTACAGTTTGGCCATGCTGATTGACCGGTTTGTTCAGAACAACCCCGATTTGTTGCTCGAGCAGTTTCTCATTCTTGGCACCGATATCTCGGCCCCGGTCTTGGCGCAGGGCATGCAGGGCGTTTACGATGATTTCGAGGTCGGGCGCGGCCTGCGGGCTGATCTGCGGGATGAGTATTTCGAGGCCGTAAGCGGGAATCGCTGGCGTGTTCGTGATCGCATACGGGCGATCATCCAATTCCAGGTCGCGAGTTTGATCGACCCCTTCGCGCACGTCGGGGGCTTTGACCTCGTTCTGTGTCGCAATGTGCTGATCTATTTTGATGCCGAGACGCGCGCGCGGATCGTTCAACTGTGCGGGGCCAAGCTGTCACCGGGCGGTATTTTCATGCTCGGCGCAAGCGAATGCCTGATGCCGGTGCCCGATCCCTTTACTGTGCAGCGCACGCCCAAGGCGGCGTTTTACCGTCGGGCGTGATGGTGCCGAACTCGGCTCGTCCGTAGGCGCTGAGGCGCCTATTCGATGCGGCGCCCACCGTAGTAGACGCGGAGCTCATCGCTGACGACCCAGCGCCGCAGCGAACTCGGGATTTGATAGCCGGCCGGGAACACCACTTCGACGTTGAGGTTTTTGCTGCCCCAGGCGTTGCGGCCACCAATGGCACTCGAACGGTTGATGAAGCGGGCGTCGATAATCGGCTGCCGGCCGTGGCGGCGTGCTTTGCGCGCCGCGCCGCAGGCATCGTCCACAACGATGAAGCGTTGTGGGAAGCTGGGGTAGGTTTTCTCAAGGTAACCGGGAACGTTGATAAAGGTGGCACCAGGCGGGAACTGGGCCCAGTCGGTTGCAAAGCCATACGGATGATTGCGTACGCTGCGGCGCTTGCCATGCGGATGCCAGGCAACGATGCCATCAGCCCACTCGGGTCGCGTCCGCACGTGGTCATAGGGGGTATAGGCGGTGACCTTGGCCTTGATGGTGATAATGCGAATGCGGGTCGGTACGCCAGAGTCGATGGGGAGATGGGTGGTCGCTCGGCGCTCTTGGCTGAAGCGGTCGGGGGCAAAGTCGATGGTCGCAGGCAGCTTGGGTTCAACTGCAGGCTGTGCGGCTTCTTCGCGCGCAACTTCTTCTGCAGCACCTGCAATGGGCGCTGCTTGGCTGGGGCTCGGCCGCTGTGATTGCGGCAGCATCGCCAGCACGGCAGCCGAACTGGCTGGGGCCGGACGCTCATTGGTGCTTAACCAACCGATGGCGAGGAGCGCGCAGACGCCGACGCTGGCCAGGATGCTGATCCGGTCGCCGATCAGGCGATGCTTCAGGCGCGCGAGCAGGCTGAGCTTGATCGCTGCCCCAAGACGCGGCCAGGATTGTTCCAGTCCAAGTTTGATCTGCTGGCTGTGCACAGGCCCTCCTTGCTCCA
This sequence comes from Planctomycetota bacterium, assembly GCA_027859175.1. GTDB lineage: Bacteria > Planctomycetota > UBA11346 > UBA11346 > UBA11346 > GH22. Next base: position 15,616 of record JAQIBG010000167.1, on the reverse strand, counting down.
ACGCCGGCGGCGGTGGATGTGCATACAGACTTAATAGTCTACCAGCTAAAGTTGAAAATCCAGAAGCCCTAATTGATGGAATCGCAATGGCTTGCGATGTTCAAGCGATAAGTCAGGGCTTGTCGGGCACGAATATTTAAGGCCGTAAAAGCGGTTTGGGCGGCGCAGATAATGCTGGCAATCTAGTCGCTTGCATCCGTAGTTTCGGCGCTGATCCAGCCTAAGAACGGGCTGTGTCCGGCCACGATCGGCAGCGCCACAACGCAGGGCACCTCGTAGCCATGCTCGGCCACAATCGCCTCGGTGGCTTGATCGACGAGCTCGGCCCGCGTCTTCATCAGGAGCACCACTTCTTCGTCGCTGGTGATCGCGCCCTGCCAGCGGTAGATCGAGCGCATGGCTGGCAGCATGTTGGCGCAGGCGGCGAGTCTTTCGGTGACCAAGTGGCGGCCAATGTGCTCGGCTTCTTCGAGCGAACCGCAAGTCACGTAGAGGAGTCGGTATTCGCTCATGGTGTGATTAGAGCCATGCGGGCTGGTGGGGCCAGTAGATCAACTCGGCGGCGTTGCCAGCAAGGCTAGTAGCGCGGCGGCCTCGGCCAGTTGAATGCCAGTGCCGAGGAGATCGCCACTATAGCCACCCATGCGGCGCTTGAGGTAGATGCCCCAGCCACAGGTGGCGATCAAGGCGGCCGGAGCGATACGCCAAGCACGGTGGTCACCCCAATGCCACACCGCAGCGGCTGCAGCGCAGGCGATCAACACGGCGAGGACGATGCGCCACGTGGCGATTTTGCCCATGCTGCTGGCCAGACCGCGCTCGCTGCATGGACGCAGACCGAGCATCAGCAGCGGCGCGGCGCAACGGCTCCATGCATATACTGCGGGCAGGAGCCACAGCGCGGCCTCATCAAGCGCACACAGGGTCACCGCGCGCAGTGACAGCACGCACCAGAGGGCGAGAACGCCAAAGGTGCCGATGCGGCTGTCGCGCATGATTGCAAGGACACGTTCGCGTTCAATGCCGCCACCGAAACCGTCGGCCGCGTCGGCAACTGCGTCTTCATGAAACCCGCCGGTGAGCAGGAGCCCAAAGGCGACGGCAATAACGGCGGCGACGCCCGCCGGCCACAGCATGCTGGCGCTAACAAAGGCGCCGGCCACCAGCGCGCCAATGACGCAGCCCACGAAGGGGAACCAGGCCACGCTGGCGGGCATGTCTTCACGCCGCGTGACTGGGGCCGGAATCGGGATCCGGCTGAGCATGCGGAAAGCGGCGGCCAACGCGCGCATGGCTATTTACCGTCGCTCACGCCGGCGTCTTCAAAGGTGGCCATGCCGCTCAGCAGCGCGCAGGCATGACGCAGTAGGGGCACCGCGAGCGCGGCCCCAGAGCCTTCGCCCAGGCGGAGCTCGAGCTCGAGCAGGGGTTTGGCTTTGAGCAGTCCGAGTAGGGCGCGATGGCCGCGCTCGGAACCCAGATGGGCGAAGACCAGGTAATCGCTCAGGGCAGGGTTCAGGCCAACCGCCACCGCGGCTGCAGAGCCTGCAATAAATCCATCAACCAACACCGGGCATCGACAGGCAGCTGCTTGGAGCATCGCGCCGGCCATCGCGGCGATTTCGAAACCGCCGACTTGCTCCAGGGCACCGCGGGCATCGCATTGCCCAACGCGTTCGAGGGCCAGATCAACCGCCTGCAGTTTGCTGGCGAGCACCGGCCCTTTGGCGCCGGTGCCAGCACCAACGGTGGCGGCCGAGGGCAGGCCACTGAGCAGCGAAAGTAGGCAGGCGGCGCTGGTGGTATTGCCAATGCCCATTTCACCGGCGATTAGCAGCTCGCAGCCGGCCTCGCAGGCGGCACGGGCTTGGGCCATGCCGAGGCCTAGGGCGGCGTCGCACTGTTCGGCACTCATTGCAGGGCCGCTAACGAAGTCGGCGGTGCCTAGCGCCACGGGCGCATGCACGATGGGCAGGTCGGCCGGCAGCGGCGTGGCGACACCGGCATCGATGACGCTGAGGGTGGCGCCGAGTTCATGCGCGAGGACGCTGATGGCTGCCCCGCCGCTAGCGAAATTCGCACACATTTGTGCCGTCACAGCTTGCGGGAATGGGCTGACTCCACGCGCGGCGACGCCGTGGTCAGCAGCAAATATCAGGATATGGACCTGTTGGCAACTGGGCTCGGTGCGGCCTTGGCATCCGGCTAGCTGAATCATCAACTCTTCGATGCGGCCGAGCGCGCCGCGTGGCTTGGTCAGGATGCGATTGCGCGCGGTGGCCGCGTTGCGGGCGTCTTGATCTGGTTTCGATATCGTTGGCAGCGTGATAGGCATGGGCGCTACCTTCCTTTGTGGCGGCGCTGCGGCAAGCTGCCGTCATGACAGGCATGCTAGTGACTGGTGGCGCGCGCAGCGGCAAGAGCCGCTACGCTTTGGAACGAGCTTTGGCGCAGAGCGGCCCGCGCACTTTCATTGCCACATGTCAGCCCTGGGATGAGGAAATGCGCGACCGCGTTGCGCGGCACAAGGCGGAGCGCGCCGCGCAGGGCTGGCACACCGTTGAGGAGCAGGTGGATCCGGCCGCTGCTATTGCCGCGGCTGAGCCAGGCGGCGCCGTGGTGCTCGATTGTCTGACCTTGTGGCTGTGCAATCTGTTTGAGCGCGACGCGGCTTACGGTCAAGACCAGGGCGCGGCCGATGCGGCCGGCCTGGCGCAGGCGATGCAGGCCTATTCCGGCCTCGCGATCGCCGTGACCAACGAGATTGGGCTCGGCGTGGTGCCAGGCGATGCGGTGAGCCGACGCTATCGGGACACCTTGGGGCGCATGAACCAAGTCCTTGGCACTGCCCTTGATGAGGTGGTGCTGGTGGTGTGCGGGCGCGCGCTGCACCTGTAATCGTCGTTGGCGCATCGGGCCGATACACGGGGAGCATGCGGGCCGCGTGCGAGGTGGCACATAGATGCTTGGCCTTGCGGCTCACGATTCTGGATCTAAACATCCATTATATCAGGTGCGGATGGTTCGCCATCCGCCGTTGAGGGAAGCCGGTGAGAATCCGGCACGGGCCCGCCGCTGTAACCGGGGACCGAACGGCCAATTTGCCACTGCACATCACGTGTGGGAAGGCGGCCGCGAGGGCTGATCCGGGAGTCAGAAGACCTGCCTGATATACGCGGTTGTTCTCCTCCCGAGTTCAGGGGGAGGCGGCTCATGACCTGCTCTCATCATTAAGGGATGGGGGAGAGGGCGACCGCGTCGGCATCGTTCTGGCCTTTTGGCCATCACGCGCAGACACCGCGAGGAGCCCTACGTCATGCGCCATATAGTCCCTTCCCTAGCCCTGATTATCACTGCAGTGCCTGTTTTTGCTGCTGAGTCGCCGCCGGACCTTGATCCGGCCGATGAGGTGATCGTCATTACTGCCAGTCGCTCGCCGCAACCGGTGTCGTCTACGGTTACGCCGATCACCGTTGTTGCTGAAGACAGCGAGCGCCTTGCGTTTCCGATCCAGCCTGTCGAAGCGCTCGGACGGCGCGTCAATGGGGCCTACAGTCGGCGCTCCGGTGGCCCTGGCGCTTTGCAGAGTCTGCGTTTGCGTGGCGCAGCCAGCGACGGCACCCAGGTGCTATACGATGGCGTGCCATTGAATGACCCGTCCTCGAGTCAAAGTTCGCCGAATCTCGCCGGTCTCAATTCGGCCGCCATTGCATCGGCTGAGGTCGCACGTGGGCCGCAGTCTGGCTTGTATGGTAGCCGCGCGATTGGCGGTGTGGTTAATTTGATGCCAATCACCTCCACCGAGGACCATGCCGCGCGCGCGGTCTTGCAAGGTGGTTCGTATGCCACGGTTGACGGTGTCGCCCAGGCAACCGGGCCGATCGGCGAGCGATTTGGTTACGCGATTGGTTTGAGTGGCACAGCCAGCGAGGGCTGGAGTTCGCGTACTGACGATCCGAACGGCGACCCCGGAGAGTACGAAAAAGACGGGTTCCAGCGCCTTGGTGGGTATGCACGTTTTGACCTGGCCGCGACCGACGCGGTCGAGCTTTATGCCAGCATCAATGCCACCCAGGCTGAGAATGAATACGATTTGCTCGCGGCCTTTCCGGGTGGTCCGCTGCCCGATTCTGAGGCGACAGAAGATAGCTCTGCAATCCGTTACCAGGCTGGTGGCGTGTACGCCGATGAGCAACTGCGAGCTGAGGCGGTGGTCGCCTACACCGATCTCGAACGAGAATATCCTGAAGAAACGGTGTATGATCGCAACTTCAATAGTCAGGAGCTCTACGCCAGTGCCAACGTGAGTTGGATCGTTGAGGACGTCTGGACTGTGGCGGGGGGTATCGATCACATTCGTGAGCAGGCTGACACCGTTTCCGGCGCCGATGGTTCCACCACTTTCGATGAAGACTCCAATCGAACCGGGCTGTGGGTGCGTGGTGCCTATGATGAAGATGGTTGGCTCGGTTCGGCAACCGCTCGGTATGAAAATCATGATCGCGAGGGCGATGCGATGACCTGGCGCTTGGAAGGCGCCCGTCGGATCGGTCATGCCGTGAAATTATTTACTTCGGTAGGCACCGCATTCCGTGCGCCGTCATTGTATGAGCTGTATTCTTCCTATGGGGATCCTGATCTTGAGGCCGAGGAGAGCTGGGGCTTCGAGCTTGGGCATCTCAGCCATGTTGATGATCACTGGACTGTCGAGAACACTTTCTTTTCAACCCGTTACAGCCAGCGCATTGCCTTTGGTGCGCTGTATACCTACGAGAACTCCGATCGCAGTGAACGTGTTGATGGCCTCGAAACGGAGATCGCTTTCATGAGCGATCCGGGTGAGGTGGCGACGCGAATGGCGGTTCGCTATACCTATCAACAGCCCGGCGATGATGTGGTGCAAGGTTTCTCTGATCTCGCCAACTATTTACCAACGCATCAGCTAAATGCTGACTGGGTAGTGGCCTTGCCGCGTGGTGTGACCTGTGGTCTGTATGGCACCGGCGTTGCTGGCCGTCAATACTTTGGCACCTCGGTTGGCAACTACGCTTTGCTTGACGCGATGGTGTCATGGCAGGCCACCAATACCATCAACCTGTTCGTGCGCGGTGAGAACCTGATGGATGTCGATTACGTTGAAACGCTGGGCTATGCCACACCTGGTGTGTCTGGCTTTGCCGGCGTGGCCGCTGAATTCTGAGTAAGCGAGGGTGGCGCGGGCTGATGCGCGCGCCACCCTGCATTGCTATGGCGCGCCAGCTCACTCTCTTGATCGGACTTGCTCTCCTGCTCGTGGCGGGGGTGGCGGTGTCGTTGGTGCTTGGTGTGGCCGAGGCCAGCGACGACGTGGTGCGCTTGCGCGCCATCCGCGCGGTGTTGGCGGCCCTTGCCGGCGCCGGCTTGGCGGTGGCTGGTGTGTTGACCCAGGGCTTGTTTCGCAATCCGCTCGCTGGGCCGTCGATACTCGGCACCACCGCTGGCGCTGCCTTTGGTGGTCAATTTTCGCTGCTGACTCACGGCTTGTTGGTGAGCGTGGTGCCGTGGATGGTGCCGGAGCTTTTACTGCCGATCGGCTGCGCGCTTGGTGCGGGCTTGGCGCTGGTGCTGCTGATGGGCCTCACCGCGCGCTCGCGCTCGGCGTTGACGGTACTGTTGGTTGGCTTTGTGCTGAGTTCGCTGTTCGCGAGTTTGGGCGCCTTGGTCACCAGTCTGTCGCAGTCGTCGTGGGAATTAGGCCGCGCGGTGGTGGTATTTTCGCTCGGTAGTCTTGATGGCAAAGGTTTGGTTCACGTAGCCTTGGCCTTGCCTTTGATTGTCATCGGAATTGCTGCGTCTTGGACCTGGGCCCGTGATCTCGACTTGTTGCTCGCGGGCCGTGATGAGGCGCGCAGCTTGGGGGTGTCGGTCGAGCGTACCCAAACGTGGATCTTGGTGTGGGTGGCGATGCTGACGGCAGCGGCGGTTGCCGTAGGCGGCGGCGTGGCCTTTGTTGGCTTGGTGGTGCCGCATGCCTTGCGGCCTTTCGCCGGCGTGGCCCACCGACGCTTGTTGCCGGCCTCAATCTTGGGTGGGGCGGCTTACGTGGTGTGGTGCGATGTGGTGGCCCGCGCCTTCCCTGCAATCGGGGAGGTGCCGCTTGGCGTGGTCACCGGCTTGGTGGGCATTCCGGTGTTTGTGATGATCTTCCGTCGCAGTGAGCGGGAGGCCGGCGCATGAGCCTCTCGGCAACGGGCTTGGAAATGCGCTATGGCCCCTGTGCGGTCTTGCGCGGCATCGACCTGTCGTTGCAGCCCGGCCGCCTGACGGCGCTGTGTGGGCCCAACGGCACGGGCAAAACAACCCTGCTTAAAGGCTTGCTTGGCTTGATGGCGCCGTCGGCTGGCGCGGTGTCGGTTGATGGTCGTTCTCTGACCAGCCTGAGCCAACTGGAGCGCGCTGCGACCCTGGCTTATGTCCCGCAGCGCAGCGCCCTGTCGTTCGATTTGCGTGTGCGCGAGGTGGTGTCGCAGGGGCGCTATCCGCATCGTGGTGCGTGGCAGCGTATGCGTGGCGAGGATCACGCTGCGATTGATGCGGCGATGGCAGACTGTGATTTAACCGCGATGGCCGGGCGGCATTTCTTGTCGCTGAGCGTGGGTGAACAGCAGCGGGTGCTATTGGCGCGGGCCCTGGCCACGGGCGCGCCGTGGCTGTTGGTTGATGAGCCCACCGCGGCGCTCGATATCGGCCACGCTTTGGATGTGCTGGCACGTTTGCAACGGCTGGCCGCGAGTGGCACGGGCGTGGTGTGCGTGTTGCACCGCATTGACGAAATTATACGCTTTGCCGATCACGCTGTGTTGTTGCATCACGGTGGCGTGGCGAGCGAGGGTGACCCGGCACAGGTGTTCACGCCGGAGCGTGTGGCAGCCATCTATGGCGTGCGCATGGAAGCGAATACCGCGCCCGCGTTCTACTTGGGAGATGAGGCATGAGCCGGATCTCAGTGTTGAATGCGGTTCTGGTGGTCACGGCCCTGGTGTTGTCGGTGGTTGGGGCCTGGTATGGTGGCGCGCCGCCAACCGCGGTGGCGGTTCATGGCGCGCGTCACGATGTGGTGGAGCTTGCCGATGGGCGCCGTGCGGTGCTGGATAGTCGCGGTGAGGCGGTGCCACTGGCTGATTATCAACGCATCTTGTCGGTCGGTTTGATTGCTGACCACGTGGCCTTGGAGTTGTGCGAACCCGAACGCGTGGTTGGCTTTTCGACCTTCAGCGTTGGGCGCGATGCGCGTCGTATTGGTCAGCGGCCACGTTTGGAGGGCCTGCGCAGTCTTGAGGCGGCGCTCGCGCTGAAGCCTGACTTGGTACTGCTCTCGGGCTACCCGGGTGATGTGTCCAAGATTGCGCGTTTGCGCGAGCAGGGCATTCAGGTGTTCGACGGCGGCAGCGCGCACGGCTTGGCCACCTTACGCGCCGATATCGAGGCGATGGGGCTGTTGCTTGGGGCCGGCGATGAGGCGCGTCGCTTGGCCGACCGCACCGAGCGTCGCATGCGCCTGTGCGCCGTTGACCTGCCCAAAGATTATCCGCGCCGGCGTGGTGTGGTGCTGACCACCTACGGCGGCCTGTTGTTTGGCGGCACCCGCGCCACTAATGGCATCGCGTCGAGCTATCACGATGTGTTGGTGTCGGCTGGGATTGATGACGTGATCGAGAACCGTTTCGACACGCCCTGGCCGCAGGTCAGCGCCGAACTGATTCGCAGTCTTGCGCCCGATGTGATCGTGACGCGCATCGGGATGGCGCCAGATCTCAAGCGGCACAGCGGTTTGCAGAATCTCGAACTCGAGATCATCGAGGTCAGTTCTGGCCTGCTTGAGCATCCTGGCCCGCCGATGGCAGACGCTGCGGATGAGCTGTTTCGTTTGGCGTATCCTGATTTGTGAGACGTGCTTGTGTCTTGCGGGGCGTGCTTGGGCACTGGCTCGTAGAGCGTTAGGAGCTTGCGTGCGGGCGGCTTGTTCCGCGAGGATGTTCCGCGGCTTGACCATCGTTGTATGATGATACGTTGATGTCTTGCCCGGTGGCGCCCAGGATCAGCATGCCGGGCGGGAGAACGCTAGGCATGGCTGAACACGGCAATACCGGTCACATCTGCGACGAGCGCTGTCCACACCATCGAGTGCAGCTTGATGGCCAGGGCTGGGGCACGCCGGCCGACCATCTCGGTTACCGTCGTGATGAGCGCGCGGAACGCTTTGGCTACCTTGGCGCCCTGCGCGACCGGGTGCTGGTGTACGACGGGGGTATGGGCACCCAGCTGTTCACCTGGGATCTGAACGCTGATGACTACGGCGGCGAAGAAACCAACGGCTGTCCGGAATGGTTGCTGCGCACGCGGCCTGAGATCGTGCCGGAGATCCACAGTCGCTACCTGAAGGCCGGCGCCGATGTGATTGAAACCAACTCCTTTGGTTCGATGCCGCATGTGCTCAGCGAGTTTGGTCTGCAAGATTACGCCGAGGATCTGGCTCGTGAAGCCGCCCAGATTGCGCGCGGCGTGGCCGACGACTTTGCCACCGCTGACAAGCCGCGTTACGTGGCCGGCTCGCTCGGCCCCGGCACCAAGCTGATTTCGCTCGGCCACATCGGCTGGGATGAATTGTTTGCCTCCTATCGGGTTGGCGCGCGTGGGCTGATTGCTGGCGGCGCCGACTGTCTGTTGGTGGAAACCTGTCAGGATATTCTGCAGGTACGCTGTGCCGTGGCCGCGTGTCGCGCCGCGATGCGCGACCTTGGCAAGGAATTGCCGATTCAGGTTCAGGTTACCGTGGAAACCACCGGCACCATGTTGGCGGGTACCGACGTGGCTGGTGCCTTGGCTAGCATCGAAGCGATGCCGGTTGATGCGGTTGGCATGAACTGCGCCACCGGCCCAGACCTGATGGACAGCCATATCCGTCACTTGTGTGAGAACGCCACGCGCTGGGTCAGCTGTCTGCCCAACGCCGGCTTGCCGCGCAATGTGGGCGGGAAGGCCGTTTTTGATCTCACGCCTGAAGAATTGGCGCGCTGGCACGTCAAGTTTGTTAAGGACTACGGCCTGAACCTAGCCGGCGGCTGCTGTGGCACCGGGCCTGAGCATATCAAGGCGATAGCCGACGCGGTGTCGGGCCTGAGCCCCGGGCGCAGCCGCATCGACAGCTTCACGCCCTCGGTGGCGAGTCTGTACCAGCAAACCACGCTCAAGCAGGACACCGGCATTCTCTTGGTGGGTGAGCGCACCAACGCCACCGGGTCGAAAAAGTTCCGTGACATGCTGCTGGCCGAAGACTGGGACGGCATGACCGAACTGGCCCAGGAGCAGGTAGCGGAGGGGGCCCACGTTCTCGACGTATCGGTGGCCTGGACCGGTCGCGACGAAGTGCGCGATATGCGCAAGGCGCTGTCGCGCTTCGGCACCGCGGTACAGATTCCGATCATGCTCGACTCAACCCAGGTCGATGTGCTGGCCGAAGGCCTGAAATTGGTGGCCGGCAAGCCGCTTATCAACTCGGTCAACTTTGAAGAGGGTGTCGAACGCTTCGACCGCATCTGCGCCTTGGCCAAGGAGCACGGCGCGGCTTTGGTGGCGCTGACTATTGATGAAGACCCTGAAGCCTCGATGGCTAAATCCGTCGAGCGCAAGATTGAGATCGCGACGCGTATCTACGAGCGGGCCACCGAGGTGCATGGCATCCCGGGTTCGGACCTGCTGTTTGATCTGTTGACCTTCCCGATCACGCAGGGCGATGAAGATACTCGCAAGCTCGGTCAGTGGACTTTGGAGGCGATGGAGATCTTGGCCAAGAAGTATCCAGACGCTGGATTCATCCTCGGCCTGTCGAATATTTCCTTTGGCGTCAAGGCCTTTGCCCGCCGCGTGCTCAACTCGGTGTATTTGGACGAAGCAGTCAAGCGCGGACTGACCGCGGCGATCCTCAATGCCGGCAAAATAGTTCCGGTTGCCAACTTGTCGGAAGACGAACTCAAAATGGCGCGCGATCTGATCTACGATCGCCGTGAGTTTGACGCCAAGGGCGAATGTACCTACGACCCCTTGTTTGCCTTTGTTGACCATTTTGGCAACAAAACCGTTAACGAAGCCGAGGCCGCCGATGCCGAGTTGGAACTCGACATTCGCGAGCGACTCAAGCAGCGCATCATCAAAGGCCGCAAGGTGGGCGTGGATGTTCACCTTGAGGAAGCGATGAATGAGCACGGCATCACGCCGCTCACTATCATCAACGACATCTTGCTCGATGGCATGAAAGTAGTGGGTGAGTTGTTTGGCTCCGGTCAAATGCAGTTGCCTTTCGTGCTGCAGTCGGCCGAGTGCATGAAAACCTGCGTGCGTTATCTCGAGCCCTTGATGGAGAAGGCCGATGGCGCGGGCAAGGGCACCATGGTGTTGGCAACAGTGAAGGGCGATGTCCACGACATCGGCAAGAACTTGGTCGACATCATCCTGTCCAATAACGGTTACACGGTGGTTAACCTTGGTATCAAACAGTCAGTGGAGGCCATTATCGAGGCCGCTAAGGCGCATCCGGGTTGCGTGATCGGGATGTCTGGCTTGTTGGTCAAGAGTACCGTGGTGATGAAAGAGAACCTTGAGTACTTGGCCGAACGCGGCCTTGATCATCAGGTGATCCTCGGCGGCGCGGCCTTGAATCGCGGCTACGTAGAGAACGACTTGCGCGGCATCTACAGCCGCGAGGCCTTGGCGGCTGACGATGTTGAGGGCGCTGCGCCACATCGCGTGTGGTATGCAACCGACGCCTTCGATGGCCTGCAGTTTATGGACGAACTGTGTGGCAATGTGGATGTGGCCAACTTCAAGCTCACCACCAAAACCTCGCGTGCCAAATCGGTCAAAACCGCCTACGAGATTCTCGAAGAGAAGCTCGAGGCCGGTAAGGCTTACGTGCCGTCTGACGTGCCGCCGCCTGAGCGCATCCCCGAACCTCCATTCTGGGGCCGCAAGGTGGTGCGTGGCGACGAGCTCGATCTGGCCACGATCACCAGCTACATCAACAAGAACGCGTGGGATCGCGGTCAGTGGGGCTTCCGCCAGGGCCAGAAGCTGACGCAAGACGAGTGGCAAGAGATGGTCGCGCGTGAGGCCGACCCGGTGCTCAGGCGGTGGATCGCCAAGGCGGCCGCCGACAAGATGCTCGAACCGGCGGTGGTGTACGGCTACTGGCCGTGCGCGTCGGATAAGAACGACTTGATCATTTATGAACCTGATACCGGGGCTGAGCGTAGTCGTATCGCCTTGCCGCGTCAGGCCGGTGCCAACAGCAAGCACCTCTGCGTCAGCGACTTCTTCCGCGGCGTTGGTGCCGATCCAATTGCTGACGAGCAGCGGTTTATCCCGGCCGCGGCTTGGGCTGCCGGGGCACGTGATGTGATCGCGCTGTCGGTGGTTACCATGGGTGGCGTGGCCACCGAGCACTGCCAGCGCTTGTTTGGTGCCGATAATTATCAGGAGTACCTGTACTTCTACGGCTTGTCGGTTGAGTCGGCCGAGGCCCTGGCTGAGTATTGGCATAAGCGGGTGCGTCAGCAGCTGGGCATCGCCGGCAAGGATGCGACCGACATGGCGGCGATGTTCCAGCAGGGCTACCAGGGCAGCCGTTTCAGCTTCGGCTACCCAGCCTGCCCGAACCTGGAACACCAGACGCACCTAGAAGCCTTGCTTGAATGGGACGAGATTGGCCTGAGCCTGTCTGACGAGTTTCAGCTGGATCCCGAGCAATCGACCTCGGCGATCGTATGCCATCACCCGTCGGCGAGGTACTTTAACCTATGAAAGACGTCAACAGCAGCGGCACAAGGCGCCAGCCGGGTTCAATTGGAGCCGGCAATCGCCGCACCGCCAAGGTGTTAGGTTTCATCGCCATGGCCTTGGGATTCACCATGTTGGCGGCCGCCGTTGGCGCACCGGTGGCGATGCCGCAGCGGATTGCGCTCGGCATCCTTGGCCTTGGTGGTGCGTATTGGGGCTTCCGCTTTATCAGCCTTGGGCAATCGTCCGACTGAGGCGCGGGGCTAAGGCTGGGGGCTAATCCGTACTGCGGAGATAGGCGCGGCCAAACCACCATGCGAGTATCGGCGTGGCCAGCGCTCCGAGTAGGAGCGGGATGGCTGCCGTTGAGATCGCCATCCCGAGATGGTCGTGGGCGATGCGGATCAAGTCATTGGTCAGGCCAAAGCTGCCGTTTTCCCAGTAACGGAGGCGCGCAGCGTTGCTGAACAGCAGGCCGCCGCCGAGCCACAGATTGCGTTGCACTAAGAGCCAGCCGAGCATGGCGTACAAGGGCCGCTCGCTGGGTTGCTCAGTGAAGCCGCCGGTCCATGCGCGCCACAAAAACACGCCGCCAAATACCAACTCGCCGAACACGCCGAGATAGAGCACCCACACCTCACGCATCGGCCACGCGATGAGCGGGTATATGATGGCGATGGTGGTCCAGGTTGTGATCCATGAACGGCGTTTCCACGCGCCCACGGCCAGGGCAATCAGCGCGCCCCAGATCACCACGCGCGCGAATGGTATTGGTTCGGTGGCCATGGCTACGGCGTGACCGCGTAGGCTGATGGCTGGGAAAGCGAGCGATCCGGTCAGCAGATTGGCGGCGCAGTGGCCCATCTCGTGGCACAGCGATGAGAACAACCAGGCAGCGAAAGAGCCGAAGGGCACGAAGTAGAGCGGAAGTGCCAGGGCGGCACCAACGCCCCAGGCCATCCAGCCAGCGCGATTGGGTGGGCATTCGACCCTGTCGTCTGGTGTTGAGGGGGCCGCCTCAAGCGGCGCGGCCGCGCTCAGGCTGGCGCCGCACTGCAGGCAGCGCCGCTGATCGACGGCGATCTCAGCTTGGCAGCGTGGACACTGCGGCATGCTCCACTCCTTGCGCTGTGCGCGTTTGCTGATCACATCGCGCGCGAGCCAAGCGGCACCCGGGCCGCCCCTGAGATTAGGGGTCACGCAGCGGGAATCCAAGCCGAACCTCAGCTCTGCAGGAGAATGTCATGGTCCGCATTGATCGCGTCAGCACGCGTACTGGTGATGGTGGGAGCACCCGTTTGGGTGATGGCACCCAGGTGTCGAAATCCGATTGGATCATGGAGGCGGTCGGCTTGGTTGACGCCGCCAATTGTACCTTTGGCGTGGCGCTGTGCGAAGAGATGCCTGAGGGCCTGCCAGAGCGCTTGCGCGCCTGCCAGAATGATTTGTTCGATGTAGGTAGCGACTTGGTGATGCCGCCCGGTGGGCCGCATGAAGACAAGATCCCGCGTTTGACGGCGGCCTATGTGGATCGACTCGAGCTGTGGGCAGAAGAGGCGCAGGAGGTGCTCGCGCCGCTGACCAGCTTTGTTTTGCCTGGCGGATCGCGCGCGGCCGCTGCCTTGCATCAATGCCGCGTGACGGTGCGCGCCGCCGAGCGCGCGGTGGTGCGGGCTCGCCCTGAAATGAGCGGTCGTGAAGAGGGCCCACTGCCCTTGGCGATCTATCTCAATCGCCTCAGTGACCTGTGCTTTCAGTGGTCGCGCATGTGCAATGACAATGGCAAGACCGACATCCTGTGGGAACCCGGCCGCGGCAGCTAGTGTGGCGCCCAGCGCGCTTGTCACGCCTGGCGTAGCAAGGCCCAGCCTAGTTTGAGCAGATCGCTTGTGCTATAGCGGGAGGTCCCGGCTTGTCGTGCTGGTCGTGGGTACGGCACCACGGCCTCTTCATAGCCACGCCATTGGGTGATGAAGCGCAGGTGGCGTTTGGGCCGGGGTAGGGCGCGAAATACTCGCACCACGCGACGGTCAATCAGGCGGTAGTCGCCCGTGTCTGGAACAATCCGTAATCCACACAGGCCCGCAGTGCGATAAAAGGTCCAGGCCGCTAGCCGTCGGAGTAGGGGGTCGTTACGATGCGCCCTGTGTGCGATCACGATCTGCGTTCCGCGCTCCCAGTGGGCGAGCATGGCGGCGAGCAGCTCGGGCGGATCTTGGAGGTCGGCATCCATGCAGACGAGCGCATCGCCGGTGCTGACCTGTATGGCGTGGTCGAGTGCGGCCTCTTTGCCATGGCGGCGCGCGAGATGGATCAGGCTGATGCGGTCATCATATTCGGCGCGCTCGCGTAGCCACGCAGTGCTGCCATCGGTGCTCGCATCATCGATGCACAGTATCTGGAGCTGAGCCGGTAGGCGCAGGTGGCTTAGTCGGTCAAACAGGCAGGGGAGGTTTGCGATCTCATTCCGCACTGGAATGATGATATCGAGTCGCGGTAGCGACACGGCTTAGCGCGAATAGCGGCCGGTGGTGCCGTTCAGAATCTCGGTGGCCAGATTGGCGACTTGGCCGGAGCGGTCTTCAGTGATGACTTGCTGTAGGATCTCGCGACTGCGGACCTTTTTGATGCAGGCCATGCGGACCGACTTGGAGGAGTCGCCCAGGGCGAGTTGCTCGAGGACCTCTTCATCGGTGATGCGACTGAGGGCCTCAAGGCGCGTTTCGATGTCGAGCGCGCGGAAGCGGGCCACCTGAGACAGGGTGCGTTGCGAGATGACGTTGCGAACAGCGGCCTGGCACACGGCGGTGTTCTGTTCGTTTTGCAGGATTTCCCACAGGGTTGCGTCGTCGTTGATTTTCTCAACCGCTGCGGTGCGCACCGCCGGTGAGCTGTCGGTGAGCGCGAGCTTCTTGAGTGTGGCCTTGTCGCGGCATTTCTCGACGGCCTTCAGGCGCTTGTTGGGGTCTTTGTCATCCCAACCAGCACGACGTCGAAAGAGGGAAGATAACTGCATTACGCGTCCCTGAGATGAGCACCGGTGCGAGCCATACACTATCCTAGCGCCAAAAAGGCGCAGCGGCTAGGCTCTCGCGCTTGGCGACGCGAGGCGGGTGATTCAGCACAAGCTACGCATTGGCATCGGTTTGCGAGTCTGATGCGGCTCGTTTTCTCTGTTCCAGACAGGGCACGCAGATATCGGGCGAGCCTTCGGTGCTGGTGTCGACGCGAAACTGGCGATCGGTATCGTCGCGCTCGGTGATGCCGCAGCAATGGCAGCGGTGAAAAGCCTCCTGGGCAGAACGGACTTCACCGAGTTGAGACTGCATACGCCGGTGGCCGTAGCGAAGGCGGCGCGCGATGTCTGCGCCGAAGAACAGGAAGAAGTTGCTGAGGGCTGCCAGCGCCAGCAGGCGCGCGGTCCAATCACCGAACAGGATGGTCAGACCAAAGCCAATCCACATCAGGAGGGCCAGCCATTTGACCTTCATCGGCACAATCAGGAACAGCATGATTTGAAAATTTGGCCACAGCCAAGCAAAGGCGAGGAAGATTGAGGCAAGAATCCAGGCGTTGCTGCTCACCAACCCGGCTTCCATGCCAAACGGTAGCACCAGGCTGAGCATGCCGGTGGCAGCGGTGACAGCCCAGCCGATGAGGATGTATAAGTTATATCGGAATGCGCCCCACTGCGCGTTGAGGGCAGTGCCCATCAGGTGGAAGAAATACAGCGCGAACAAGAACCATAGGGGGTGCCTGCTAGTGCTGTGTCCCATAAATAACTCATAGATTACCCTGCTCCGCC
>JAQIBG010000137.1 GCA_027859175.1 Planctomycetota bacterium | reverse complement strand
TTTCACGGTTGGCTATTGGGAATACATTCCAAGAAGCAATCCAACGGTTCCAAAGCCCAATGACGACATTACCCCAAGCCAATTGGGGCTATCTGGGAATGTGTTTACCCAGGAAGACTACGACCGCGGTGATACGTCGAACCCAGATAGTCCGTTCTATTATTGGCAATACAATTTCACGAGCGCTTACAGGCCAGATGGATCTGTGCGTGCTGTGAAGTACGGCCCCAATGGTGAGTTTTCGGTTTCCGCGCCAAGCTTGACCGACGCGCAAGTGCGGGACGAAACGAGGAGTGGTTTGAAGCAAATCGTCGTGGGCGGCCTCTCAACTATTGTCGATGCTAGCCGTGACTTGACTCCAGTATTTATTATTGACCGAGGAAGTGCTCTGGTGATGGGCAGCAGCCCATACCGTGGTGGCAGTGATCAGATTAGTCGAGGGCAGGCAGCGACAGAGTTGGCTGTTGTCGCCATATCGGTAGGCCTCCTTCGTCAAATTGGTCGGGCTATTGATGAGCAAGCTTCCAGCGCAACTGGTTTTGGTCGGTCAGGTGGCGCTTCGCCGGCCGCTGGTGGTTCCTCAGCCGCAAAGGCTGGCGATGACTTGTTCCACGGAACTACTGCCCCTGCAGGAGAGAGCGTAAGGTCTGGCCTGAGTGTGGGCGGGCAGCTTCGGCACGCAGCGAAGCGGAACGGTATTCCGGACCCAGACGGGTCGGGGTTCTATATGACCTACGATAGAGTCACGGCAGAGCAGTACGCAAGGCTCGCCGCAGCAGAGCAAGGTGCATCGCCTGTCATCATTCGCATACCAAAGAAAGACATCGAACCCTATGCAAACAGCATTGACAAGGGTGCTGGCGAGGAAGTATTCATTATCCCCAAGGATTACAGGAGGATAAACACCGAGAACTTTACAATTGAACCAATTGAGGCGGCGCCAGCCATTCAGGATGTGGATCTATGGCGTGGACACAATTTCGGAGGCGGCTAAGTGGATTTATTGCTGAGTGACCCGTGTGGTGATATAGATGTGCTTCAGGTGCTCCGCTTGTTGTTCTGCGGATTCCCAGAAGCGTCTGTTCAATCCATTGTAACTCTGGATGATATTATAAGCCTCAAAAAGGCGGCTCTCATCAACGCCGGCTTAAACGTGGATGTTGCATTTTCACTGGCTGCAATGGAAGAGACGAGACGCCGCGTTGCCAGTTTTGGTGGGATCGTTGTTCGAGTGGGTAATAGTGATGATGTGTTGCTTGCGTTCATCGGGGAGAAGAAGGTGATGATCACGATTGATGGCGAAAGAACTGATGCGGCTGATGAGATTCTGACCGCTATCGTGGAGAGTAAGGCACCGACAACGACAGTTGAAGTGTTGTGAATTGGCGCTGTGTGCGAAGCGCTGTGTACGATTATTCATCGCCCTTGCCGGGTCAGTCATAACCACGATTCTCCCAGCGATCCTTGACATCTGATAGCTTGTGGCGGGGTGGTTGATGTCCGGATTGTGCCTCGGACCGCACCGGATCTGCGACGTCGGGTCCGCGATCTAGCCCCTGGCCGACGTCGTCCCGCTGATTTCATTTTCATAGACGCATCAACCCCAGCCTTTTGGCGGGGGGGTCTCCGCATAGGTGTTTCTGTATGCCTATGCTGGTGGGGATCCGGTGAATCGGTGGGATCCGAGTGGGTTGGACTTTGTCACCTATGAAGGCGATGTGGCTTATTGGGTAACTGAAGGTTCATGGGGAGGGGATGCACCAAGGTCCGAATGGATCGCAATTGGTACGCGGTCCCAGGTGCCTGGCTTGGTCTCTGTCTCTCCGGCATATGCAGGCGGCCATGCGCAGTTGGTTAAGCTTTCGACGCTCAACGAGAACGCGTCGAGTAGGAACTCTCGTGGGTGGACAGGGCCATCTCGGCGTGGCCATATTGCTGGTTCCGTTCGGCGGTCGAGCAAGGGCCGGGTGACGGGAGCGGACGTCGGTCTTTCTGCGGCGGATTATGTTGTTGATTATGCGGCAGGTG
Source organism: Planctomycetota bacterium (assembly GCA_027859175.1). Lineage (GTDB taxonomy): Bacteria > Planctomycetota > UBA11346 > UBA11346 > UBA11346 > GH22. The sequence goes on along the minus strand of JAQIBG010000137.1, from coordinate 2,524 downwards.
TCGGGGATACCGCCGTGGGTGCGGCCCAGGGCGTCAAGGGTGTGGTGGTCGATCCCATCTACAATACTGGTGGCGCATTTGGCTGGGCTGTCGGAACGGCAGCAGGATTGGACATGTCCGCGAATTATCATCAGGCGGAAGCGTTTAGCCAAATGGCAGAGGGCGTGGGTGCCCTGGTCAGTCGACCAGGGGAGGTAATCCCGGCGATGATCGCACATATGGGCAGCGAGTTGGCTTCCGGGGATAACCGAAGAGGCGGTAAGGTTATCGGTGAGGTCTGGGCAACGGTTGCCACCGCTGCGGCAGGTGGTGCTGGTGCAACGCGCGCGTTTACGGCGGTGCCAGGTAGGGCTCTGGCTGGTATTTCCGGAGCGGTTGCGCCGGGAGGGTTGATTTTGAACCCGACGGCACTGGCAGGAGCAGGCGGAAGTGTTTTCGGTCTAATGATGTCTATGGGTGATGGCGCATCGGCGGCTTCTGGCGATGAATTCCATTTGAATGAGCCGGACTTCGAGTTGTATGAGCCTACTCCAGTGGCGAAGCCATATGGATACAGGGTGCGTTTGCGGCCTGAACAGGCCCGGATTGGATTCATGACTAAGGATGGCCGGCTCTTTGGTGATGTGGCAGGTTCTGGAGTTGGCCATGCTCAGTTGGCTGAGAGGATGGGCGTGACGGGGAGATTGGGGCCTCACGGTGACTTGGTCGCGATTACGATTGGTAAGCTGAGAGATGGGAGCCGGTACGCGAGTGGGAGTGGTTCGTTTGGTCCGCTTGAGGGTGCCCTGCGAAAGCTGGCGGCCGAGTTGGTTGAGTAACGGGAGGGCGTATGGACAGTTTTGAGTCCATTATTGAACAGCACTTAAGTTGGCAGCGTAGGCCTGTCACGGATGACTTGTGCTTACTGGCGAGCTTTGAAAAACTTGAGGAATTTGTTGGCGGCTTTGTTGTGCAACTCTACGAGTTAGGTGATGAGTTTGCCCCTGCTCTCCTGAGTTCTGAGCTTGGCGATAATCTAATGGCCGGCATGACTTGGATTGAGGAGCGTGACGTTGGAGGCCATCTTGATTTTGTGGCCTTGCGTGTTTGGACGCGGTGCCGAGATAGGATCTCATCCCTCAAAAATGGCGAAATGAAGGCCACCAAGGGCGAAATGGCGGCAACATTTCTTGACCTGGTTTGGTTGAGACATCGTGTGCTTGAACTGCTTAAGGCTGATCCGATGTCGCCGACGTGGCCTTTTGATGGACGGGCATCATCTGTCATTGCCTGTCAGGCATTAGGTTTTGAAAAGGCTCCATCAATTGATCAGCTAAATGGGTACATCTCAGACAGTATGCAGTAATTTGGGCCCCGGCCCCGGGCCCCATGCTCCCACCTCGGGGCGGAGCGCAGCGAGCACCGAACGAAAGAACCCCAGTCAATCGACTGGGGTTCTTGGTAACCGGCAGTCGGTTCATGATTGGTCATCTCGAATCAGGTTCAGGGCCCATTGCGCTGCCTCCGGATAATCCCCGCAATCCAAGACAAACTCTTGTCCCCGCCCCACGCTCTGAAGCAGCACGCCGTCCTGGGATGCCTCCCAGGCGTTCTCTCGGCCATGGTAGCTCAATGCCGACCGCCGTCCCTTGGGGTTGAAGAACGCAGGCAGTAGCCACCGCGAGCATCGTCCACCCGGAGCGGTCAACTGTCTCGCCGCATCATACTTGGGGCAGACTCCGGCCCCAGGCACCGTCGTATCTAAAAGGTGCTTCCGGGCCGTGTAGATCGTGTTTTGCGCTTTACCTATCATGGTCAGGTGCGGATGGCCTTCGGCCCATCCTAACTGTTCACGATGATGATCGACCTTGAGGACCTCATCGACCTGGAGCCAGCCCCAAAGGATATGACGGGGTTTGGAGCCACGGACGAACAGGCCGTCGTCATCGACATCGCGGAATAAGCCGAAGAAGAGGAAAGTGTCGCCGGGTCCGACGCCTTGCTTGGCAAGATGCCCTTGGGCGGCACCGCATTGGCCGAAGAGCGGTCGCCAGCCCTGTGGCCTGGGGCGCATGCCGGGGATAAGATCGGGATCGAGATGGGCACGGTAGTACGGCTTCACCTTGGTGCCGCCGAGGCAAGTGACGATGTTCCCGAGGTTCCGGCCTTCCCAGGTCAGATCTTGGTACGCGAACGAACGAGGAGAACGAACGAGGACACGTACTGATTCGATTCAGGCCCAGCGTCCCACCCCGGTAGAGTAAGATAGCGCCTTGCCGCTCGCTCTCTGGCCGGTCTTTTCTGATGTTTATTGCCCAATTTCTTGCGCTCCCGCGTTACAACAGGCCTCACGACTTGCACGACAGAACGACAGTTGGCCACCCTTTGGGTGGCTGCTGCATGCTGCAGGTGTTTTATGGTGACCTCGCGCTAGTGCTGTGTCCCGTAAATAACTCATAGATTACCCTGCTCCGCCTGCAGGTGGCAGCAAAAGCGGGCAATTGACTCTAGGATTTCATCCGCAGTTTTCATCCAAACAAATGGC
>JAQIBG010000133.1 GCA_027859175.1 Planctomycetota bacterium | reverse complement strand
GTATCTTGCCGCGATTGCGGCCACAGCAGGGCTTGGTCGCGCGAGCGCCAACCGATGATGCGTAGCGAGCTGCCGACATTGGGGCGCAGGGGTTGCAGGCTCGGGTCGCGCCAGTTGATGGTGCTGACGATCTTCGCCATTGGTGTGTATGCGGCCCATAGATCGTTGCGGTCGATGTAAACATCCCACCACCAGTTCATGCCCGAGCCGTAACCGCCGAGGAGCAAACCGGCCCAGGCCTGATGCCGCAGCAGGGCGCCGTCGGCGTCCAGCTCGTTGCCAGGGTTGACTTGTTCGGTGCCGTGATGGCCGACCTCAGAGGCGGCGATGGGCTTTCCGAGATCGCCATAGGGCATGAGCGCGTCTTCTAAGAGGGCGACGCCGTCGTGATGGAACGGCGACATCACGCCATAGGTGGGAACATAATTGTGCACCTGGACCAGATCGATGGCATCGGCCGCAAATAGACGGGTCCACACCGAATGCGATAGGCTGATAGTGGTGAGACGGTGGTCTGGATCGTGTGCGTTAATAAAGCTAGCGGCGGCCTCGGCCCACGCGGTGCCGAGTTCGCTGTGATCGAAATCGCCAAGGTTGTCGCGTAGGGCGATGTCAATCTCGTTGAATAATTCCCAGGCCATGATCGCGTCATTGGCGCCGTAGCGCGCCAGCAGATAGCGCACGCGGCGTTGGTATTGCGGGCTCAGAATCGGGTTGATAAAGGTTTCGGCACGTTCCTGGCCGGTGGCCCCGTAGGGGAAGGCCTTGCCGTGAGTCAGGTCGTAGTGGTTGTCGAGAACCAGCATCACGCTGATGTGGCGTGCCCGCGCTGCATCGAGAATCTGATCGAGCAGCCACGCTTGCTCTAGGCGGTAGTTGTCCGCTTGGTCGCCTTCAACCGAGCCGCACCAGCTTGCGCACCAGAGTCGAATATGGTTGCCGCCGGCCGCGGCGAGGCGGTCGAGGTAGCGGGTCACCGTGGCGAGGCGGTCGGGGCGCGTGCCCCAGGCCAAGTTGCAGCCGATCGGCATGTAGGGCGTGCCGTCGCTGTAGGCGAGTAGACGCGGGTTATGCGGACTCACGGTGATCACGCCGTGGCTGTCAGGGTTGGCGGCTACCGTGATGGTGTCGCGCAGCAGTTCGGCGCCGCTGGCGTCGGTCAGCACCAGGCTGTGGTCACCCGCCATGCGAAAGCTGTGGCGAATCCGCAGGCTCAAGCCGCCCTGCACCGCGAATTCATGCTCGCCATTGGTTTCAATATCGGCCATCAGCCAGGGCTGATAGGCGAAGGCAGGCCGGCTTACCGCGGCGCTGCCGGTTCCGATATTTAGCGTGGGGTTGGCGGTGACGTCGAGCGCTGCCGGGCCAGCGTCTACGAGTTCCCATTCTACCATCTCGCCGACCCGAGCCTCCGGCGTGAGCAGGCGCAGTTCAGCCGCGCCGAGGCACAGCACGGGGACAAGCAAGATCAGAGCGCGCGTCATACGTGTAGGATGCTCCGGTAGCAGGCCAAATACAGCGGGATGAGCGCCGCTGGGCTATACGTACCGCTGAGGAGACGTGCTCGTTGGACTTGGCTTTCGCGGCGGTCTGCATTGCTGAGCAGATCGCAGCAGGCCGCGCTCAGGGCGGCGCTGTTGCGTGCAACCGCGTGCACCAAGCCGGTGGTGCCGAGGTCGGCCAGGCCGCCAACCGCCGGTGCCACCACCGGTACGCCGGCCGCGGCGGCCTCAACCGCGACCAAGGGTAATCCTTCGTTGCGCGAACTCATCAGCAGCAGGTCCATGCCGGCTAGCGCCTGACCTGCAGGTACGGTGCCGGTAAAGCGCACCGGCAGCCGCAGACGTTTGGCGAGGCCCTCAGCCATCGCACGTTGAGCACCATCGCCGCACACTAGGCCGGTAACCGGTCGCTGGCGTCGAATTTGGGCCAGGGTCAGCAGCCACAATCGGATGTCTTTGACCGGTGCTAGGCGACCAAGAAAGCCGATGACGGGCGTTGCTTCGCGCGGCCATGGCGCGCGAGTCGGCGTAACCTGAGGAACCGGAATTGGCAGGCAATGCCAGCGCTGAGCGCGGCCAATGCCATGTCCGGACAATTCGCGAACGAGGCTGGGCGTCAGGCTGTGGTGGTGTGCACGGCGCCCTAGCACCCGCTCGACCCGGCGCACGATTTGGTTGACGCCAGGGCGAAAGTAGCCGTGGAGCACGTGACCATGGTAGCTGTGCAGGCAGGGGATGCCGAGGATGGCACAAGCAAGACGGCCAATCGCGCCGGCCTTGGCGGTGTGGGTGTGGACGAGGTCTGGCCGCTGCGAGCGCAGCAGGCGCAGCACGCTGAACAGGGCACGCAGGTCATGGCCGGGGGCCACGCTGCGGCCCAGCCCGGAGATCTCACGCAACGGAATGCCGGCTGCAGCGAGCTGTGGGCCCAGATCGGCCTCGTCGCTCCCCACCGCGCCATGCCACACCGAACACTGGGCGCCGCTGAGAAGCGTGCCGGTGGCGAGTGCTGCAACGACCCGCGCGGGGCCGCCATCATTCAGGCGGGCAATGAGATGGACCACGTGCATTAGGCTGAACCTGGAGGGAGCATAAGCTGCTGCCGGTTGCGCATAGGGGCGTGGTCCTGGGATCCGTCGGCGGGGTGGCGGGTTCTCTGCATCGTTTGCTCAATCGTGGGTGAGCGAAGCGGAATCGCCGGAGGTTAACCTGCGGCGTGGCGCGGGGTCTGGGCTTGAGTCGCGTGCCTTGATGCTGATTCTGCCTGCGATGACAGAACCGGTTCTCGGCTACGGCGCAGCTTTGGTGTACGGTTTGATCCAGGGCGTGGCCGAGTTTCTGCCGGTCTCAAGCTCGGGCCACTTGGCGATTGCGCATTTGGTGGGGCTTGGCTCCTTACCGGAAGAGCTTGAACTGCCTTTCGACGTGCTGCTGCATGCGGCCACCTTGATTGCGATACTGGTCGCCTTTGCCCCGGATATCTGGCGCGCGCTGCGCTGTGGCCCGCGGGTGTGGATGATTTTGTCGATCGCGGTGGTGCCGGCCGGCCTAGTTGGGCTGTTTGGTGGCGACCTGGTGGCTGCGGCCGGCGATTCATGGTGGGTGATGGGTCTGTGTTATCTGTTTACCGCAACCCTTCTGGTAACGGCGGAGCGCTTGAGCGCGGCCCGCAGCGACCAAACCGCAGATCTGGCCCAGCTGACGCCGCGTCAGGCCTTGATTGTTGGCCTGCTGCAGATTCCGGCCCTGTTGCCGGGTGTGAGTCGCAGTGGCAGTACCATCGCTGGTGGTTTATTCGGCGGGCTTGGGCCGAGCTTGGCGGTGAGCGTATCGTTTTTGGTTGGGCTGCCCCTGATCGCCGGCGCGGCGGCCAAAGACGCTCTCGATGGCGGCTTCGCGGCCTTGCTTGCATCGGTAGGCTTTGGCCCCTTGACGCTTGCCTTTGTCGCCGCGCTGGTGTCAGGTTTGGGCGCCATTGTGCTGCTCAAGTTGGTGGTCGGGCAGCGTCGTTTGGTGTGGTTTGCTGGCTATTGCGTGCTGGTGGCGATAGCCTGTTTCGTGTGTGAGGTGGCGATCGACCACAGTGAGCCTGCGGCGTCGGTAGCACCGACTGAGATAGAGGACTGACATGACATTAATCGTGTTCGAAGGCATCGACGGCTGCGGCAAGTCAACGCAATTGGAACGAGCCGAGGCCTGGCTGCGCGAGGCCGGGCACGACCCGCTGGTGCTGCGCGAGCCCGGCGGCACCAGCCTGGGCGAAAACATCCGCACGATCTTGTTGGATCCCGCTACCGAGGCCTGTCCGATTGCCGAACTCCTGGCTTATCAGGTGGCACGCGCGCAGTTGGTGCACGAGCAATTAATGCCAGCGCGCGCCGCCGGCCGCACCGTGTTGCTTGATCGCTTCTGGTACTCAACCATCGCTTATCAGGCCTATGGCCTGGGCCTGGATGCGCATCGCGTGCGCTCGGCTATCGATTTGGCGATCGATGGCCTGCATGCCGACCTCGCCCTGTACCTGCGGATAGATCCCACCATCGCCGAAGCCCGCCGAACCGCGGCCGGTGCCGATCGCATCGAAGCGCGCGGGCTGGAATACCTCGAGCGCGTGCGCGATGGTTACGAGGCCTTGGTTGCCTCGGGTGACCTGACGGCGATCGATGCCGAACTCGGCCCCGACCAAGTTTTCGAAGCAGTGACCGCATCCATGCGCAGTGTCATCTAAGCCGCCACGAAGCGAAAACCCCGGGCTCGGTATAAACCACCAAGCCCAGGGTTTCCAGCAACTCGAAACTCGAAACTCGAAACTCGAAACGAAAAACAATCCGAGCTAGCTCGGATTCCCCACAAAAGCCGCGCCCCGGCATTGCTTCAGGTATTCAAACGACTTGACCTGGCCGGTCATTTCAAGGTCGCCACGGTAGACCGGGTCGTGCCAGCCTTCGATGTCAATCGAGCCACGGAAGCCGTTGAGGCGCAGGCGCGAGATGATGTCGGTCCAATTGCTGTCGCCGAAACCGGGATGGCGGTGGTGGCAGAACGGATCGGGCCCGAGACCGGTGCCCTGTTCAGCGATGACGTCGTGGTAGATCGAGGCGTCTTTACCGTGCACGTGGAAGATGCGGTCGCCCCAGTGGCGGAGCTGCGGCATTGGGTCGGCCAGCATCACGAGTTGATGGCAGGGCTCCCATTCGAGGCCGACATTTGCCGCCGGTACCGCGTCAAACATCAGTTCCCAGGCCTTGGGGCCGAGTGCGATGTTGCAGGTGACTGAATTCCAATTGCCGCCCATGCAGCAGTTCTCAAAAACCAGCCGAATACCCTTTTCACCAGCATAATCAGCCAGCGGTTCGAACACCTCTTTGAAGCGCGCGATTGAATCGGGAACCGATGAGCCGGTGACGCCACCGGCAAAGCCGCCCACGATGTCGCAGCCAAAGGCTTCGGCGTGGTCGATGCAACTGCGCCAGGCTTGACGCAGTTCGTCGTCTTGGGCCTCGGTGCCCAGCGGGTTGCCAAAGGGGCAGAGCGAGGAGATCACGGCGCCGCTCTCGGCGCAGGCGGCGCGCACCTCGTCGGCCATCTTGGCCAGATCTTTGCCGCCGAGGGTTTGCCAGAAGGTGATCGAATAACTTTCAAAGCCGTGTTGGTTGATTTGTTTGATGTAGCCAGCGGGGTCACCGTTGCCCTGAACGAGGGTGCCCAGGCGAATGTCGCTGTGATTGCTGCGGTCAGTCATGGGAGTCTTTTCAGAAAGGGGGGTGTGGGATCGTGGGGGTGCGGGTGGCACCGAATGGGCCACCCGCAAATCTGTTTTCAGAT
>JAQIBG010000121.1 GCA_027859175.1 Planctomycetota bacterium | reverse complement strand
GCCGTGGGGGAGGGCGTCGTCGAGAGAGAACATGATCTGCTCCGGTAAGTTATTCCGGGCATTATAGCGCTGAGTATCTGGGAAATCGATGGTTCGTAGTCGACACGTATCGTACGATTCGTGCATGTCGGCTTCAGAGCTAGCGACTTTGCTGAGTGCCGTGATCCCGGATGCCGAGGGTCGCGAGTTGGTACTTGCTGTGCCAACGCCGCGCCCGCCGCCGGCGGGTGCCTGGGCCCCGGGGGTGCTGGCGGTGCAGCTGCCGATCAGCGGCCAGATCGAATTGGCAATCCCAGACGGCGCGAGCGAGCGCTGGCAGGTCATAGATCGCCGCCATCTGCTGGTGGTGTGCCCCGGCGCGTGGAGCCCGCGGACCCACAATCACGCGCGCCGCCACCTGGCGCTCGACCTGGGTCCGGCGCTGGGGGTCAGCTGTTACCGAACGCCGCTTGGCGGCGCGAGCGGCGGGCCCGAGTTTCGCGCTGCTATTACTGCGCCTGGGCCATTGCTGGTCGCCGCGCGTGAGGCAGCGGCGCTGAGCGCTGAGGGCAGGGCGCGCCCGGAGGTGATTCGCCCCTTGGTGCTCGCCTTGCTGCCCTTGCTGGTCGACGAACTCACGCGGATGGGATCACCTCCTGGTGACGATGTGGTGGCCGCGATCCGCGCCGAGTTGCGCGCGCGGTGCCATGAAGACCTGCAGCGGGCTGAGCTCGCAGCGCGTTTCGGTATCGGTGGTGATCACCTGGCACGACTGCTGCGCCAACAGGGCGCGGGCTTCATGACCCTGCTGATGCGCTATCGCCTCGAGCGTGCCCGCGAACAGCTACGGCGCAGTGACGCCACGGTGGCCGAGATCGCCCAGGCCTGCGGCTTTGGCAGCGCCACTTGGTTCATCCGCTGTTTCCGCCGCGTTCACGCCACAACGCCGGCGGCGTGGCGCCGCGCTTGGCAAAGGGCTGGTTCGGTTGCGAGTTGATCGGCTGTCGGGCAATGCCGGTGCCTAGCAGGCTGTTGAAATACACCAGCCCGCTATCCTCAACAAAACCTTGGGCGACCTGCAGTCGCCATTTTCCAAGGTTTTCTTGAGGCGGCTCTTTACCCAGGGGGGTCTGCGCCCCCCCTTCAACCCCCCGCAGGCTGTATTTCAACAGCCTGCTAGCCGTTTCATGGCGGCGCGCTCGGGCCCTGGTTTGCTGTGATGATCCAGTGAGCCGGTGCATGTCCGGAGTTGGGACATGCCTTGTCCCCTTTGGTCCCAATGGTGACAACACAGGGGTGGTGGCTGAGCGCTGCCGTAGGAGCCTGCATGATCCGCATCCTTGTCTTGATGGTTTTGGTGAGCTTGGTGAGTGCTGCTTCGGTGGCCGAAACTGCGGGGGTGATTACCGACCCGGCGACGGGGGCGGAGATCGTGCGCTATTCGGCGCTGATTCCTCCGCCGGTACGTGGACAGGGGCTTGGCCTCATCGTGGGCCTACACGGGATTGGCGGCAATGAGAAGCAGACCCTTGGGGGGTTGAAGATTGCGCTGGCTGATGCCGGGCGCTCACAGGCATTCATGGTGCTGGGGCTCAAGAGTAAGGGCCGCGGCTGGGAGACGGTTGACCACGAGCCGATCCGGCAGGCGGTGGCCTGGGCGATTCGCGAGCACGGGGTTGACCCGCGGCGCGTCTACGGGCTCGGCTACAGTCACGGCGCGATCCGCTACGGGCACTTTGCTGCTGAGGCGCAAGATCTGTTCGCTGGCGTGGTGTTGTGGGCCGGAACCTGCGCGAAGATTCCGGCCGATGGCAGTGGCGTGGCGTATTACGTAGTGCACGGCGAGAGCGACCCCACCGTCAAGCCGGGCAATATTCGCGCTGCGCGCACCACTATGCGCGAGCGCGGGGTGCGCTTGGTGTACCGAGAGATTCGCGGCGGCGATCACGGCGCGCCTTACAGCCCGGCTGCGCGCGCGATGTGGGGCAACCACATCCAGTGGATGGACAGTCTGCGCAATGCGCGCCAGCCCTTGCCGGAAGAGGTGGCGGCAGCCATCGCCGAGGCCGAGGCGGCCCTCGATGCCGACGGCAAGCTTAGCAGCGGCGTAGCGCGCCGGGTATTTCCAGTCCTGATGGACAACGCCGGGCCGGCGGTAGACGACTTCCTGCTGCGCTGCCTGCAATCAGACGACCGCGCTCTGCTCAAGCCGGCCACCAAGCTGTGCACAGTGCGCGTGTATGGCGACAGCGTGATCGCGGCCCTGGCGCCGCTGCTCGACCACAAAGACAAGACCGTGCGTCAGCAGGCCCTCGCCGCGCTGGTACTTGCCAGCGACTTCCAGGTTCAGCCGGCCGAAACCGCGCTGTGTAGCTGGATCGCTGGGATTGAGTCGGCCCGCAGTCAATTCGCGGCGCTCGGCGTGCTTGATCCGATTATCGCCCACCAACAGGGTACCGTTGCGCTTGAGCCTACTGTCACCGAGCTCTTGAAGAGTCTCGCTGCTGGGAGTGGGCCTGTTGCTCAGCGTGCGCAGGGGCAGTTGGCTGGGTTTTAGTGCTGGGGGCTCTGCGGTAACGCGAGGGCGCGAGGGCGCGAGGGTTTTTAGTGGTGGTGGTCGGGCCGTGTTGGGCGAGCGGGCTTGCTCGGTGATGGGGATTGTTTCGTCGCGCTTGTCGCCGGGGGCGGCGACACCCCCAGAAGGCGGGCGTTGCGTCGCTGGATGGGTTGTGGCTTGTTGGTGTGAGGGCTCGGTGGGCGGTGGGCTTTGGTGCGCGTCGGAATGTGGTGCCACGGGCCAGTCGGCTGGCGAGGTGGCTGCCGTAGGCGATTGGACGCCCATCACCCCTTACGCCAAAC
>JAQIBG010000120.1 GCA_027859175.1 Planctomycetota bacterium | reverse complement strand
CTCAGCCTCGCCCCACCCGACCGGCGCTGCGGCTGAACCCACCCAAGAGTCAAGCTGACTCATTGGATCTTACGCTGGCCGACCGGCCTTGTTTGCCTCAGCACGCCAAGGCCCGAATTGGGTGCCAGACTTGGGCTAGTCCTGCTCACCACCGGATGTCGATGCCCACCGCGGCGAGGTCTTCCGGACGATAGGGACGATCGGCCGAGACGGCACAGCGCCAGACCAGTGCAACCCGGTCGTCATCTGGCTCGATATCAACCGTCTGCAGCACCGCCCGGGCCTTGACGGTGACGCCACTGGCAAGCGTGATGTGCATGCGAGGTCGTTCACCTGGCAGGCGGAACTCCCACCGACCGAGCCCGCGTTTGCAGTTGGTCACCACAACGCGTTCGTCACCCCGTAAATGCTCAAAGCGCAGCCCGAGCGCGGCTCCGTTGCTGGCAGCGTGGTTGAGGCGCGGCGGATGAACCGGATCACAGGCGTTAAGCTCAATAAATCCTCGTTGCACCTCGGGCCACACCACGTCACCCGCCACCGCCTCACGAATGCCGAAAAAGCACGAGCGCGGAAACCACGACAGATCCATCCACCCCGTATACGCGGGAACCGGTGCCTGCCACCACACCTCTCGCTTACCCAGAACCAATCGTTCTGGGGTCAGCAGGTCGTCAGGGTCTTCCAGCAGTGGCAGGCGACACGCCGCCAAGGATTCAGCGTCTGCAGTAATCAGATAGCCACGCCCAGCAGGATTGCGCGGATAATGGTGCAAAACATAGCGCTCCAGCTGCGCGGCTTCCTCGCCATCGAGATAAGGCAGCAAGTCGCGGGCCGGATAACCGGCACGCTCCTCGGCGATCGCATCAATGCCGCCATAGGCCGAGCCCGCGTGTAGAGGCACCGACTCCAGCGGCTCCGGATCACCGAATGCTAAACCATGAGCGCCATGCCGCAGTGAACGTTCACCGAACACGCGCATAATCTTACCACTCGCACCAACTTGAACCGCTGCGGTATAACTACGCTCCGTCCCTGGGTTCCAGGCATGGCCGCGAACCACCACGTCAGTACGCGGCTTGAGCGGGTAGAGGTCGCCATCGCGCGCCAGAACGCGTTCGTTGTCTGGGTCGGCGAGCAACTCGCCAAGCAGGCTCTCGCCGTCGTCCTGAGCTACACAGCGCGCACCAACAACGGTGAAGGTCCGACGCGCCAAACAACTAACCACGGGGCGGCCAGCATCATCGGCCGCGTACAGCGCACAGCGATCGCCAAGCTCGGTGTCAGTAGGTGTCAACTTCTTGAACTCCAAAGAAGGAGGTGACCGCGCCGAAGGCCGTGGGCAGCCCAAAGGCACCGGCGTCGACCCCCAAGGGCGAACCAAACACGAAATCGAAAGCGTACCCGCCGGCGCGCGTATCGAGCGCGTTGGCAAAACCACGCAAGGGCGCCGACAGAAAACGATCGATGCCGCGCAGAGCCAAGTCTGGGGTCCCAAACATCCGAGTTAAAAACCCGCCGGCGCCGCTCGCCATAAGATTCGGCGCCAGGCGGCTAGCAGCCGAGCGCGCCATGTTGCCGGCCGCGGTACCGGCAAAATTACACGCCGTCTGTAACACCACATCGACCGCCATGTTGACCAGACCGGCCTGGAAATCACCCATGGTCATGCCAACAAAGTGCGTGGTTGGCGCCAATGCTGCACCGGTGGGAGTCGGCATCGGGGTTCCGCAATCAAGATTGGGATTCACCACGCAGGCCAATGCGACCGCGGCCTTGCCGCCCGCCACGCGGTATTTCGACGACCCAAAGTGACTCTTCGAGGCCGAGCCGAGCATATCCAGGGGCAAGGTCTGAGACGGCGCGCCGACATGCGGGATCATCAAGCCCGCATCCGTTCCGGCGACCATGGTCGCGCCCCAGCAGGTCACGGTGGTCGGGTCGTATTTAGCGGCAATTGCGGTGCCGAGCATGGTGGTTGCGGTGCGATACGGCACCGGCGTTGGTGCCGGGGCTGGCGATGCCGGTGGCCACGGGATATGCAGGTCCGTGCCAACAATCGGGTGGATGCTTTTGAGGACACCATGCATTAGCTGTCTCCCTCATGGCACGCACGCAGCACCAATCGACGCGGTTCCATCGGCCTAATGGTATAGCGGAATGGATAACGCCAGGTGATGAACACGCGGTTCTGATCGGGCTCGATACCAATCTGATCAACCGCCAAAGGCTTGACCGTGGTGGTGTCGCCGAAGCTCAGTTCCACTCGCACGGGCAGTTCCGGCACCACAAAGCGCCGATCACCGGCCGCATCAACGCCAGTCACCTGAACGACGTCGCCTGGGGCTGCGCCTGGAGCGACCATCTCAGGAAAAGCGTGGTTAAAAAATGCCGGACGTAATTCGCTGAGCACGCCGTCATCGGTAAAGCTGGCACCACGTTCAAAGCGCGATGAGAAAGCTGGCGGGCACAGGCCCAGTCCAACCACCGGCATCTCCAAGGCCCATTCACTGATCGGCCGATCGATTTCCTCAAGCTGCGGTAGCTGTGCGCCGACCGCCGCCTTGGCATCGGGCACAAACCCAACCCCGTCAGGGTTGTCGCCATACGGTACCGGGAGACCGTGCAGATCATAGCTGCCGCCGAAGGCCGAAGACAGGCCCAGCGGCACGGCGGTGAATGGCTGCGGCGGCGAAGGCAGCAAGCGCTTACCCCAGCCCTTCTCCCACACACGCTCACCAAGCACCCGTACCCGACGCTCCCAAGTTCCAATTTTGACCGCCACCTCCACCGACTCGCACGGGGTGCCACCCGGCGCGCGTGCGTGCCCGAACAGCAAACAATCGACCCCCTCGTGCAACCACAGATCGTCGCCAGGGTGTGGACCCTGCGGCGAATCAAAGGGGCCCGGAGACACCGGCCACGCTGGTTCGTCCTGAAGAATCAGATCCTCACCGTGCCAATCATAGGTCGTACGCACGATAACGGCCGCAGCGATACGTTCCTCGTCAACCAAGGTCCGGAATTGATGACAGGGCAAGGCGTGCCCCTCGCACTCGAGTTCCATACCTGACTCACAAGTTCATCAGGATTCGCTCGCCGTTGACGCGCACGTCGTCATTGGCGCGCACGCGCACATCACCGAGCTCCGCGCGCAACTCCTGGGTGCAGCCGCTGCTGCGCATCGCGCCTGCGGCGGTGACGTTGGCATCACCGCCACTTGAGAGCTGAAGACTCCGTCGGCCATGCACCCGCACGGCATCGCCCTCGAGCTCGAGATCGCCAGCAGCGCGAACCTTGAGGCCGTCACCCGTTAGTTCGTGCACTGGCCCAGCCGCGGTTACGGTGATGCGTAGCGTCGCCGAGCCATCAGCGGCCTCGAAGTGCAGTTCGCGGCCGTCATCACGCAACAGCAGGCGTTGGTCGTGAGCGAGATCAATGCGATTCATTGCGGATCCTCCGAGTGAGTCGTGAGCACAAAGCGAGCATCGTAGCTGGGCGCCGGGCGGCCGCCAAGCCGGGTCCGTCGTGCCAGGCGCGTCGAGCGATCGAGGCGCGCGCAGGGCATCGAGTCGCCAGCCATGGCAACGATGACTTCACAGTGCAAAGCGTCGCGATTGAAATGCTCGATGAGCGCACACAGGGCCGGGTAGTCGCCACCGTCGGGCAGAAACGAGGCCGCGCGATCAACCGGCATCGGACCAATCTGCAACGCGAATGCGCGCCGTGGCTCACGCCGGCGCCGGCCAAGCACAGCACCACCGCGCAACTGATGCGCGTGGCGGCCAAGACGAGTGCGCAAAGATTCAGGCAGGGCCAATGCGTGAGCCAGCAATGGCATGATGGTGCATGCAATTCCGCCAAAGTAGGCGCGGATTACCTGCTCGAGCCCACTTGAGCTGCGCGCATAGCCACCAAGCAGACCACCAAGTTCGCCAATGCGCGGCGCAAAGGGATGTCCGGCCTGAAGCCCTACCAGGGCCGCAGCCCGCGCGAACAGCGGATGCTCTCGGTCTTCAAACGGGCGCGAACGCGTGAACACACGAAACGCGAGGGCATGAATCCGATGATGCAGCAGGTCAACGAAGCCGCGTGCATCCGCGCCATCATCGTCGTCCCGACACAGGCGCTCGGTGAATGATGCCGGCAACACACTCGAACTGCCGAGCAAAGAGAGGAATCGACTGGTAATTCTGAAACGCTCGCCGTGCTGCGCGTGTGTCTCGCGCTCAACGCTCTGCAAGTCAGCGCTTGCGAAGCTCAAGCGTGACGAAGCTGAAAAGCGCAAGCGTTCTTCAGACGGACGCCCGGTCGCTCCCACTTCCTCGCCCGCAGTCGCGGCTAGGAGGATGCGCACTGCGCTAACGAAGTGAAACTGCGTGGCATCGCGCAGTAGTTCATCGCGCAGGACCGAGACCGGTGTGGTCACAGCAGGCTCGCCCCGCCACTACGAGCCGGGAAGGTCCAGCTACGTCCACTGCGACGGGCGCGAAGCGAAAGCTGCGTTGCCGCATTGATCGAGGCGTAGAGAGCGCAAAAACGCTCAAGCACACAACCAAAGAGATGTAAGCCACCATCACCGCCAAAAGCATCCTCGCTGGCAACGAGTTCAATCGCGAGGCCCGGTAGGGCCGCACCGTGATGGTACACCGTGGTGGGCGCGCAGGTGAACGAATCGATCGCATCAACAATACGTCGATGGCGCTCACGCTCGCGTTGGTCGAGCAGGGCCGGCAAGTCGTAACAATCGAGCATCGCAACAAAGCGATCGCGATCAGCGATGCTATGGTGATGCAGGTCTAGTTGCGTTGCATAGCGCCAATGCAGCGTCGCTCCAAGTGGCGGTAGGCGCTCAGGGCCAGGCCGCACGATATTGCGGAACTGGACCGTCGGCGGCACCTCGCTGGTCGCGACGCAGACATCTCCAACACCAAGGCGTTCTGCAGCAGCGCCGTTGGTACACAGGGCGTCGATAGACAACACCCCGCGGGTACCAAGTTGCGCCGGCGGAACGCTGACCGACAAGAAAAGATCCTGATGCACGCCCACCATCGCGGGCCGTCGCAACACCTGGAACCAGAACCCGTCGCGGTCGCCACCAATGCGATGACTCGCCGGCACCACCGATATTGCCGCGCCGCCACCGTCTGGCAGCACCGTCACCGCAGTCACCGAATGAACATGGAGTTCACCCTCGCCATCATCGAGGGCGTGAACGCGGTACTCAAGTTCCCGATGATCAAGCGCCATTGGGTCGGCAGCATGCGGGAAGCAGTTGACCGCTGGCACACAGTTCAGCACCAAGTTGTCGGCGCCAATAGGCGGCGCCGGCTCGGGCATATCACTGAGTTGGATCACGAGCTCAAACGGCTCAGCCGTGGCCAGAGCGGGTGCCACCGAGGAGAGATCAAACTCCACAAAACGGAACATCTCACGATAGCAGAAATATTCCTGCATCAGGCGCAGCGGCGCGAGGCTGCGATCAGCTTCGGGTAACAGCGCTTCGTCGGCAGCGAAACCATTTGCCGTCAAACTGTTGGGCCCGAGTTCGTGGACACCTGATGGTGTGACCACCTGCACCCCTGTCGCAAGGCCAGTGCAGGCGTGGCGCAGCGCGAGGGCTACCGCCGGGTCGCCATAACAATAGAACCGCAGGCGATGCGCACCGAGCGCCGCCGGCGTGGCACCCAAGGGTGCCAGCTGGATCCGCAACTCACTACGCGAATCGCGGCGCCACTCGGCACCGTCCACGCGATACGGCACCACTGCCAATGGCCACGCGGTGCGAAAGCGGCACCGCGTGCCCTCAATCTCCCGTGCCCGTAACATGGTACCAGCCGGGATATCTACCACTTGGCGATAGGCGGCGGCATGCGGCTCAAAAGCAATCACAGTCGCACTCGGCGCAGGACGCAGCAAGGCTGGCCAGATCCCCTCCACCAGAGTCTGCGTCAGCTCTGGCATCTGATCGTCTAGGCGACCACGCAAGCGTGCGGTTAGGAACGCCAAGCCCTCAAGCAGACGTTCGACATCTGGGTCGGCGCTTGGATCAGCCAGCAGGTGGGCGCTATCTGGATGCGCCGCCGCGAACTCACGTGCCAGATCGTGCAGGTAACCGAGCTCTTCAGCGTAGTAGCCCTCAAGTCCGCGCGTGCTCATTCTTGCACCTTAACCTGAAAACGGCCGTCGCTGTTGATGCGCAGCAACAGGCGAACAGGCTCAGCGTCAGGCTGCGCCAACTGAGCCCGCACCAAGAACAGCTGCCGATAATCGTCGGCGTCAACGCGCTCAACAATATCAACCGCAACCCGCTGCAAACGTGGCTCAAAACGCGAGATGGCAGCCTCGATCAAGGAACGCACTCGGGCCAACTCGTCAGGGCACATCCGAATCAGCTCGTTCCGCGGGGGCATGCCAAAGTCGGGCACCGCCAGGGCCGTGCCCGGCACGGCATTGAGCAATTCGTGCAAACTCGCAACGAGAGACGCGAGAACAGCCCGACGGCCGCCGCGCTCTACCGTCGGATCAAAGCGCTCGAGCAAGCGTGCTCGCACCGACGCACTCATGCCAACTCCGGATGAGACAGGGCGTAGAGCAAATCACGCAGACTCGGGCCGGCCTGGCGCAAGGCCGACTGCAGCCACTCCGGTACCGGTGCCGTCTGCTGGCCTGGGATTCGCACCGGAGTCCACGCGTTTCTCCAGTGTCCGTCCCACAAACAAGCAGCGAGCAGGTCAGGGTTGCTGTCCCAAGCCAGAATCATCCGTGGCACCCCGCCACTCCAGGTTGGATGCACGACCACTAAGTTGGGCTCTTGGTTGCCGGCACGGGTCAAACATGCCGCTGCGTACCAGAACGCCACGTGGCCCGGCGACACAACCCCTTCAATGCATTGCAGTGGGTGCCCCTCAGCCTGAAACGCCAAAAAAGCTGACAGCGCCTGCACGCTGCGCGCCCCCCACTCCTGCCCCCAAGCAGCCTGCCATAAAGACACACTGGTTTCGTGCTCGAGGCGCTGGTGGCCAAGATCGGCAACCCGCTCGGGGTCTATCACAGCCGCCACCGCCTCGGCGTGGGCGGCCAAATCGCCACCGGCACAGGCCGCAGGCAAGGCCGCGAGCATGCGCTCAAACACTGGCATAAACAGCGCCGAAGCCACCGCTGGAGCCAAGTCGAGCGTTGCAAGCGGCAGCTCTGCCACGGCCACCAGCGGGTAGACGCGACCCACCGAATCCCTGGACGGATACCATGCGCTCAGCCACCAAGCATCTCCGCGCCGCAGAGCTGCACACACCGGGCCGGTGGACGCGAGATCTCCGCCGCCACAACTGAAGGCGTCAACAGCCTGGTCGATCCACTCGGTCTGCGCCCTCGTCACATCAAGGGCAACGAAGTCACCCTGATCGTGAACCTTGCCATACCAGCCTGGGCGCAACTCAATCACGGGGTCACCTGATCGGGGCAGACAAAGGCGCCGAGCAGGTCGCGTTGGTCAAACAACACGTCGATCGGCGCACCGCTGAACACCGCACCGGCCTGGAACCGCGCGCCCTCGCCAAGCGCTGCGCTGGTAAAGCTCCATGTTGCGAGCCAGTCACCAGTATTACGCCGTTCAACGGTGGCTTGATCAAGGACCTTGAACAGCCCCCACGGACCATCGTCAACTATTTGTAGCCACTGCTCGCTCGGGATCGAAATCGCAACCTTGGCACCGGGCTCGGCACCCGCGGCCCAGGCGAATCGAGTCCGCGGCGTTGGCGAGTCGTACAAGGAGAACTTCTTACCGGCAACGGTCATCGCCATGTCTTTAACGCCCTGGCGCTGCTGCAAAGCAACAGTGAAGGCCATCATCGGTGCTGCTCCGTCCTCAAATAATACGGCGTGAATTGCCTTGAGACGCTTGATGGCTCGCTCGTATGAGCGCGACACTTCCAGCAGCGAACGATCAAGCGCTTTGAGTTCGCGCAGCCGCTCCACCGCTGCCACACGCTCGGTCAAAGCTCCGTCAGTGGGGTTGAAGAAACCAGCGAAGGCCGCTAGCGGCAACTGCTGCTCTGCGTCTGCGGCAAAGGGGTAACGCTCAGCAATGTCGGCGGCAAAACGCGCGCTAACACGCTCGCGCCACAGCGCGTTCTGCTCATCGGCGAGTTCATTGGCGAGGGCGTCGAACACACTGCCGATAACCGCCTCGGTGCTGACACGCACCGCCGCTTGGAGACGCGCCTTGGGGATAGCACGCAGGCCAGCGCTTACCGAGAGACGCGTGTCCTCGATGGTTCGCACCAAACGCTCGACCTCGTCGAGATCACTACTGCGGTCACCAAAGTCGGTGGCGCCCTCAAAGCGCTGCACGGCCTCCTCAAGCTCGGCCAAGCGAGTTACCACCTCCTCATACCAGGCCATGTCCTCGTCAACCCCCTCCACTGTTGTAGAGAAGTCATAGGCAGCCTCACGCCAAGCGCCGCGCAACAGTTCGCGATAGGGCGACTGCGGACCGGCGATGATACCTAGGTTCTTGCTCGCCTCACGCAGGGTCCGCGTTGGTGCCACGCTCGTGCTGCGGATGAATTCTAGCCAAGCACGGTCGTGATCATTCCTAAACAGCGAACTCAAGCGCTGCATGATGGTTGTGCTTTCCATCGGTTTGCCGAGCTCGGTAAAGCGGCCCTCAAGATCCTGACTCTCGCTCTCAAGACGGGCCATGACCAGATCATGCCACGCCGAGTGTGCGAACACGCCGGGGACCACCGTGTCGTTAACCAACAGCTCTCTATAGCTGCCGGTAACAAGGCTGTCGCGGCTGATATCGGGCCGCAGCCCGGATACGCTGCGCAGCACTTGGTCGTAGCCTTGTTGGATCAACAGACTGTCGGCGAGCTTAACGGTCAAACGGTCGAGGAGAGCTTGGTCGAGATCCACCGCCCAAAGCTCGGCGTCACCCTCATGCGCTACTAGTTGATCAAGCTGACCATTAACCAGGCGCAAAGTCTCGGCGTCGGCCCCATTCAAGCCAGCGAGCCAGCGGTCACTAATGCGCATTGTTCGCGCGAAGGCTTCGCCGCCACCCTCCTGGACATCGCCGCCCAAAGCCTTGTAAGCAACATAGAGTTCGTAGAGCGCACGCAGGTCTTCGTCGGCACCCTCGGCTTGCAGTTCGGCGGCCACCCCTGCAGCGGCTGGCCGCAGCACCACCTCACCCAGATGACGGTAATAGGCGAGCGCCAGATCATTGCGAAGATCGCCGAGACCCGGGGGAGAATCGCGATCAATGCGGTTCATCAAGCGCCGCAGCGCGTCAATACGCTCAACGCGCAGCGGCAAGGCCTCCAGGCCCGCTCTGCGATCATCACGCATCTTTCCAATCAGGTCACGCGCATCTCCAGCGACGGACAAGCTGCCCAGATACGAGCTGATGATCATGACCATAATCAGCACCGCCACTACAGGGCTGCCGATGCGACACAACAAGGACAGCAGGCGCTGACGGCGCAAGCGCGCCAACGAGAACCGCACCAGTGACGCGTCGGGGATGATCACGCGCGCAAACAGGTTCTTAAGGAACATGCCGGAGCTTCTGTCTTCGGGGGCGGCGGCTACTCCTGTCGCTGCACCCGACGGCGCCACGAAAATACTGCCCTCGAACGCGTTGCCACCACCACCTGAGGCCTGGGCCGTGGCGGCGGCCGCGATCGCGGCATAATCGGGTTCGCTCGGCTTTGCCGCCTGCTCGCCACTCTCGCCTTCGGCCCCCGGTTGGGTGCCGCTGGTCAGATAGAAGCCACGTAGGCCAGCGCAATCGCGGATCCGACCAGAACGGAACAAGGCACCAACGAACTGTTCCATCATCCCGGTGACACGCGCCAGTTGCGACGGAAAGCGCACGCTCTTGACGGCATCAGCTTCGAGCCCTTGCCCAACCACGCGCAAGCGATGGGTGGTAATACCAGGGCGAATGCCAGCCAGTTCGTCGCGGAACAATTCGGCAACATCGACCCCTGGCGCCGGAGGCCAGTTGAAGGTTGCCCCCAGAATCTGATCTTTTTCGTTGCCATGCAGGGTTCCGAAAAACTTCTTAAATCCGGAGATCATGTCGCACTTGGTGAACATGAGGTAAACCGGCAACTGGACCTCAAGCCGGTTGGCCATCTCTTCGATGCGATCCCGCAACTCTTGCGCGTGGGCTTCGCGCCCGGCCTCATCTTTCTTGATCAAATCGAGAATACTGACCGCAATGATCACACCGTTAATCGGCATGTGCCGACGGTTTCGCTTGAGCAAGTCAAGGAAGCCAAACCATTCGTCGCGATCATCGCTGCGCGTGGTGTAGCGCCCTGCAGTGTCGAGGAAGAAGGCTTCCTCGGTGATCCACCAGTCGCAATTACGCGTGCCACCAACGCCGCGGAACGAACGCAGGCCACGGCCAACCGAAGGGAAGCTCAGGCCCGACTCGCGAACTGCGGTTGACTTGCCTGCACCCGGAGCGCCAATAATGACGTACCAGGGCAACGAAGTCAGCGCCGTGCGGCTAAAATGCGATTCGCGAATCAGCTTCAAGCCCTTGTGAAACTGCTCCTGCATTTCCGAGCCGCCCTCGCCTGCGGCGGCACCTTGGGCAGTAATGCGTTTCTCAAACGCCTGCTCTTTGCGGATCGCTAGAATCCGCATCACCAGATAAATGGACGCAACCGGCACCACAGCGAGGGTCGTCGCCACCACCAAGTGGGTTAAGCTTACCGACATGAGCAGGCCGACGCCCCAGATTACTGCGGCCAGGACGAGGTAGACAACGGCGAGAATTGATAGCATAGCCTGGCCCATGTCAGCCTCCCTCCACCATATCGCGTACCGCCGAAACGGCTGACGACACGAGCATCGACATTGCCAGAGCTACCACCAACACTGCCGCCAGCGACGCCGCAGGGAAAGCCCACAGCGGCAGGCGCGCGAACCACGACTTCTCTGCCGCCTCTTCTTGTGTCGCCACTCGATAGGCATTGGGTGCCAGAGAACCGCCACCACGGGCCTGCTGGACCTGCTCCGCGATCTGCTCCATCACAATGCGCCGCTGTTCTTCGCCACGCTTGTCGTCGAACTTGCCTTTGAAGCCAAGCCCCAAACACAAGTGATATACCTCAAGGGCAATCAAGCGCGGGCCGCCCGGATCACGCCGCAATTCGTCAATGCGATTATAGAATTCTTCACCGGCTGCAAAGGTGCCGTAGAGGCGCATCTGTAACGGCTCGTTGATCCAGTCGGCCATCGCCGCGATTTCGCTGCACAACACCTTCTCATCAAGCAGAGCAGCCAGTGCATATTTGGCGGCATCGATATCTAACATACCGACCCCCTCGCGTTGAGCGTCACGCTCAAGCTCCATCAGCAGGCGCTCGCCGTTGCCCTTGAGATCGTCGGCACCAGTATCGGCATGATCCTGCTCAAGCGTCAGCACAAGACCAACAAAGGCTTGGCAGCAGTCTACCAGACTGGTTTGATTAATTGAGGCGTCAGCCATAGACTCTCCCGATCAACGACGCACTGCTAGCAACTCAAGACCGATCTCGCCCAAGTCAGGCGGGGTATACACGGCGATAGTGCTGGCATTGCGAATCTCATCCCACTCGGATCCGGTGGGCTGCAGTTCAAAATAATGATGATCCGGGCGCGCCGGTATCTCCGACGGTGGCACCGACAAATACGTGAGTTCCACGCCGCGCAGCGCTTTGGCAACCAATGCGCCAATGCGCCCGGCTGAGGTGACTTTGAAACTCGCGGGCACTTGATTCATCAGTTGATCAGCGCTGACGGGCGAGAACAGATCGAGGTAGAACACTCCGTCATCGCACAGCCCTGCGGGAATATCGGCTTTCGAAATGCGATCATTGACCGCCTGCAGGCGCAGCGGCACATAGCGCGTTGGCGCGCTCGTGCCAAGCGCTTCCCGCAACAGCGCCTGGAGCCCACGCAGCGAGCCGAGCGGATCCCGATGGCGATACAGCGGCACCGGCGCGGCAACGCCGAGCGTACTGGCCTCGCCAAGCAAAGCGGCAAGGCACAGGTGAATCGTATGCGGGTGCGTACGACCGTGATCGAGCGCGTCTGCCAACAGCGGAATGCTGCGGTTGACCGCCAAAGCCAACAGCACCTGGGAAATCTCTGAAATCGAAAACTCCACCGCGCCAGCTGTGCGCTCGCGGCGCTGGGCAACAAGCTCACCAGAGCGCGTCACCAGAAAGTCGTGCAGACGCGCGACTTCATCGCGCAAAGGCTGCCATGCGCTGATGTGCAACGACGGCGGCGCCGCGTCTTCAGCTAAGGACCAGTTGCCACCACCGCCGCGCACGAAAGTTCCGATCGGAAGCACGGTATTGCCGGTGTCGATTTCCTCGTTGAACAGAATTCGCAACTGTGGCATCGCCAGCGCAATTGGATCTTCAAGCCCACCAGGCGAACCGTCACGCAACTGTGCATCGCGCCGGCAGAAGCGGGTCGCCTCGCCGGCTTCGATACCGGCCTCGCTCCACAGCGGGCCGTCGCTACGTCGGTCGGGCAAACCAAGGGCAACCCGGCATTCACCACCGGCATCCGGCAGTGCTCGTCCAGCTGGCAGTTCGCCGCCAGCAGGCAACTCGAATGCGAAGCCATCGCCGAACACGCCGGCGCATCGCGTCACCCGCACCTGCCCAGTATTCAAAGCCGCATCATCAATGGCCAAGTCGGTAAAGCCCCAGGGGTAGGCCTGAGCGAGCTCGCCCACTCGCAGCAATTGCTGCTGCTGGCTTCGGTCCCACTGCTGAAACTGCTGCGGCAGGAGGTACATGCCCTCATGCCATAAAACCCGATGCCAATCACTGACGCTCATCGGGCGATCACCCGCAAGCTGTAGCCGGCCGCCTCCACCACCGAGTCGTCGACCTCGTCGAGCGTCAGCAGGATCTTGCGGCGGTCTTCAGCGCCAGCCTTTCGGAACAAGCCAAGCACACCAATGACCATCACGCCGGGTGCGAGCGTGCCGAGCTCTACCGGGGTCGGCAGATCCCTATCGTTACCAGGCAGCACCGCGATAGTGACCGGATCACCGACCAACTCCTCGCCGAGGACCTCGCGGTCCTTGGTCCACAGGTCTTCGACCGAAGCCGCGGTAAAGGCATCACTGCGCTTGAGTTGGTACAGGCGCAGATTCACCGGTGTGCTCTCGTTAGCATCATTGACGTGGAGCGGCGCAAGCCCGCGGACCTGGACCGTTGCGCTGCGTGAGCAGCCGGCAAACAGGCCAAGGACCAGAGTCAGGAAAGCCAGGGAACGCAATACGTGCACGACGTCGTCTCCTTGGGCACGCAGGCCCGTGGCTATGGCGCGACAAACCGACACTCGGCCTGCGCCATAGGCAGCCGGAGTCTGTAAGGCCTAAGAATCTGGACAAGACCTTTCCTTAATGCTTAACACAATACACAGCGCATTTTAGCACTACACAGCGCATTTTAGCACTTGCTGTTGCAGTTATCGCCTTTCCCGGCATGGACATGACCGAGGCCCACGCTACGAAGCTATTCGCACCGGAGTCGAACATGCCCAAGACCGCCACTATCCGCCTCAAAGGCGACGCCATTCAGCCAGACGACTTCGTCGTCCTCGAACTCGCCGGTCGCGATGCCATCGGCGAATTGTTCAACTTTGACCTCCTTCTCGAGACCAAGCGCGATGACTGGGACCTTGGGCAACTCCTGCGCGAGGCCTGTGTCCTTGAGTTTGCCCAAGGCGTGCTCCTGCCTGGCACCAGCAACGCAGGAATGACGATGCTGCCGATTCACGGCGTCCTCAGCGAGGTGAAACAGCTGAACCGCCGTGATGACCGCTACTTGTATCGGGCTCGTTTCGTCCCGGCAGTGTGGCGACTCGGCCTCGGCTTTGGCACCCGCACCTTCCTTGAGCTCAGCGTCCCGGAGATCATCAAGCAGGTCCTCACCGATCGCGACATCCCTGCCGACGGCTTCGAACTCCGACTTCAGGGCACCTACCCAAAACGTGCAGTCGTTAACCAGTACCAAGAGAGCGACCTGGATTTCATCTTCCGGCTGTGCGAGCACGATGGCATTGCAGGCATGTTTGAGCACAACGACGAGGGCACCACGTGGGTCTTCTGCGACAACGGTGAGGCCTACGCCGAGGTGCCAGCAGACCCGACCCTCCCCTACCGCCCCGATAGCGCTGGCTGGGACGGCGACGGCGCCTTCGGCGGCAGCTGGTTCGAGCCGCCCCAGGTCCGCCGGGTAACTTGTGCCCAACAGGTCGTGACCGGCACCGTGGTGCTGCAAGACTATCTCTACGAGCGGCCCGATCTCGATCTCCGCAGCGAGCAAGAAGTCAATGTCGACGCGGCCTTCGGAACCCGCTATGAGTATGGCGTCAACTACGACTCACCAGAGAGCGGCAAGGCTTACGCACGGATCCGCAGCGAAGAGATCGCGTGCCGCGAAAAACGCTACGAAGGAACGACCAACTCCAGGGCCCTGCGCGCCGGTGCTTGGTTCAGTCTCGCCGAACATTTCCGCGACGCCTTCAATCAAGAGTTTCTCATCGTCGCGGTCGAACATAAGGCCACTGGCAGCGCTGACCAGATGGCCTACGGCTGCCACTTTGATGCGATACCGCGCGCTACGCCATTCCGACCGATGCGGCGAACCAGCAAGCCAACAGTAACCGGCGTCCTGCCGGCCAAGGTCGATGCGGCCGGCGACGGTCAATACGCCGAGGTCGACGATCACGGCTCCTACCGGGTCAAATTCCCATTCGATTTATCTGACGCCAAAGACGGCAAGGCCTCAGCACCGCTTCGCATGGGCCAAGCCTATGGTGGCGCCGGCATGGGCATGCATTTCCCACTCCACAAGGACACCGAAGTCTCGGTTGGCTTTATCCACGGCGACCCTGACCGGCCCTACATCAGCCAAACACTCCCCAACCCCAAGACGCCGAGTGAGATCACCGCGTCCAATCAGACCGGCTGCGCGCTGCGCAGTGGCGGCGGCAACAGCATGGTGTTAGACGATACCGATGGAGCGCAGAAACTCGACGTCACCGCCAGTTACGACCGCAGCCTCACGGTCGCACACGACAACGTAGAGAATATCGCTAACAACGAAACCCGCAGCGTAGCGGTTGACCGCAGTACATCGGTTGGATCCAACCAGAGTGCCACCATTGGCGCCGACGACAGCCTGTCGGTTGGCGGCAAGCAGACGGTTCAAATTGCCGGCGACCGCAGCACTAGCGTGGGAGGTAGCGACACCACCACCGTCGCCAGCGATTCAACCATCAACCTGGGGGCCTCTCTCAGCACCACGGTGGCCAGTAACGCCACCACCAACGTCGGCAGCAATGCCACCACCACCATCGGTGGCAGCGATACGACTACCATTGGTGGCGCCTCCGCCTTATCGGTCGGCGGCGCTTTCAGCCAAACCGTCAACGGCAACCTCAGTCAAAACGCAGGCGGCGCGGTGAGCGTGAGTGCAGCCAGCACGATCTCCACCACAGCCGGAGCCAGCGTGGCGATTGACGCCCCCACCATCACCCTCAACGGCGCCGGTGGCATCACCCTCTCTGCCGGCGGCGCCACCATCGAACTCGGCCCGGCTGGGATCAAAATATCTGCCCCAACCATCACCATCAACGGGGCCGGCATGGTCGACATCAAGGGCGGGGTGGTTAAAAACAACGCCTGAGACCACTTCAGAGCCGAGCGAAGACCGACCCTGACATGATGCCGAAGGGCATGCCTTCTAATAGATATTACCGATCGCAAATTGAATCGCCCAGTCGTCATCGGCCGCAAATAATTCACCGGGATTCCAAGCGCCGTCAATGCGAATGGGACCAATCGGGAGATCATAGCGGATGCCGCCGCCAATCGCTTGGCCAAGATCCTCACCAATTCGATAAGGTCTCTCATCCACAAAGCCAACGTCATAGAATGCCGCCACGTGCCACGGGCTATCGAATACGCGCAAGCGCAACTCACCAGTAGCGGCGCCGCGCGACAGCCCACCAATCGCGTTTCCCTGCTCGTCTACCGGTGACAATTCATTGAATGCAAAGCTCCGCACGCTGGACGCACCACCGTTAAACAAGCGGAACTGCACCGGAAGAGTCGGCGCATTGTCAAGTGGATCGCGGCTCGTGTAATTGCCACCAATGGTAAAGGTAAGCCCGCCGCCGCGGCTGATGTCAAAGGTATAACTACTGCGGAGGTCGAGTTCAAAATAGTCGAGATCAGAGCCAAAAGGCGGGGTCGACCAGGCCGTACCCGCCTCACCCAGCCAACCGCGTGTCGTCAGAGCTGGGTGGTCACGATAATCAAGACGGCCAGTCAAGCCAAAGGTGCCGTTATTGATGAACCCGGCCTCATCGATCTCACTGATCCCACCAGTCACGTTCCTCGCCTCTTGGCTACTGAAGGTATAACCAACGGTGGTGCTCAAGTGTGGACCCCAGTCCTTCCGCAAGCCCACACCTGCTTCCCAACCACGACGCTCAAAGGTAGGCTCTTCGCGCTCGAGGTACGACGCGCTGAACTCAAGCCAGTGGTCTGGTCCGAGATGCCGCGCCAACCAGTCACGGTCGATGAGCGTACTCGTGATCGACCAGCCCTTGGTGCTAACCTCGGGTACCAATTCAAAGATCCGCCCAGACCCGAATAAGTTGCGGTCGATAAAGCGCAGGCGAGCGATGACAATGTCATAGGTGCCGATGCCCACCTCCAGATCGATCGCACGCGCTCGTTCTTCCTTGAGGCTGACCACGATGTCGACCACCTGCTCGGTCTCACTAACCGACTCCAAGCCGTGAGCCTGCCGTGCCTCTTCGGTAGATACATCCCTCAACTCGGTACGCACGTCACTGAGGAAGCCCGACGAGAGCAATTGCCTCACACCCGCCTGCACCGATGCGCGCGTGAGCACTTCACCACGGCGCGCCGGAAAACGATAGCTGACAAAGCTATCCCGTGTGCGACGCGTTTCCTTTGGCGAATCAATCCAGTGCACCCGGACCTCACGCAGGCGATGCCGCGGGCCAGGCGTCACACGGTAGCGCACCTCAACGCGGCCATCGGGATGATCAGCCACCAGACTTTCAACCGATGCGCGCAGATAGCCGGCATCGCCAAGCATCTGTTGCAGCAATGACTGGGTCACCATCAAGCGGCGTTCGAGCCAGGGCCTTCCCTGCAATTCTGCCACGCTCGCCTGAAGCTGCGCCGCCAAGGTAGCGTCGACCTCGCCGATGAGTTCGAGCCGTGCATCTGTCACCAAGTAACGCGGCCCCAGGCTAATCATGACATCAACATAGGCCGAACCCGATTCGGCATCGTAGGTAGCCAACACAGGCCCAACCACGGATTCACGATAACCAGCGTAACGTAGCAGCCTGCCTAAGGCCTCGCTCAGGCGCTCCGTGGCCGCTTCGCTATACGGGTCACGGCCATTGATACGAAGACCCTCAACGAGATTTGGGTCGATATCTGGCATCACCGCCAACAAACCACGCGCGCCCGCGCGCAACTCCGCCATCACAGCGCCGGTTTCCACATCCAAAACACGCGCCTCGCGCAAGCGAAAACGCACGCCGGGCATTACCACAAAAGCGATCGCCTCACGCGGAGCAGTCTCGTGCCGGAACGTGACCTCGGCATTGGCATAGCCAATGCCGCGCATGTGCCGTGCCATCGCATAGGCTGCATCGTCAACCGCGGCCACGTCATAGCCCGAGCGCAAAAAATCATCATGCGCATGCGCCGCCGAATCAAGTATCGCCTCATGATCAATGCCAGATGGTGCCTCAACGCGCCACGGGGGAGCGTCGCCCGATTCGCGTGGCCGCGATTCACGCTGCCGCAGCACATCATCGTCTCTGAGGTACCCCCGACCCATCAACACATAGCCCAGACCGCCGTTATAGGCGCTATAATAGTCAGTATTGCGATACTCACCCCAGCCATACCAGCGCCAGCGCAGTGGTATCTGCAGGCGAGCATTGGACACGCCGCCGGTTTGTTCACTGGTCGCAACCTGCAACTGCATCCTATTCAAAAAAGCCAGCGGATTGTCTTGTTCGGGATCAACCATGCTGCCAACAAACTGACGGCCCAGATAAGCCGCTGCCGTTCCCATTGCCGCCTGACTGCGCGAATCAATCGCACTTGGCAACAAGCCGGTGGTCGCCAATAGAATCGCGTCACGCTCGTCTAAGAACGGCGCCGTGGAGACATGCACCTGCGGTGCAATCAGCGTACCGGTCACCAACACCGTTACGTCATAGCTATGAATACGGGTGACCGCTGTCGCTCGTATATCGGGGTTATTTGGGCGCCCTTCACGGTAGCGAATCTCACCTTCGCGAATCCGGTACACACCAAATGGCATGAACACCAAGCCGTGCCGCACCACAACCTTGCCCACCAAGGCAGGCTTACGACCAGTGCCCTGCAGTTCAGCCCGTAAACCAAGTGCAGCGCGGGCCAGGCTCGTCAGAATCCGAACCGGTTCTTCGCGCACACTCACGCCGCGCAAGGGCCCGTCTTGCACCCGAACCGCAAAGCTCATGGAGGCAAATGGCTCGGCGTCGAGTGCGAACAAACGCATATCAACCTGCGGTGCACTCGTGCTGCCGCTGCCACCGAGATCTAATAATGGAATAGTCTCAGCATAGACGAAGTCGGTTATGCCGCTCGACCCGCTTAAAGCAAAACCCGACCACGGACCAGACAGCTTGCAGTCGAGATCAGCACGCAGACGGATGCGGTCATTCCGGAACAGCAACAAGTTGTCACCAGTTGCATGCAGATCCCAATCGCCAGTCACGATTGTTCGGGGAATGCTGCCCTTGAGGTGCAAGGCCTGACGGCCCAGATTCGCGGTAAACCGCCGCACGTGGATCCGCTCGCCTTCCAAGGCCAACACGGAATCGATGCCACTAACCGTTGGCAAGCCCGTTCGCGTCCGCACCAAGCCATTACTCAGACGCAACTCCGCACCAACACGAGGCTGAGCCAGTGATCCCGTAAACTCCACATCAAGCAACAGGCTGCCACCAATGGCGTCAACCACCGGAATCAAGCGGCCCAACGGTGACAGGTCATCTAAGGCAAAGCGAATAGCCCCACTCGCCTCACCCTCCCAGGCCCGCTGCCACCAACTGTCAGCCTGTGCCAGCGCGAAACCAATCGGCCCCCGCATTTGGCCCGTCAAATGGCCAATGCCCTTCATGTCGACCTCGGCCCGCCAGCCTTCAGGGTCGGCCTCCACCAAGGCGTGCCCATTGATCCCCGGCAGCGCAGCCATGAAGGCATTAAAGCCCGGCACAATGGGTCGGAACTCGGTTGCCTGCACGTTTAGGTACAGACGGTCTTGCCCCCCTTCTCCAATGCTCGAATGCATCTCGAAACGGCCACGACCAAGATCGGCGACCAACTCCTCAAACAAGCCCTCATCTAAATCCATAATCACATGGCCTTCCATGCGCGGCGCACCCGGCGTAGCCACCACTCCGTTCCGCGTCACAACCCACGGCAACTCGCCCGTCAAATCTGCCGACAAAGCCTCACCGCCCTGCGCTGCAAACTGCTTGAGCACGATGCCCTGCTCCGACTGCGTGGCCTCCACCGAGAATGACACCGGATAATCGGCAAGTCGCAGATCAACACCGTCGAGATGCACAGATACGGCCGGCACGTTGCCGACACGGCTGGGATCATCGCGAATATCGGCCTTGATCTTGAGGGCACCAGCAAGCTCAACACCCAACCATTCGCTCAACACCACGCCCGATAAGCTTTGTTCGCAGGGAATGAGCCCTTCCAGCTGGGCCTTAATCAATTCCGTGGTGCGACTGAACCCATCCGGCTGCAAACGCACCGGCAGCTGACCATCACCACGCAAGCGCAAACCACTATCGCCATCAAGCTTCAGTTGCTGAATACTGAGGCTGTTAGCACCTTGATTAAATTGAAATGCCAGGGCTCCGGTATGGTTGCGGAACTGCAAGTCACTAATCTGCAACGAACCCTCGGCCAGCACCGCCCCGCCTGCCGACTTGCTCTTGAGCTTGACCGCCACCTGGCCACGCAGCGGGTCGGCTAAACCCAGGCGCCCCAATAAGGCACTCACCGCTGGGTGTTCGAGCCGACAATTGCCGGTTAAATCCAGCTGCACAGCGTCAGCAGGATCAACACTCAAGCCGCCAAGGTGGACCCACCACGGCAAACTGCCGGTGACATCAAGATCCAAATCACTATCGCCATTGATGGAGAGTTGGTTGATCAAGATGCGACGCCCATCCTGCTGGAGTTGCGCCGCAATCCGAACTCGAGCACCATCAATGCGCAGCTCTTCGCTTGAGAGTTCGGCCTTGAGGCGTGGAATCCCAGTCAGCTGTTCGGCGTCAATGGTGGCACTCCATGAGCCCGCCAGCGCAGGTCGTGTTGGCCCCGGCGGCAGGAGTGTGCCTGCTGGCAGCGCGCTGATGCGTAGGTGCGCTCCATCGATATGCCAGGCACTGCCTTCGGCCCGGGCCTGAATCGCGGTTGGACCCGCGCCGCGAAGATCAAGCAACTCGGTCGCCCACTGACCATCTTTGATGCGCATCGCGGTTGGCTTGGTCATCCGCAATGCCACTTTGCCATCAAGCTGCACGGACAGCTGCTCGAGTAGGGGCTGACCACCCACCATCGCGGCCTCAAGCCGCAAGGCCTTCACCTGATTGAGGTCGTAGCTGAGCTCATCAATCGCCGCGCTCATCCCCCATACGCCCTCACTCAAGGCCAGTTCTGGGTCTAGGGCACCATCATAGCGCAGCACCACGGTGCCACGGCCCCGCATCGGCACCTTGGCGCCCAAAGGCTTGACCAAGCGCTGCAGATCCCGCACCGCTATCACCAGCTCTCCGCCCAACAGCCGCATCCGTCTGAGATCAAGCGCGCCGCTGAGATCAACCCGACCGGCCGGACTCTCAACCACCCAGTTGGCGATGGTTGCCACACCCTGTGATAAAGCCAACTCCACATCGAGGGTCGATATTTCGGAGGCCCCAATCGGCACCGAGCGCCCTTCCACGCGCAAATGGCCAGCCGGATTACCGAGCGTGCCGGTGAGCTCGGCTTCGCAGGTCAACAAGCCCTCGTCTGGCAAGGCCAAGGCACCGCCAAGCTGCGCGGCAAGGCTCGTTTCGGCCCAAGCGCTCGTCAGCAGTTGCGGCCCCAAGGTCACACTGCCACTAATATCAGACGCCTCCGAGCCCAAACGAAGGTCGCACTGCAAGCCGCCGTCGGCCTGCGCACGTACGGCAACATCAACGGTGAGTTCGGCCCGAGGCAGGGTTTCCATGCCGAGCAAGGCACCAAGCGCGGACACATCGGCGTAGCGCAGCTGCAAGTGATCGAGTTGGCGCAGATAGGGCGCACTGAGGCCGAGCCGTAAGCCGCGAATCTCACCTTCGGTTGCCAAGCCCACAACCTGCGCGGAGTGAACATTGAGCTCGCCGTTGGCCCACGCGAGCGACACGGCCAACTCATCCAACTCGCGCTGCCACAGAGCCAAACCGCTACCAGTCAACTCAAGCTGGACATCACTCGGCGGCCACGCGCCGTGCACGCGGCCGCGCACCGCGCCGCCCTGGGGCCAATGACGTTCAGGCACCGCCGCCACAGCCCGTACCCAAGGTGGCAGCAAAGCGAGATTGATCTCATCAAAGCTCAGCTCCCAACCCGTGCTAGGATCACTGGCGAAATCAATGTGGGCGCCGGCTACTTGGATGACTCCTTGGGCCGTGACGGCGCCGCTTGCCTCCCACCCCAGGCTCGATTCCGTGAGTTGGACCTCGCCCACGTTGCCCGCAACTGTGAGTGCCGCTGCGCTACCACCGCGGACCTCACCCGTGAGGTCTACGGAGCCCACAGACTCGCCACGTACGCTGAGTTCAGGACTGCGTACCGTGTACTGCCCGGCTGTGCCCTGCACTGCCAGCGAGGCGTGCACCACGGGCGCACCGTTGCGGTCGATGATCAACTGCGCATCGAGGTCGAGGGCGGGCAAACGCGTTTCGTCGACCCCTTCGAGCACAGCCCGCAAGGCCGACAGCTCCCAATCGAAAGGCGGACTATCCTCACGCGGCGCATCACGTCCTAATCGGAGATCCACCAGCCCCTGCTCAAGCTCGAGTGACGCAATCTTCGCCAAGGGATCGGCCGTCAGGAGTGACCACGGCGAATACCGGATACACACTCGTTTAGCCCCGAGCCGGTGCACCGGCCCGGTGCCTGGCGATTCGATGGTACGCAGGTCTTCGATCACCAATTCGGTGAACCAGTTTCCACGCACCGCTGCGACCTCAAACTGACCACCGAGCGCCGTCGACAGCTGCCCCCCCAACAAACGCCCCAGCGGTCGCGCAAACAGAGGCTCTCGCAACAGATACAGGGCCAACAGGAGGACCGCAAAGGCCACCAAGGCACGCAGCAAGCGCCGGCGCCAGCTGCGTCTGGGCCGTGGTGCTGTCACCGGTTTGCTGTCATCAACGCTCAAGGCGCCGCATCATCGTGCCGCGAGGCCGTCTGCCAGTCGTTTGTGCGCCACAGCCCGGCCTGCTCTTGCCCCCTACGCAACACGCGCAAGGATGGCTGTATGCATAGCGATCTCCGTCCGGTGAGTTCTCACAGCGCCCAACTTGGCGAAGGGCCACGCTGGTGGGCTGAAGTTGGCCGCCTGCTGTGGGTTGACATAGATGGCGGCCTGGTGCTCACCCACGATCCTGCCACCGGTCAGGATCAGATTCTCGATCTCGACGAGAAGGTCGGCTGCGTCACCCCCACCACCACGGGCGACTTCATCGCCGGTCTTGCCTCGGGGATTGCTCGGATTGATGCGATCACAGGCACCGTGGATCTGCTCCACAGCCCTGAAAAAGACAAGCCCAAGAACCGTTTCAACGACGGCGCGGTTGACCCCGCTGGTCGCCTGTGGGCAGGTACCATGGGTCCCGATCGCGGTGGCGCCTTGTACCGCCTCGATCACGACGGCTCCTTGCACACCATGCTGACTGGCATTGGCACCTCCAATGGCCTGTGCTGGAGCCTCGATAACGCCACATTCTACTATATCGACACCCCCACCGCGCAGGTTCGCATCTTCGATTACGACGTCGACATCGGCGCCCTCGGCACCGAACACGAACCGCTGCCGATTCCAGCCGCCGACATGGGCCACCCCGACGGCATGACCATCGACGATGAAGGCATGCTGTGGATCGCCCACTGGGGCGGCTCGCGCGTCACCCGCTGGGACCCACGCGCCCGCCAATGCACCTACACCATCGCCATGCCGGCCGAACGCGTGACTGCACCATGGTTTGGCGGCGACGGTAGTGATCTCTACATCACCACTGCCGCGCCCGAGAAAGACAAGCGCCAGAGCCAGCCTGATGCCGGCCGCCTGTTCTGCTGCCGCGTGGATGTCACCGGCCCCGCCGCCCCCCTATGCCGCCTGGACTAGGCAGTATTTCCATTACGGTGCTGGTAGCGGTGAACCCACAGCGGTGAGCTGCGTTCACCGGGGGTATGCCGATGACCGCCGATCCAAACCATAGCCGCCGTGACTCCTACGTCTCGGTTGGTGCCCGCACCAGTCATCGTCGCGAAACCGAGCGCGTCCGCACCCGCGATCTCGGTACCGGCGGTCACCATCACCGTCATCGGCGTCGGCGCCGTCGGGGCGGTAACCCCACAGCCCTGATCATGGCTGTGATCTTGCTGATCGGCTTCGGTGTGATCATCACCATGCTGCTCAATCGCGGCCAGGGCCAGTATGACCCGATGGCCACGATCTCAGCTGAGCTCTACGCCCAAGCGCCGCAACAATTCGAGGTCCAAGAATTGCGCGCGCCCGGCCGCGATCACGTCGCCCGGCAACTCAAACAACAGCACCCGGCATGGTTCGCCACCGCGCGCAGCCAAGCCGGCAGCGATCAACGCAAGGTCATGGCCCTGTACTGGGATACCGCCGCCGCCGCGATGGCCGCCGACCCAGCCGCGCAACAAGCCTACCGCGACGCCGGCCTCCAATTCATGTTCCGCCGGCAAAGCTTCGGTCATCATGACCGTCAAGCGGAGGCCCCACCGATACCCGAGCCAGCCGAAGCGCGGGCACCGACGCCACCACCGCAGCCCAAACCGGAATCGGCGCCCCAACCACCGGCACCAAGGCCGGCCGCCGAGCCAACACCGGCGCCCCAACCAGCCGCTGAAAAACGCGGCGTCCTCGGTGGCGCCCTTTAGAAAATCAGGGGCTATCACCACGGCGGAACAGCGCGGTTTTGGCATCAAATTCGACATTCATATCCGGCGAACGCCGCACGTGACCGTCAACAAACACCATATTGCCACCGTCACGATGACGCCGCGCCCAGGCAAATCCACCGCCTGGACACGACCAGGGGTCAGCCACCACCCCCTCATCGCTCGCCATGGAACCGCCGGCAAAAAACCGATCGGTAATCGCATCAACCAGCAGCACCATCTGAGTGTGATAGCGCAACTGCGCGAGGTTGCACGGCCCCTTGGTGGAACTGGTCCAATCGGTGGCGCCACTAATCGCACCGCCAACCCGAACATTCCAACCGTAGCTGACGGTATAATTACCATAGGCCTTGCCACGATTGTCGCTTGGGCACCGCAAGATCGTGCGGTCAGTTTGCAGGTTCTGGTCATCGGTTTCGGCAGCATCCAAGTACTGCCCGATCTGCTCGTCACTGAAATACCGCGACAGGCGATTGACGCCAAAAGCCTCTGTCGACCACGGCAGGCGCACTTCAGCGTGGGCCAACCACCCATTACAATCGTCAGCGTAAACTATGGCGGCCAAACCAATCTGGCGCAACTGGCTCGCGCAACTCATCGTACGGGCAGACTCGCGCGCCATATTGATCGCTGGCAGCAGCAGGCTGGCGAGGATGGCAATGATGCTGATCACCACCAACAGTTCGATCAAAGTGAATCCGGACTTGCGCATGATTCTATGTATAATCTCTTGACGCAACCATGCAAGCCAAACCGCAACTGTATTGCCCCATTCAGCCCAACTCCGGCCACCCTATCCGCCTCGTCGCAGTGCTATCGTAACCCCTGACGCAAGCATCAGATGCAACGTCGAGGCCTTGCCCACCCAGCTGCCCGTCGCTACCGTCATAACGCTCATGGCTAAACAACGCCCCATCACCGTGACCCAGATTGCTCGTCTCAGCGGCGTGTCGCAACCCGTGGTATCAGCGATTTTAGGCGGCGGTAAAAGCACCACACGGTTCAGCGA
>JAQIBG010000112.1 GCA_027859175.1 Planctomycetota bacterium | reverse complement strand
CTATACAATTTGCGTAAACCACCTTGACTCAGCCCACGCTTTCGCCATATTCCGCGCCCCCATAGGGGCTTTTAGCTCAGTTGGCTAGAGCGCTCGCCTCACACGCGAGAGGTCGCTGGAAGATAGATGCGGCATTGTGATCCTGCCTGGATGGGAGATCATGAGTCACGTGAACCTGGATCGTCTTCAATCAACGTACGTACTCGGATACATCCGCGTCTCCTCGGGTGAGCAGGCCAAAGGCTGGTCGCTCGGCAGCCAGCGGGAGGCCATTGCGGCCTTCTGCGCCCAGCGGTCCCTGCCCCTTCAGCAGGTCTTTGAAGACCCCGGTCGCAGTGGCCACTCCGTCCAGAACCGACGTGGACTGCTTAGTCTGATTCGTTGTCTTCAGAGCGGCCAGTATGGGGCCGTCATCGTGTGGCGTGAGGACCGGCTTGGCCGTCGGATCACCGACAACCAGGATATCAGCGCGGCGATCACCGACACCGGAGCAGCACTCATCACGCTGGAGCCCCTGAGCATCGATCTGGGCCCAGACCAAGCCGCCCCCGGGCTCGATATCCGTCAACTTCACCAGATCCTGGCTGAGCATGAATGGCATCAGATCCGTAGCCGGATCATCCCTAACCTGACCGCCGCAACGGCCAGTGGCGTTCGCGGCGGTCACACGCCATTCGGCTATGTCCGCATCGACCGAGAGTCTTTCGTCGTCGATAGCGAGCGCGCTGCCGTAGTCATGGAGGTGTTCCAGCACGTCGAGCAGGGCAATTCGATCCGCTCGGTCACAGGGGAGCTGACGCGGCGACAGATCACCGATCATGCCGGCAAAGAACTGACCGTTGATCGCATTCGCCACATGCTCCGCAACCGTTTCTACCTCGGAGAGCATCGGTGGCAGGTTCCGCGATCGATGCAGGAACAATACGGAACGTGCGTGGAAATCGCCGACCACCACCCCGCCATCGTCGACCCCGCCCTGTTCGACCGGGTCCAATGCATGCTCGATCAACGGGCCCCGCGCGCCGGGCAGGCCCCGAAGGCTGCTGAGCACAAGCCCCGCACCAAACTGACGGTCGC
Source organism: Planctomycetota bacterium (assembly GCA_027859175.1). Classification (GTDB taxonomy): domain Bacteria; phylum Planctomycetota; class UBA11346; order UBA11346; family UBA11346; genus GH22. The sequence goes on along the minus strand of JAQIBG010000112.1, from coordinate 5,217 downwards.
CTTGCGCAATGCCGCAACCCTCCGACCCGTTCATGGTATCCTGCCACCCGTCATTACTCGTTGCGGGCAGTGTGGCAGCAAGGTTTACGCGCGACTGCAAACGCGCGGCAGCCGCACCAAGCGCTATAAGGCGGCCGTGTATGAATGCGAACGACACAAAACCCACGGGAAAGTGGCCTGCTCGCAGCCCCCGGTCCTCGTGGACGAGATCGATCCCATCGTGATAGCGCGCGTCCAGGTACATCTGTCGCGGACCGCGCAGCCACACGCTGCTGCTCCCGCGGGCACCCACTCGTCCGCCCTGCTACACGTCATCGCACAATTCACGGCCGAGATCGAGCGCCTGCGTGCCGCTACAGCGCTCGCACCTGAAGGGGTGGTTGCGGTGCTGCAGGCACGGCTCACCGCCAGCGAGACCACCCTGGCCGACCTCGAGCGTCGACAGCATGCCGCCCCAGCTCCCGCGCCACATGCACCGGGCGCTGCAGCACAAGTCCGCGCTGATCCCCAGCTGTGGCCTGGCCTGACCGTCGCCGAACAGCGCGAAGCCCTCACTACCTTGCTCGCGGCGGCGGTCATCGATGACCGTGCGCTCAAGAATCTCGGCTTTGCTGACCCCAACGACGTGGGTGCCCCATGAATCGCAGCACAGATCGAGCGATCGGCTACGTCCGCGTCAGCACCACTGACCAAATCGACGGCTACAGTCTGGAGACGCAGAGCGCGACCATAACAAGTTGGGCCAAACGCCATGGCCTGACCCTGGTTGACATCATCCGCAGCGAAGGGGAATCCGGCAAGGACCTCGACCGCAGCAGCTACCGCGCACTTCAGCAGCGCCTCCAGACGGAGGACATCACGCGGGTGATCGTCGTCAAACTCGATCGCCTCAGCCGCAACCTACGCGATGTCGCCGACATCCTCGAGACCTGGGATGACCAGGGCGTCTCACTGGTCGCCATTGACGACGGTCTGCACGGCACTGCGGGCAGTAACCGTCTCATTGCCCATATGCTGGCCTGGATTGCTGAGGACGAACGTAAGCGCATCAGAGGTCGCATCATGCCCGGCAAGCGGGCTCGTGTGGAATCCGGCCTGCCGCCATCTCGCACGCCCTTCGGCTACAGAATTGTGGACAACACACTGCGCATTCATCCCGAGCGTGGCCCATTGGTGCGCGAACTCTTTGCCCTCGCCGCTCAAGAAAATATCGGTCCTCAAGTCCTCGCCACGCGCATGGCGCTGCGCCATCCAGCGCATCGCAGCGCGCTCAACCGCGGACGTATCCAGGGCATCCTCGCGAACCCCATCTACACCGGCACACTGTCGACCCGCATCGGCAGCCAAGCCATCATCCGGCATAACAATCACGAGGCTCTCGTTGACGAGACCACCTTCCTGAGCGTCCAATCCCAGCGTAAGCAACGAGCCGAAGCGCGCGCCCAGGGCGGTAACGACGGACAGGCCCGATCACTCCTTGGCGGCATCATGCGCTGCGGCGTGTGTGGGGCCGGCATGACGGTCGTCACGGCCAAGGGCCTGCCCCACTACGGCTGCCTATCCCGTTTCCGCACGGGCGGCCGCTGTGCACTCCCGCTGATTCCCGCAGACGGTGTGGAGCAGGCGACCCTGGTCCGCCTTGTTCTACATTTGGACCAACTCGGCCACCGCCTTCATGAGGTCTGGCAGAGCGGCGCCAAACGAGCGGGCGAGAGCTGGACCGCCGTCCACACCCATGCGCGACACACCCTTGAGCAACACGATGCCCTTGTCGGACAACTCGTCGACCAACTGGCCATCGGCGAGTTGTCCCAGGCGGCTTTTGCCGAGCGATCCGAAACGCTCACGCAGCGACAGCGCCATGCCCGCGAGCAACTCACTACGATCGATGTCTGGTCCTGGCTGGCACGGCTGTTTGGACAAGACGACAATGGCGCGTGGCAGCGTGCCGCCGCCGATGACGGATCGATCAGGCTGTTCCTGCCACTGAGCGTCCTGACTGCCCAGGCGAACCAGCGGGATCTCCGCGGAATGCTCCGCTCCGCAGCGGTGCAGATCAGCGTCGACGCCAACGAAGACCTTTCCACGGAGTGGGTCGACGACCCAGCGGCGTACACCGCGCTCGCGCATGCCCAAGGGCAGGCTTTCCGCAAAGGTCTCGTCATCGATCAGCGCGCTGTTCTGCGCCGCCAAGGGTACACCTTGGCGGAGCGTACCGACGATGGGAGCGAACGCTGGGACCATCCGGAACGGCCCAATTCCGTTGTATTGCCACCCCCACTCGTGCGCACGGCAATCAGCCGGGAATGAACGCGGAGGTGAGAGTCCACGTGCCGTCAGGTAAAGTAATCATCATCATCGAGGCCCATTGCCCGCCGCTCTGCGGCGGCACGCTCCCATTCTTGCAAAATGTCATGCCACTGGGCCACCTCGTCAGGATCGACTGCCCGCGATCGAGCGCGGAGACTGTCACTGTACCGGAAGAAGGCCCGATGGCTCACCGGACAAATCAAGCGCTCGGCAATGGCGGCCGTCATCCGACCATGGCGCCTGCGCGCACGCAGGAAGCTGTCGATTCGGTAGGCCTGACCATCGCCGGCGATGATATATTTATGAAAACTTCGTCGCCTGTGCGGCACCCAAATACGCAACTCGAGTCCCTCAATCGCAGATAGCTGGACAGCCCGGTTGAGCTCATCCGGCTCAGGGGAATTCATGGCGATGACCCATGACAGGCCTCGGTCGCGCGCTCGGGCAACGAGCACGCGGTCGCATCCTGGGTCACGAAAGCCCAAAACGAATCGAGCGCCCAGGGCGTAGGCAACTGCACCCGCGATTAACGTCTCAACACGTTCTTGATGCGCTCGCAAGAGTTCGCGTGCTCGCTTCGTCAATTCCGACCTCATGGCTAGACCCCCTACTCGGTCTCAATGATGGCGAGGAAGTACTCGGTCAGCGTATCTGCAACGGCGTCGATCGGTCCGCAGCGCAAACAGGCAAGCAGGCGGGCTGCCGCGAGTGCGCGCTGTTCATCACCGACCTGCTCGGCCTTATCACGTAGCTGCACCACGGCGCGCATGAGCGACGGTACGCTCAGCGCGGCTGGAGACAGCGGCTGCTCAACCGGCAAGGCCTCCAGAACGAGGTCCGCATCCTCCTCGTCTTCGTCATCCTGACCATGGTGACTCATGTGCGTTCTGTTTGGCATCATTGCTTCCTCATGTGACATCGTTGAGCCACCATCACGCCCCACCGGTCAGCACGCGAGGCCAATGTCAGTTCATCAGACCCACAACCATTGCTCACCCCATCGGCCTCCAAGTGGCTGCCAAATCAGACGTTAGCGTGAGAGCAAAAAGGGCCAGATACGGACGTGATCGCGCATCTCCTTGTGAAAACATAGGTTACGGTCCCTGCGCGTGTGCACATGTGTCGACTGAGACACCGTCACGGCATGCTGTCACGTGCCGGGGTCTCCTTTGACGACAAGGACTGATATCCTTGACCCCACATCGCAAACATGCGGATCCTGAATGCAGCCTGCATCCCTAAGCCGCATCATACTTTTGGCTGATATCAGCCAATGCTATGGCAACGACTTACGTCGAGGCCAACTGGTCAAAAGTCCCGAACGACTTTTGACCAGTTGACTTACGGCCATCGGATTTGGTACAATACCAAATCCTCTCGCCCGGAGCCCAACATACTCACGATAATTCCATACTCATTAGAGACTTACGTTGCAGGTACTGGTATAATGTCGCGATCTTAAACCACCTACACCATAGGAGTCGACATGAACGCCATAAAATTAGTTTCGCAGGCCTGGACCCTCACGCGCTTGGGCATTTCGGTCGAAGAACTATCCGTCATCGTCAACGAGGAGCAACTCCGCTACTACCGCAGCGACGAGTTCTCGGTTAACATGTTCGAGGAGGACCAGGTTCTCGACCTGGAAGCCTCGTGGACCGAGGACGAGGACGACCTCGACCAAGATGAGGACGACGACGAAGATGATGATGATGAGGGCCTCGACATGGACGGGGACCGTCCGCTCCGCTGAGCGCACCGATCCGGGTTGCTGCGACTACGCCGGTCCCCACTCGCCCATCGAATGGGTGGGGACCGGGGCTGCCCGTACTGCGTCAGATCCGACAATTGGCCCGCGTCCGCAAATCACCATTCTCGAAATATCAATAAATACTATTCGACGTCACTCAACGGCTCTACCAAAGCATTCGCAACTTCCATCATTGGCCCAACTCGCAGGCAAGCGAGCACATGGCATGTTGCCAGCCATCCTCCTCCTCTCGCGCCTGAGCATCAAGGTCGACACGGCGGACGGCATCGCGAAGAATGCCCGGCTCAAGCAACTCAGCCGGCATGGGAGGGATTGACCCAGGTCGAGACAGACCGGCTGGTCAATTCTCGATGAGCGGTCACAGCAATGCAAATTGAACACCGGCACCTGACCTATATGATTGGCGCGAGGTTTATCGGCGCGTGCACACCCTTCATCAAGCGACCCTAGATACGACCACCATTCGCCTGGTGCGAACGACCGGCACAGGCGGCTACCGACTCGTCGTCCTTGGACGCCGTGGCAAACTCGCAGACCTAGTGGTTATCCAACGAGAGCGCCTGGGAGAAGACGCCATCGACGCCCATCGAGCCTACCTTGAGCACTTCAGCGATCTCACCGATGAGATCTACGACCGCATAATTCAGCGGGCCGTCGATGACACAAAGAAGATCGCGGCCCACGAGCATCGACTCAAACCATCAGTGATTCGCAGAATGCGCGCCGACCTTGAACGCTATCTCGAGGAATCTGAGGGCACTATTTCCAATTGGAAGGAAGCGTGGGACTCTGCCTGTTCTGATGCCAGCGCCGCAGGTCTCCTGGACATCCCACCAGCGCCGCGTGGATTGAGATCAAATGAAGTAGATGCAGACGTTGGCGCCAGCGGCATCTAAGCGAGAAACCAGACTTGCCTAATAAGCGTTGAGAGTGGGCAACCAGGGGATTGACCCAGGTCAACATGGACAGGTGGGTAAATTCTCGATGAGCGCTAGTGGGTCAAATTTAGATGAGCGGTGACAACACCACTGGTCATCCTCAAAACGCTCTGCCGGAGCGAGGAAAGCACTCGGCCCTGTGGGGTGCAAATATTCAGCCAGCCCTGTGGGATCAAGAAAGTCAGCCACCCCCAAGCC
>JAQIBG010000051.1 GCA_027859175.1 Planctomycetota bacterium | reverse complement strand
GTGATGGCTTATGGTGTTGGACTACAGGTCTCGAGTGCCAGGTGCTGCGTGCCAACCATCCACCACGCGCCATGCTCTCCATAACAAATCACCTCTCGCGCTTGCCCAACATCCCCAATCGCCGCCCATCATACCGTTCGCGAGTCGCCGCCACCCACTCGGGATGCTCCACATACCACCGCACGGTCTGCCGTAACCCCTCATCAAACCCCACCTCGGGCACCCAGCCCAGCTCGTCTCGAATGCGCGTCGCATCCATCGCATACCGGAAATCATGCCCCGGCCGATCTTCAACTAAGTAAATCAAGCCGCGATAGCCACCGTCGAGCCCACTCGGCCGCAATTCCTCTAAACAATCACAAACCGCCCTAACCACGTCGATGTTGCGGCGCTCATCGCCCGCGCCGATGTGATACGTCCGTCCGTTCACGCCACGCTGCACAATCAACGCAATCGCCCGGCAGTGATCATCTACATGGAGCCAGTCCCGCACCTGCGCTCCGGTGCCGTACACCGGCACGCTCTCATGCCGCAGCGCACGCATGATGGTGAGCGGGATCAGTTTCTCGGGAAACTGGTACGGCCCATAATTGTTGGCGCAGTTGGAAATCGTAACCGGCAAGCCGTAGGTCTCATGCCAGGCCCGCACCAGGTGATCGCTCGCCGCCTTGCTCGCACTGTAGGGGTTGCGCGGCGCATAGGGGCTGTCTTCAGTAAACTGCCCACTCGCCCCCAGGCTGCCATACACCTCATCGGTCGACACATGGTGAAAGCGTACGTCTTGCCGATCACCCCAGGCCGCCCGCGCCGCCTCGAGCAGGCAGGCCGTACCGGTGATGTTGGCTTCCACAAAATCCATCGGGCTATCAATTGACCGGTCCACGTGGGTTTCAGCCGCAAAGTGGACCACGGTGTTGAAGTCGTGCTCGGCAAACAGGGCTGTGAGCAGCTTCCTGTCAGTGATGGAGCCTGTCACAAGCGTCGCGGTGCTGGTTCCATCGGTTTTCGTGTGCATGGGAGCCATGCCCACGGTGTCGATTATCACGGCGGGTTCATGGTGCCTGCGCGTGAAATTGGAGCCGATAAAGCCAGCCCCGCCAGTGATTAGGATGCGTGCGGCCATGGGGTAAGGGTCTTCGACGGTAAACCGCCCGCAAGAGGCCGGGGCTAGACTCCTGGGTGGCAGCGGCGACCATCAGCACCCATGGGCGATATGCCAACAATCCACCTAGTGCACGAGTGGCTGGCCGAACGGGCTGGCAGCGAGCAGGTTGTCGAGGCCATGCTGCGCGCGCTGCCAGTGGAGGCGCTGCATGCTCTGGTCTATTTTCCCGACGAGTATCGTGATTCTCCGATAGCCGGGGTTGATAAGCGTCTATCCTTTTTCGATCGCAGTCGCTTTCTGCGCAAACGCTTCCGAACCTTTCTGGGCTTGATGCCCTTTGCTGTCGAGCAGTACGATTTACGCGCGGCCGAGGTGGTCATCAGTTCGCATCACGCCTGTGCCAAGGGCGTACTGACCTCAAGCCGCCAACTCCACATCAGCTATGTGCACAGCCCGATGCGCTACGCCTGGGAGCTCTACCATGACTATCTGGAGGGTTCGGGACTAAACCGTGGCATACGCGGTCTGCTGGCCAAGTGGACGCTCTCGCGCCTGCGTCAGTGGGACCGCCTCGCCGCCGACCGGGTCGATCTGTTTCTCGCCAACAGTGAGACGGTGGCGCGGCGCATTCGTAAGGTTTACCGGCGTCCTGCGGCGGTGCTTCATCCACCAGTCCAGGTTGATCGCTTCCGCGCTGATCGCCCGCGCGAAGACTTCTACTGCACCGTGTCGCGTCTCGTGCCGTACAAGCGCGTCGACCTGCTGGCGCGGGTGTGCAGTGAGATGGGGCGTAAGCTTGTTATCATCGGCAATGGCCCAGATCGTGCCCGGGTTGAAGCGGCCGTAGGCCCGACGGTTACGTTTCTCGGTAACGTAGATGATGCGACGGTGCAAGATCATCTCGAGCGTTGTCGAGCTTTCCTGTTCGCATCAGAAGAGGATTTCGGAATCGTCCCCGTTGAGGCGATGGCTGCAGGGGCGCCGGTGGTCGCCTACGCGCGCGGTGGCGCAGGCGAGACCGTGGTTGATGGTGAGACCGGGGTCCTGGTCGAGAGCCAGTCGGTAGATTCTTTTCGCTCCGGCATTGAGCGTTTTGAGTCGTCAGAATTTTCAGCAGAGGTTTGTCGTAACCGGGCCGAGACGTTCTCGGAAGCATGCTTCAGGCAACGCCTGGAGCATCTGGTGCCGTCTGCCTGGGATGCGTTCCAGCAGACGGGCCCGTGGTTGCCAGGGCGTGAGCCCGACGCAGCCGCGTGGATTGCACCGTGAATCCGGCAGGTCCGCGTCGGGCCTTTTCTGTTATCAGCATCGGTGCCCTCGGCGCGAAGGTGCTTGGCGCTGTGCGCGAGATGTTGATGGCCGCGGTCTGGGGCCAGGGCGCAGTCGTCGGCGCATTCCTCGTGTGCCTCAACGCTTTGCTGGTGCCGGTGAGCTTGGCGGTTGGCGAGTTGCTGCAGGGGGCCTTTATACCGGTCTACGCCCGCCACCGTCGCTGCGGCAGTCGCTTGGCTCCGATCTCGCTCTGGATGGGGCTTATCGTTTGGAGCCTGGTGGCTGTACTGATCGCGGTGCTCCTGGTGGTGGCGGGCGATTGGCTGGTGCGGCTGCTTGCGCCCGGGATCGGTGTTGAGGCCCGGGACCTGGCAGTGCGCTTCATGTTCGCGATCGCCTTTGGTGCCGTGCCCTTCGTGGTCACTGCGGTCTTGGCGGTAGTTGCAGTGCAGCATGGTCGGCCGCTTGGGGCGGCTCTGCGGCCGGGAGTCCAGAGCCTGGGAGTGATTGCGGGAATCGGCGCGGCGGTTGCTTTCAATGATCCGGTGTATCTCGGTGTGGGATTTGCGGGCGCCTATGCGCTCAACGCGACGGGTTTGCTAGTGCTATGTCCCATAAATAACTGTAAGAGCTAGAGGCCCCTGGCGTCTTCTTTTGCAAGGAGACGCTATGGGCACTGTGGGACGACCATCTATTGCCATTCATCTTTCAGACAGC
>JAQIBG010000486.1 GCA_027859175.1 Planctomycetota bacterium | reverse complement strand
GCGCACGGCGGCGCCGATGGCATGCGCTTGCGCGGGCGTTAGACCACGCCGAGCCTCGGCCGCCTGCGCGGCGGCGAGGTGCTGGCCTTCGAGCACCGGTGGCGCTGGGCGGGGCGGATGGCTGATGACAGGCGGCATGGACCCATCCGTATAGGTCAAAATAAACCCATATCAACCGTGAGCTTTCGACATGCCGTGCAGGCATGGCTGCGGCTGGCTGTTCGGATCGGGGATTGCTTGGTTCCAAAGCGCTTTAGGACTCTCAGTCCTGTCTCACAGCAGCCTGTAAGGAACAGCACCTATGAGCCCAGCGTGGTTGGCCGACGCCGTTATCTATCAGATCTACCCGCAGTCGTTTCAAGACAGCAATGGCGACGGCATTGGCGACCTCCAGGGCATCATCCAGCGCCTTGACTACCTGCAGTCACTCGGCGTCACCACCCTGTGGCTCAACCCCTGCTTCGACTCGCCGTTCGGTGATGCTGGCTACGACGTGCGCGACTTCTTCCAGATCGCCCCGCGCTACGGCAGCAATGCCGACATGGACGCGCTGTGCGCTGCCGCGCGGGCGCGCGATATGCATGTGGTGCTCGATCTGGTGGCGGGGCATACCAGCATGGACAACCCCTGGTTTGTCGCCGCCGCGGCTGACCCCACCGGCCCGGCCGGCCAGCGCTACATCTGGCCGAAGCCCGATTTCGATCGCGCGCGCGGGCCGCAACAGGGCGACTTCATCTCCAACTTCTTTTGGTACCAACCCGCGTTGAATTTCGGCTACGTCGAACCCACCGAGGCGTGGCAAGACCCGATCGACGCGCCCGGTCCGCAGGCCAACCGCCAGGCCTTGCGCGATATTATTGCCTACTGGATGGACCGTGGCGTCGCTGGCTTCCGAGTCGACATGGCCGCGTCTCTGGTCAAAGAAGATCCGGGTAAGTGCGAAACCATCCGGCTGTGGCAAGATCTGCGCGCCTGGTTTGAGGCTGCGTACCCCGAGGGTATTTTAGTGGCCGAATGGAGCGATCCGGCCGACTCGGTGCCGGCTGGTTTCCATCTCGACTTCATGATGCACTTCCACGCGCCGGGCTACCCCTCGCTGTTCTTCAATGGCACCGGCACCTTGCCGGCCAAGGAAGGCCCGTGCTATTTCGCCGACGACGGCGCCGGCGATCCGGCGCTGTTTCTCGGTGAATATCACAAACAATTGACGGCCATCGCTGGGCGTGGCTTCGTGTCCTTGCCGAGCGCCAACCATGATTTTCAGCGTTTGCGCTGTGGTCCGCGCGGATGGGCTGGCCTGCGCCCAGCCTGGGTATTCCTCGCTACCCAGGCTGGCCCGCCGACCGTGTATTATGGTGACGAAATCGGTATGCGCTTCGTGACCGGCACCCCGGCCAAGGAGGGCAGCACCCTGATGGGGGTTGTCGCACCCAATGCCGGGGCACCCGACGGCGAGCGCGCGGGCACGCGCACGCCGATGCAGTGGGACGCCAGCGGCAACGCCGGTTTCTCGACCGCGCCGGCTGAGCAGTGCTACCTGCCGCTCGATGACGACCCCGAGCGGCCCACGGTGGCGGCGGCCGAGGCCGATCCTGATTCCTTGCTGCACTTCATTCGAGGTCTGCTGCGCTTGCGCCGCGAGCATCCGGCCCTCGGCAGCGAGGGGAGTTTCGAGCCGCTGATGGACGGCATGCCGGCCTATCCCCTCGTCTACCGTCGCGCCCTCGCCGATGCGGCCTATCTGGTGGCGATCAACCCGAGTGCGCAGGCGGTCACGCGCGACCTGCCGGTGGCCCTGGGTGACGCCCTGCTCGTTGCTGGTGCCAGCGGCGTTGATGGCGCCTTACAGCTGGAGCCCTATGGCTACGGGATCTGGCAGATCGCGTAGTCCTTGTATCAGTTGTGCTTGAAGCCGTCGCGGTAGATCGCGCCGGTCAGGTAGGCCGGCCAGTGCTTCTCGAAGAAGATGTTGTTCAGGTCTTCGCGTTGGCGGATCGGCTCTTCGCTCAGGGCGAAGTCGCTGCCGTTCCAGCGCAGGGTGATCTTGTGCTGCTGGTGGGCGGGGTTCTCGGGCACGATACGGAAGCCCTCGATGGCACCATGGCGGGTGTCCACGCTGAGGGCGCCGTCGGCTGCCACCAAAGCGCGCGCGCCGCGACTGCCGCCGCCGCTGCGGATGTAGTGATCGAGCGCGGTGAGCACGGCCTCGGAGGCCAAGGCGAGATGGCGCCAGCGGAAGATGTCGGCTACCTGGCTCGGGCGGCCGATCGCGAAGCCGGTGGTGAGTGCTTGATCGCGTAGACTCTGGGCCTCTGCCAGCGCCGGGGCTACCGCATCGCGTTCGCAGATGAAGCCGGCTTGATCACTCATGCGCGCTTGGATGGCATCGCGCACCGCGCTGACCTGGAGGCCCGTGTCGGCGGCCAGGGCCGTGGTGGCCACATTGAGGCTCGCGGCTACTTGCTCGCGCAGCGTATCGGCGCTGACGCTGCTGGTGGCGCAGCCCGCTTCATGCAGGTGGCGCGCGCAGCGCACGCCGCCCACTTGGCCGGCATTGAGCGCCGCACCACCCGGGCGGGTCACGCCATGGCTGCCGCATACTTCGCCAACGGCATAGCAGCCCGGTAGGCTGGAGTGGAACCAACTGTCAACCGCCACGCCGCCATTCATGTGCTGGTTTGACACATTAAATGGCAGGGGCTGGCTGCGCAGGTCGGTGCCGTGCATTTTGTAGAGTTCGATTGCCAGCGGGTTCATGCGCTCAAGACGAGCGATCGGGAGCTCGTGCAAGGCTTCGTTGTTGACCAGGTACTCGCGCACGTCGTCGTCGAGGTCTTCGAGCGAGAACGCGGCGCCGTTGGCACCGGGCTCGGGATTGCGCAAGAAATCCATGTATACGGTGCGGCCGGCTGCGCTCTCGCGCTGAATCGCCAAGTCCACCAAGCTGGAGCCGAAGTCAACCATGCGCTGGGCGTGGAACGGCCACTGGTAGCCTTTGCGGAATACATTGCTGACCAGTTCACGTGTGGTGCGATAATAATCGGCCAGGAAATTATGTTCGGTGCCGTCGGCATCGACCGAGTAGATGTACGGCAGCACCTGAACGTAGGTGCCCGACAGATTCCACGGAAACTCGGTGCGCCGGGTGCCGATGCCAAACTGGCTTTCGGTCAGATTGGTGACGGCGAGGCCGGCTTCGATCGCCATGCCGAGGGAGCCATAGCAATGCTTCGGGTAGACGCTGTCGCGATACAACTCGCCTGGCCCGCCGGTGGCGAGCACCACCGCGCCGGCCAAGATCACGCACAGGCCATGACCGGGCTCATCGCGGCGATTTTGGTCGATCGCCACCACGCCCACACAACGGCCATCGTGCTGCAATATTTTGACCGCCTCGCACTTGGGCAGGAAGGGGATCTGCAGGCGCAGCGCCTCTTCGGCCAGCACCTTGCACATCAGGCGCGAGGTGCGGGGGCCGCAGCTGGTGGCGCGGCCCACGTCGTCGTGATCGGTTTGGTAGCGCAGCACGGCGCCGAAGCGATCCTGCGGCAGGGGCAGGCCAAGGTATTGCAGGCCGGCCAGCGCATTGATCGAACCCACCGCTTCGATGTAGGCGGTGTCTTGATCCATGCAGCCGCCGCTGCCGATGTCGGCCGCCAGCTTCACGAAGTCGTCGCCATGGCGGCCGGTGCCAGCGGTGTGCAGGGTCTGCTTATCCGAGCCCGAGCAGGCCGAGGTGCCGCCAAACGGGCTCATTGTGATGATCAGCACGTCTTCACCGAGGCGCTTGGCTTCCACCGCCGCGCGCAGGCCAGCCGCGCCCGAACCCACCACCAAAGCCCCACAGCGATACACCGGCAACGCCGTGCCGGCCACTTCCATGGTATCCGCCGGCAGCTCAGCCCGCACCACCTTGGGCATCTCCACGCGGGTCAGGGCATCAAGAATCTGCTGGGGCACGCTGGACATGGCTCTCCTCCGGTCTGCATGGATCATATATGATATACGATCCATGCAAGTGCTGTGGAGGTCCTGGGTCCTAGTACGCGCCTGGCGGCGCTTGGGTCATGGGAACAGCCAGTCGAACCCGGCACCGACTTTTACCTGGGCGGGGTATCGGGGCCGCCCGCCCCGCGTCTAAGCCTGCATGCAGGCGTCCCAGGACCCAGGACCGGCATCACAGACCGGCCCTGGTCCACGCCTAGCGGCGCCTAGGTCGCAGGAACTCCACCACTCACTCAAACCCTCAAC
>JAQIBG010000452.1 GCA_027859175.1 Planctomycetota bacterium | reverse complement strand
ATCAGCGCCTGCCGGCCGGTCTGTTGATCGCGGCCGAGTTGCGCGACAGCGAGCTGCATATCCCGGGTGGTGACTTCACCATCGCCGCTGGCGATCGCGTATTGGTATTCACCGACCACCGCGGCAGCCGCCACGTGGCAGGGCTGTTCCGGTGATTCTGGCCCCCGGTGACACGATGCGCGCAGGCCGGAGCGCCGCCTGATGCGCTTCCGGATTGTTGCCAAATCACTCGGCGCGCTGCTGCTGTTTCTTGGACTCGGCGGGCTTGGCCCGCTGGCTGCCGACGGCATTACTGGCAACCCGATCTGGCCGTGGCTGGTGATGTCGGGCACGATTATCGCCGTGGGCGGCGGCTTGCTGGCGATTGGCCGCGGCGCATCCAGCAATGACATGGGCCTGCTCGAGGGCGTTGCCGTCACCACGCTGGTTTGGCTTGTCGGCAGCGTTTTGGCTGGCATCGGGCTGTGGCTACCCGCGCCCGGCAGCACCCCGATTGACGGTTGGTTTGAAGCCATGTCAGGCTTTACCACCACCGGCTCATCGATCTTTGGTGGCGATCGCCCAATCGAACAACTCACGCCCGGCGTGTTGTTGTGGCGCTCGCAGACCCAGTGGATCGGCGGCATCGGCATCGTGGTCATCAGCCTCGCCCTGCTCCCGCTTTTGATCGGCGGCGGCGGCTTCAAGGCCTTCCGCGCCGAAGTGCCCGGCATCGATACCGACCGCATCGCGCCGCGCATCCGCGACACCGCCTTCATCTTGTATCGCTTCTACATGGGCCTCACCCTGATCGTCTTCCTCGGCTTGGTGGCGTCTGGCGTGGGCGGCTTTGACGCACTATGCCACGCCATGACCTGCGTCTCCACGGGTGGCTTCTCAACCTACGACGACAGCGTTGAAGGCCTCAGCTCAGCCGCGGCCGAATGGATTCTGATTGGCGGCATGCTGGTGGCCGGCAGCAACTTCGGCCTGCTGCTCCACGCCACCCGTGGCAAGGTAGACCGGCTGTGGCGGTCGAGCGAATTCCGCCTCTACCTAGCCCTGATCATCGGCGCGACCATCGCCCTGTGCATCATGCTCGCAGCGGGCGCGCCAGCCTACACCTCGTGGCATGACCTGGTGCGCGACTCGCTGTTCCAAGCCGTTTCGATCACCACCACCACCGGCTACGGCAGCGGTTACGACACCATGCCTGGTTCCTGGGCCGACTGGCCTGCCGCGGCCCAGCTGATCTTGGTGTTCTTGATGATTGGCGGCGGCTGCGCTGGCTCCACCGCCGGCGGCGTCAAACTGGTGCGCTTCTTGGTGGCGTGGCGCGCCGCACGGCGCGAACTGCGACGCTACGTGGAGCCTGCTCGGGTCACGCCCATTCGCCTCGGTGGTCATCAACTCAAGGAGCCCTTGGTACTCCAGGTTGGCACATTCATCTTCTTGTTCTTCCTGTCATGGGCGATTGGCGCCCTGCTGCTGGCCGCCCTCGGCAGCGATCTCGCCACCGCCACCACCGCTTCGCTGAGCTGCTTGTCAAACATCGGCCCAGGACTCGGCTCGGTGGGGCCAGCCAACAATTGGGCTGGCCTCTCCGATCCGGCCAAAATCATCTGCATTGGCCTGATGCTGCTGGGCCGGCTCGAACTCCTCGGCGTATTGCTGCTGCTACGCCTGCGTGCCTGGAAAGGCTGACCAAAGTGACCATGCGCCTTGATGCTTTTCTGTCTCACGCCGGCCTCGGCACCCGCAACGAGGTCAAGCACCTGATCCGTAAGGGGAAGGTCACGGTTGATGGCGCGGTGTGCAGACAGTCTCCGGCTCAGGTCAGCCGCGACCAAACCATCACCTGCCACGGCGAGCCAGTGATGGTGCCCCCGGCGGTGCTGCACTGCCTGCTGCACAAGCCGCTGGGCTATGCGTGCAGCCGCAGTGCCGAGGAAGGTCCCCTGGTATTCGATCTGCTGCCGGAGCTCTGGCGCCGCGTTGTTGATCCGGCTGGCCGACTCGATCGCGCCACCTCTGGCCTGCTTCTGCTCACCACCGACGGCGGGTTGATTCATCGCCTGATCAATCCCAAGAAGAAGCTGCCCAAGCGCTACCGAATCGGCTATCGCGGCATGTTGGCCGATAACGCTGTAGCGCGCTGCGCCGAAGGCCTGCTGCTCGATGACGACGAGCGCCCCACCGTGCCGGCTGAACTCACCCTGCACGAGCGCGCCGACGACCTCAACCGGGCGACCCTGGTTTTAACCGAAGGCCGCTATCACCAAGTGCGCCGGATGATCGCCGCACTCGGTGGCGACGTGATGGAATTGCATCGTGATCGCATCGGGCAGCTTGATCTCCCGGCCGACCTCGCGCCCGGCGAATGTCGGGAGGCAAGCCCTGAAGAATTGGCTGCGCTGGGGAAGGCTGAGTAAGAGTTTCGATTGGGGAGTTTCGAGTTTTGGCGTGCTGGCCTCAGCCGGCTATTCGTCATCAGTCTCGACTTTCGGCGTCGCTCTGGCTTCGGCTGTCCAACTTGAAACTCGAAACTCGAAACTCGAAACTCGAAACTCAGCCGACTGAATTAGCGAGTCAGTCTCAGCAACTTAAAGCCCGGCTCGGTAGCCAAGATCTCCAAGGCCCCCAGCGCAGCGAGCTGCCGCTCATAAGGCAGCCGGGTATTCGCCACCACCAGGGCACGGCCACCAGGGCGCAAAGCGGCATCCAAAGCAGCGAACATGCCTTCGGCCGGTGCGAAATCGACCGCCTTGCCCTGATGCCATGGCGGGTTGCACACCACCAAATCGCAATCCTGCGCGGGGCTCGGCTCAGACACCGCATCCCACCACACGCAGGTCGCCCGCTCGGCGCAGCCAGCGGCGTGGGCATTGCTATCGGCACAGGCGAGAGCCAGTGCATCGGCCTCGGCCAACACCGCCCGAGCCTGGGGCCACAACCGCAATAAGCTCACCGCGAGCAGACCGCTGCCCGCACCAAGATCCAAAATGCGTTCGGGCGTCGGCAAGGCCGCGCAGTGGCGCAGCAGCAGTTCACTACCAGCATCGGCCGACCCAGCCGCAAACACGCCCGGTGCCGTGGTGTACGTCCACCCCGCGCGCTCAACCGGCGCTGGGGCAGCGAGCTGCGGCCCTGGCCCAGCGTCTTTAACGAAGGCCACCACCCGCGCGCGCCGCCGATTTGCCAGCACCTGCCCGTCTTGGTTCAGTTCGCGCCCAAGCCGCTTGGCGCTGCCGGCAATCCCGATCTCGTTATCGCCGCACAGCAGCAATCGCCCCCCTAGGCGCAAACAGCGCCACGCGGCAGCGCAGTCGGCCCAGGTTCCGGCCCGCTCCTTGCGAGCGTGCACCACGGCCTGGGTAAAGTCTGCCTCGGCGGGAGCCTGTGCGCCGGCCTCAAGGCCCGCTGCATGCGCCGCAAGCCACGTCGCCCGCCAGGGCAAAACGGCGAAACCGCCGCACCGCTCCACGGCGGTGACATCATGCCAGGCAATACACGGTTGTGTAGCGAGGACCCCGGGGTCTGCCAGCAAGGCTGCAACCGGATTGATCACGCCGGTTCGTCGGCCTCACTGTCACCATCCAGGTAGGACAGCTGCTCAACCGCCAACTTGCCCTGCAGCTCTTCGATCTTGGCCTCGAAACTGTCGAGCAGCACCTTGGCCTCACGCACGCTCTTGAGGCCGTCTTCGTAGCGCTTAAGGGCGTCTTCCAACGGCAGTTCGCCATCCTCCAGGGCTTCGATGGCCCCTTCGATCTGTTCAAAGAAGTGCTCAATGGGGACGTTCTTGGCCATAGCTGCGGATGCTAAGGCGCTGCGGGAAAAGGCCAGAGTGCGCCGGCGGCGATGCGCGCGCAGCCCAGCCGAGTAACCCGTATCCTCATCAGCTCCAGCAATCAGACGATCACGCTTGACCCTTCGACCTCCGCCAGGGATGATGAACGGCAGATGTCGAGCTCCCTGAACATACACCAGCGCAACGATGGATCGGTCGTGATCCTCCACCTCAGCGGCACCCTTGATGGGCATACCTTCGTTGAGATGGAACGAGCCATGAAAGAGTTGGTTGCTGCCGGCAACAAGATCTTCGTAGTCGAACTCTCAGAGCTGACCTACATCGCTTCGGCCGGCGTTGGCGTGTTCATCAACGTACAGCAAACCGTCAGCGAACACGGCGGCGGCCTGCTGTTGGTTGACCCCTCACCGGTGGTCAAAGAGGTGTTCGACATTCTCGGCCTCCAGGCCCTGTTCCAAATTCATTCCAGCACCGAGCACGCTCTCGCGGCAGCCGAACGGCTGGACGGCTGACGAGCCCCCAATGGCCCGCTACCCCAAAAGCCTCGAACGGGTTGCACGCGATCTGCATCGCTCAAAATGCGAGATTGAATACATCACGCATTACATGATGGAAGAGTACCGGATCCCACCAGAAATGGTTCAGGAGATCCTGGTCGCGATCGGGATCGGCGAAACCGCTGCTGAGGCAGACATGTCGGTTACCGACAAACGCCGTGAAAAGCACCGCAAACGGTTTCAGAACTTTAATATGTGAGAGGGCCTATGGCCCTCAGGTGCGAGTTTCGGGCCTGCGGCCCGGGTTATTCCGGCTGTCCCACTCGAATCTGAAGATCAGATATCCGACTCAATTGTATGTCCCAACTTCCGCAGCCTCTCGAGCATGTCTTCCTTATCGGCGGCGCGATCGAGGGCTTCGGCTGGCTCGACGGTGTCTGAGACCACGAGCTTCTCGAGTGAGTCGTTCAGGAGCTGCATGCCCCACTTGGCACCGGTCTGCATCGCCGAGGGGATCTGATAGGTCTTACCCTCACGCAACATCGCCGACACACCAGGCGTGGCGACCAGGATCTCAAGTGCAGCGCACCGACCCCCGCCCTTCTTCTTGAGTAGGTTCTGAGCCACCACGCCCTTGAGCGAACCGGCCAGCATCAAGCGGATCTGCTCCTGCTCTTCAGCCGGGAATTGATTGATGATGCGGTCTACCGTGCTGGCCGCGGTCGAGGTGTGCAGGGTACCAAACACCAAGTGGCCGGTTTCAGCGGTTTCAATCGCGATGCGCGTGGTTTCCAGATCGCGCATTTCACCAACCAACACGATGTCTGGGTCTTCGCGCAAAGCGGCCCGCAGCGCGGCGGAAAAGCTCTTAGTGTGCTTGTGAATCTCGCGCTGGTTGACCAAGCACTTTTTGGGTGGGTGAACAAATTCGACCGGGTCTTCAATTGTGATGATGTGCTCACAGCGCGTGCTGTTGATGTGGTCGATCATCGCCGCCAGCGTGGTCGACTTGCCCGAGCCGGTTGGCCCGGTGACCAGCACCAAACCTTTGCGGTGCTTGGTCATATCGACCACAGCCTTGGGCAAGCTCAGCTGTTCGACGGTTAAAATCGTCTCAGGGATACGCCGGAACACGGCGCCGGGGCCGTAGCGATCCATAAAGAAGTTGGCGCGGAAACGGCCCACACCTTCGAGCGCATAGGCGAAGTCGGTGTCCCAGGTTTCTTCGAATTGGGTCCAATTGTGCTCGGGGCAAATCTCTTTGAGAATCTGGGTGACCTGTTTGTTCGACAGCGCGTCTTTGAACCAGTTGACCGGCACCAAGTCGCCAGAATCGCGCACCATGGGCACATGATCGCTGGTCATATGGAGGTCGGCCGCCCCCATATCACTCATTCGCTTGAACAGCTCGTCGATGTAGGCCATGGCTGAGGCTCCCTCCGGTACAAGTATCGGCCGCGCGCGACGCACGATTCCTGGGGCTAGTCGTAGCAAGTTCATCCTGAGCAGGCAAGCGACAAGGGCCCGTCACCTGCTTGCCCGCAAGGCGTACCCGCCGCCGTCACCATGCCCTGATCCGTAAAATGCACGAAAAACACAGTAATAATAGGACTTTCGTGATTCAGTGGCCGCAACTGAGCGTTTGCGCCAAGTCAACAGCAAACCGAGTGTGGCACGAAACCCGCCATTCATGGGGTGATTCTGCCACTTTCCATGTAGACAGCCGAAAATAGTCAGTAAATAAGGGCATACCTATCACCCTTCACCTCTCTTCGAGGAGACTCCATGGCCATTGCCAAAAAGACCGCTGCCAAAAAAGCGCCCGCCAAAAAGGCGCCCGCAAAGAAAGCCCCCGCCAAGAAGGTTGCTGCCAAAAAGGCCAGCGCCCTGCTGAAGAAGCCGAAGCCCACCGATCGCGGCTACACCAAGAGCCAGATGCAGGCTCACATCGCTGAAGCCGTGTCGAATGCCGGCCTCGGTGAAGTCAGCAAGAAGCAGGCCGCTGCGTTCCTCGACGAACTCGGCAAGCTGCTCATCGACTACGCTCCTGTTGGCGCCACCCTGCCCGGCATCGGCAAGCTCGTTCTGCGCAAGACCAAGGCCCGCATCGGCCGCAACCCCCAGACCGGCGAGCCGATCAAGATCAAGGCCAAGAAGAAGCTGGCCTTCCGCATCTCGAAGCAGGCCAAAGAAGCCGCAGGCATCGTCTGATTCTCAGCTGATCAAACTCTGATCTCTGTTTTGCGTGACATCCCCGTGCCCTCGGCACGGGGATGTTTTCGTTACCGAGGCCGGCAAAGCCTTGAGCGCGGCCCTCCGCCCCCGAACCTCACGCCATGAGTGTGAGCCCGGATGCGATTGAAACCCTGACCACCGAGTTGCTGGATGCCGAAGGCTTCCCCGACTACGGCCCCAACGGCATCCAGGTCGATGCCGCAGTCGAGGTGAACCGCCTTGCCACTGGCACCACTGCGAGCCTTGCCACCATCGCCGCCGCCGTTGACGCAGGCGCCCAGGCCCTGCTCGTTCACCACGGCATCATGTGGGGTGGGGCGTCACCCATCCGCGGCATGTTCGGGGCCCGCGTTCGCTCCTTGATTACCGGCGGGGTCAGCCTGCTTGGCTACCACCTTCCGCTCGACGCGCACCTCGAACGCGGCAACAACGCCTGGGTTCTCAAGCAGCTTGGCTGTGGCGAACGCAGCCCCTTTGCCGTCTACAAGGGCCGCGAAATTGGCTGCCATGCCCAACTCGCGCAGCCCGTCGCGCCTGGCGCCCTCGCCAGCCAACTCGCAAGCCTGTTCGACCACGAGGTCATCCATTGCCCAGGCGGCAGCGATCGGATTGAACGCATTGGCGTGGTCACCGGCGGCGGTCAGAGCCTCCTGGCCGATGCCGCGGCGGCCGGCTGCCAGGCCTTTATCACCGGCGAAACCAGCGAGCAAACCTGGCACGAGGCCGCCGAACTCGGCATTCACTGCTTCGCCTGTGGCCATCACGCCACCGAGTCAAAAGCGATTCACAAGCTGGGCACACATGTGGCCCAGCAATTGGGAATTGAACACATCGCATTGGATGAATCCAACCCCTTGTAGCACAAGGATGTAGCGAAAATGGCCAATCCTGGGGCGCTCAGACCCAGCTCAGCGATCCAACCTGATTCAGGCCGCAAAGGCGACAGGCCCAGAAAAGGGTTTGCAATCCCATTCCTTGAGCCAACATCCCGCCCCCCTGTATCAACATGGGCGGAGAAGTGTCGTTCCGTCTTCTCAAGGAGTTCCAGTGTCTCGATATCGTGGTCCCCGTATCCGCATCCTGCGTCGCCTCGGCGGTGAGCTGCCTGGTCTGACGACCAAGAGCGCCGCTCGTCGTCCCCTGGCGCCCGGCCATGCCGCCGCTGCCAGCCGTCGCTTCCCGAAGCTGTCGGAGTATGGCCTGCGCCTGCGCGAAAAGCAGAAGCTGAAGCACCACTTCGGCCTCGGCGAACGCCAGCTGCAGTCGGTCTACGCCCGCGCCAAGAGCATGCCCGGTGACACCGGTCGCAACATGGTGTCGCTGCTGGAAGCCCGGCTCGACAACCTAGTGTGGCGCGCCGGCCTGACCCGCACCATCCCGGCTGCCCGTCAGCTCGTCTCGCATGGCAACGTCATGCTCAACGGCCTGCGCGCCAAGACTTCCAGCCAGCGCCTCAAGGTGGGTGACACCTTCCAGCTGCGCGAGAAGTGCCTCAACCGCGAAGACATCCGTCTGAGCGTGAACAACCCAGTGCTGGAGGTCCCCGCTGGCCTCAAGCTCGACCTCGACAAGCTCGGCGTGACCATCGAGTCGCTGCCCAGCCCCGATCAGTGCCCGCTCGACTTCGACGTCCAGAAGGTCATCGAATACTACAGCCGCTGATTTCGGCCTCTTAGGTACATGCAAAAAGCGCGGTCTCACGACCGCGCTTTTTGCGTTTCTGGTGCGTGCTTCTCGCGGTTCCTGGTTCCTGGTGCGCGCCTTTGGCGCGTTGTGGGCGTGGTCACCGGGTCCGTCCAGCGGCACTGGATAGCAGCGTCCGCCGCGCGCGAGTACCTGCCGGCATTCAAGGCGTGAAGCGCACGGTTCCTGGTTCCTGGTTCCTGGTGCGCCTTTGGCGCGTCGCGGGCGTGGTCACCGGGTCCGCCCAGCAGCGCAGTATGCCCGGGGCCGCCGCGCGCGAGCACCTGCCGGCATCCAACGCGCGAAGCGCGCACCAGGAACCAGGAACCAGGAACAGAACTACTCAGCAGACTCGTCCACACTATCAGCCGGCTCTTCGGGCTCTTCAGCGGTCTCACCAACTGTATCAAAGACGGTGTCGCCATCAGGCGTGCTCAGATTGTTGTCGGCGCTGGGCAGGGCCGGAATGAGCTCTTCTGCAGCCGCAACGAGGAAGTGCTGGCCATGGGCTGCCTTCATCGCATTGAGGCTCTCAATCGCGCCGTCACGCTGACCAATGCGCGCATAGGCCAGCACTCGGTAGTAGTGCTCGCGCACGCTCAGCTCATCACGCGCCGCGAGGCTGGCGATGGCGTCGGTCCAGGCCTCGCGCTTAATCAGCGTGGCCACATCGAGCTGGCTGAGATCAGCCGCTGGGCCATCACCGCCGCCAGCAGCCGGCAAACGCTCACTCAGCACCTGGGTCAGGCTCGACACCAAGGCCGGTACCGGATCCCCGCCAGCACCAGCGATGCTCGACACCGGCTCAATCTTGCCACCAGTCCACATCACGGCATCAATGATGGTATCGCCAGCCATTTGCCGACCAGCCAGCGAGATGACCACCAGATTGCCCTCGCTACGGGTCAGGTGAGCACCCATCTGGCGACTGGTTTGGAGGTCTGTTAGGGTGATACCCCAACGCTCCTCCAACAGTTTATGGGCCGGTTCGCCCACCTGCACATGCACCGTGTCACCGCCGCGGCGGCGCAACTCCTTGGCCAACACGTCGCCCAAATCGCGGTCACTCGGGCCGGCAAGGAGGATGAGTACGAGTAGGATCTGATCCATGATGGTCTCCCTAACGAGACCGGCACCATAGATGACCTCCTCAGCGGAGCCAGTGTCGCCGCTTGCGGTCGCCGGCACCGGGTGAGCATGCCGCCATGGCCTCTGCAATCGCATCAACACAGCGCGTGGCGCGTCTCGGATGGGCGCTGTTCGTGACCGTGCTGAAACGCCGCCTGGCCTACCGCGGCGATCTGATCATCCAGTCGCTCGACGAGGCCCTGCGCGGCGTGCTGGCGATTGTGCTGATCCAGGTCTACATGAGCAAGGCGCCCAACCTGCACGGCTGGAGTGAGCCAGAACTGCTGTTCATTCTCGGCTTCGCCATGATCCCGCTGGCCCTGTTTCACTGCTTCTGCGGCAACCTGTACGGCCTCGCCGGGCGCTACATCCTTGAGGGCCAGTTCGATCGCATTCTCCTGCGCCCCTACCCGAGCTTTCTCCAGGTCTGCTTCGATCGCATCGCGATTGAAGACTTGTCCGGCGCTGTGCTTGGAGCTGGCCTGATGATTGTTGCGGCCCAGCGCGGGGCCACCGTGGCCATGGGCCCAGCCGAGATCGCGCTCCTGATCGGGCTCCTGATCTGCGCCTTCCTGATTGTGGTTGCCGTGTTCATGGCCTTCGCCTCGCTGTCCTTCTGGTTCGACGACCGCGTTGGGATGGTGCCACCGGTGTACAACCTGATGGAGTTCGGCCGCTGGCCGGTGGCCATCTACAACGACGTGATCCGGCTACTGGTCACTGCACTGATCCCGTTCTCGTTCTGCGCCTTCTACCCAGCCAGTATGTTCACCAACAGCGGCAGCCAGGAGCCGACCTGGTGGTATGCCCTGCTAACCCCCCTGGTGGCTGCTATTGCCCTCACCATCAGTTGTCGGCTGTGGCGTGCCGGAATTCGCCGTTACGGCTCAACCGGCAACTGAGCGAATCCCGTGAACTTCCAACCAAGCCCCGCGTTAACACTAGTTGACGCCCGCTAGGCCCCGGTGATTCGCCACCCATGGGCACGCCGGGTCGAGAGATGACAGCGCCGGCAGCCACGGCATCCTGTCGAACTCGCTCGCCACGGAGGATCCCATGCCCAGACCACGCCCCCAGTCCGGCCGTAATCCCAGCTCCCGCTCTAAGAAAAAGGGCGGCAGCGGCTGGCTCGTGCTGTTTGGCCTGCTGGCCATCATCCTCGCTGCCTTCGTGTTCGCGCCCGATCTGCTGCGCAAGATCAGCGATCAGGCCAAACCGCAAGATCTGGGCCCCGAACCAACCGAAGCGGTTGACGCCAGCGCCACCACCCAGGCGCGTACCCAGCCCAGCATGCCGGCGCGCGACATCGGCATCGAAGAGGGCGCCCTGGCGCGTCGTACCGACTCCTCAGTGCAAGTCACCGCTGCGTCTACCGGCCCCAAGGCCGGTGCCGACGACGCACGCGCCACCGCAGTGCTTGACCGTGCGCAGACCGCTTATCGCGGCTTTGCCTGGGACGACGCCCGCAGCCTGGCGCGTCAGATTCGCAACATGACCGTGAGCACGGCGATCAAAGTCCGCGCCGACGACATGATTCACGGCGCCGACCAACTCGAAGAAGTCTTCAACCGCCTCAACACCAAAGACGAGTTGGTTCGCAACATCGAAACCCATCCGCTGTTGGTCACCATCACCGTGCGTGGCCGTGACGAGAACGTGCTGCCAGTTATTGACGCGCGCGACAAGGTAACCCCTGAGACCAACGATCCGGCGGCCTGGATTCGCAGCCAGTTGACGATGAGCGGCCAAGTTACCGTGATGACGACGAGCCGCATCGCCTACCCCGTCAAGCAGGCCGATGTCGCCGATATTCGCCCCGCCGATTTGGCCATGCACTTGGCCGACAAACGCGCCGACTTCGATCGGCGG
>JAQIBG010000401.1 GCA_027859175.1 Planctomycetota bacterium | reverse complement strand
ATGATTTTCACCACCGGGCTGCGCACGCAGCAACAGGCGCGGCAAGAAATTCTCGCCGCCACCCTGGTGCCGGAGATTCTGGCCAACGCCCGCACCGATTGGGGCCTGCGCTTCGGCCTCGAGGGTCGCCGCCCTGAAGACCGGGCCGGCCAGGAAGCGCGCGCCTGGGCCGCTGACCTCGACGCGGTCACGCTAATGCACAGCAATCGCTTTACCGCCCTGCCTGAGGACATCGGCTGGCGCCTCGACAGCGAAGAAGACGAGATCGCCAAGATCCTCGATAGCGGCGGCCGCCTCTACTACGTCAAAGATGACAACGCGTTCCGCACCATCCTGTTCGCATTCGCTGGCGCGCCGCAACTCGATGCAATGAAGTGGCTGCCTCAGCTGCGCTGGCCCTATTACGACCTCCACCCAGCACCCTACCAGCGCGGCTACGCCGACCAACACCACGTCGTGACTGGTCTGGCCGATGGCAGCGGCAACCCCCTATGCCCCGATGCGAGCTACACTCACACCCAGGCCCTGATCGAGTCGTCAAAAACCAACTACACCAACGACGATGGCCTGATTCACCACAAAGATTACGCCGGCATCGGCCATGACGGCGCCGTACTCGTCAGGCTCCACCAGAACATCAACGCCGCCGGCGACGGCACCAGCTATCCAAACTACCTCACCCTGTCGCAAGAATTGGTCGACGAACTCGACCCCGCCAACTCCGACTTGCTGCAGCCTGGATTCAATGACCCCACGGTGCTGGTCCCCGCGCTGCGCGATGTGCTGACCGAGATCGGCATGCCGCTGGCCAGCGACTGGGGCGACTACCTTGAAGATACCGCTGCAGCACATCCGGGCAGCCCAGCCGAACATGAAGAATACCTCGCGCTGCGCGCGCTCTATCGCAGCGACCGCGACAACGCCGCCTACCGCGGGCTACGCTACCTAGCCACGGCCCACCTGCTGCGCTACCTCGCTTTTGCCTACGGCAAGGCCGCCGCCGGCACGGGTGACAACTGGCCCACCAACGGCAACGCCACCGCACGCACCTTGCATAGCCGCGCTGATCACCTCGCGCGCCATTTTTCGCGCACCATCCAGCTGTTCCACCCCTACGAGATGCGGCTGCCGCGTGACGTGGCGATGCCGTTGTTCTGTGACCACCCGCTCCTGCAGCAAGACGTCCTCGGCACCCCCCTGGCCGACCCCAACGGCATCTACACCAGCGCCAGCAACCATCATAATTTCGCCTGGGACTACCTCACCAGCGACACCGTGGCCAAGCCAGACAACAACGGGAAATTCAATATTCACAGCGACAGCTACTCCCGATTCGATGCCCCCTTCGGTAATCCAGAAGTGGCACTGGTGAATACCGATGCCGGCCCGGATGGCAGCGAGCACAGCCGCTGGACCCTAACCAATCGCTTCGACCCCAAGGAGCGTTGCCGCATGCTGGTGTTCTTCTCGGTCGATTGGATGAGCTATCGCGACTTCGAACGCACGGCCTCTGCTCCTGCCGACCTGAGCACCAACCACTACCAGCTCAACCTCAACGATCGCAGCCTGTCTGCCGCGGCGCCGCATGACTGGAGCAACGGCTGGATGATGACCGACAAGCTACTGGTGGGCATGGTCAACGGTGAGGGCGCCGGCGCGCTGTCCAATTCTGGCAGCCAATGGGACACCGACGCCGACGGTCGCAATGACGCGCAAGGCATCTTCGGCCTCGGTTGGAAGCCCAAGCCGCTGCTGCGCCGCCCGGCACGCGGCACCGACCTGATGGGCAACAACGCCCAAAACAATCTCCCCTTCCTCGAACGCTTGACCGGCAAATTCGGTGTCGATCGCAACAACAACGGGGAACTCAGCCAGGGCCACGTGGAACCCCAGGTCCGCCTTCGCGCCACCACGCTTCTGCGCACCGTCGTTTACGACCCGCGCGGCTTCGTGCCACTAGACTGAACAGCATGCAGATCCACAGCGCCTTCACCTTAATCGAACTGCTGGTGGCCGTGGCCATCAGCACGGTGATCTTGCTGGTCTCAGTCACAGCATTCCAAGCCGTTGACCGCAGCTACCGCATGGCCACCGAGATGCGCGAGGAGAATCGCCACCTAGTCTCGAGCTACCAGACGGCACTGGCCGAAGCCGACACCTGGCTCGCCGTCGACGACCCGGCCAGCGGCGCCGCCAGCACCAGTGACCTACGGCCGCACCGCACCGGCAACCGGCCGTTGAGTCCGTTATCGATGCCGGCCGCGGCCTGGCGCTACCAACCGCACGACCCGCGCTGGTGGCACGCCGGCGGCGCACGCGCCCCGCGCAACGACAGCCCGCGCTACTTCCCGGGCGACTGGCCGCAGGGCAACAAACTCGCGTACCAAAGCGGCACCCCCTTCGCCACCGCAGCACCAGGCACGGCCGCCTTCAACCCACGCCGTTTCCTGCCCGATCTGCAGCACTCACTTTACACCGCCGCTGGCATCGCCGCCGTGGCCACCTATCTGCCGCGCGGCCTGCCGATTGGCTACTTTAGTGGCAGCGGCGCCAACGGCCGATCCTGGGACGTATTCCGGCCCGGCCGCCGGCCGGATCAAAATTACGGCTACTTCAATCATGCCCACATCCAGTACGCGTGGGGCATGCATCCGCGCACCGGCAGCTGGAATTGGACCGGAGTGGGCGTCAACGCCGACGGCACCGAAGGCTGGATGGCTGACGTCGGCGCGCGCTTCCTGTATGACAACAGCCGCGAGATCGCCGTCCTTATCCCGCCGCGCAAAGGCTGGTCGAATCTGAACGAGGCAAACCCCGATAATATTTGGAGTCAAGACGCCTACGGCAAGGCCCTGCTCTACGCCCGCGACCCCGACGCAAGCGACACCAACTGGAAGAATGCCCTGTGGTACAAAACTGCCACCGGCTGGGGCAATCAGGCCCAAGACGCCTTCACCACCGGCTACCCGAATCCGCACCGCGACAGTACCGCCGTGATTCGCACCACCGCTGGCGTGTTCCGCTACATGGACGGCGACGGTTGGCACAGTCAGGTCACCCTCAAAGTCATCGACACCACCTCGCATCGCTACGTGACCCGCAGCTTCCCGATCCTCGCCACCACCTTGCGTGGTGCGCGCATGCAACGCGGACTGGACACCACACCATGAATACCCGCCGCGGCGCGATCCTTATTCTCGTGGTTGGCATCAGCGTGCTGATTCTCGGCGTCACCGTCAGCTTCGTGTCGCTGGTACGCTCAGAAGCGCGCACTAGCACCACGATCATCGATGACATCCAGGCACGCGCGATGCTCGACGCTGCCCTGTGCTACGTCGCCGAGACCAGCCGCATTGGTTGGGGCACCGTTGACCTGCGGCAAACCACCGCTGCCAGCGGCGTGCTGTGGACCGAAACCATGGGCTGGAACGATGTGCGTAACGGCCGACCTGGCCCGTTCCCACTGCGTCTCCGCCATACCAGTGGCACCATTGAGGAAGACCCACAAGAACTCGCGGTGAGCGCCATGCCCACCGCGCTCAAGGCTCTGCACGGCACCGAGTGGCCTGCAATGGGCAGCGTGATGCGCGCCGACTGCCACGTCCTCACCCGCAGTCCCTTCGCGGTCAGCGCCGCCCCCGGCAATACCCATGATGCCACCTACACTGGCGACACGCAGCGCCGCTCGGTGGTGCACACCAACAAACACGGTGCATGGCAGCGCAGCGCGCTGGCAGAAACCACCTTCGCCGCGCTACCCAATCCCGACCCAGCCCCAGCGGTTCTGCCCAGCAGCGCGACCTGGAAAACCGACTGGCGCCAAGGGGACGACACCCCACGCGCCACCAGCGCCCGTCGGGCTTGGTTCCGCGTCCACCGCGAAACCGCCGCGCAACACGATGGCACCGCGGGTAACTACAGCGCCAACGGCCTCACCGACTGGTACGACACCATCGACCTCAACGGCGACGCCAGCAACGGGGCGGTGTTCGTGATCACCGCCGGCTGCGGACCGACCCTTGGCTTCCGTGACTTCGCCGAAGCGCAGGCCGTCCTCGGCGCATCCACCGCTACCGCCCTGTTTGGCAACGCCACCCACTTCACCGAACTGCGTCTCGGCGAAACCATCCTCTGGTACCGTGCTGAATGGACCCCGGCCACGGGCGGCGGCGGCGCGCCGCGTGGGGCCCTGACCGCGTCCTCAAGCGAAACCGAACGACGGCGCCCAGTCAACTTTGCTTTCTCGCTGTTCGCCAGCTCAGACAGTAAAAACTGGTACTCGGTACCAGAGTGGCGCAACACCGCAGGCTGGCCCTCGGGCAGTGGCGGCAATAACCCACAGTCTGGCTTTCGCCGCGGCAACCAACCCAATGTCATTGCCCCGCGACCGATGCCTTTCGGACGTTTCGCTTGGATCCAGCACCTCGAGCGCGAGCCTCCAACATGGTAACGCGTCGCGCATTCTCGTTGATCGAACTCCTGGTGGTGATGAGCATCATCGCGGCCCTCGCCAGCCTACTGCTGGTGGTCATCAACGTGCTATGGGACCAGAGCAAAGAGGCCAAAACGCGAGCGATCATCGCGCTCGTCCACCAAGCTGTTGGGGCGCAGGTCGCCGAACGCGCGACTGCTTTCAGCACCGCCGAACACCCCCTCACCGGCACCAAACCAACCCGCAGTGCCTTCGTGCGCGCCGCTGACGGCAGCGCCGTCGCAACCACTGGCACCGCCTACGTCGGCATTGCCCCATCAGACTGTTCTGGCACCTACGCAAGCCGCGCCACGCAGGTCATGTTGCGCGATGACATCTTCGCCGATAGCGCCGTGCCCGGCCTCGTAGGTCTCCCCCGCGCGAGCATGCGCCGACTCGGTGCGCGCATCCGCGAGGTCACCGAGTTCCGCTGGCACCCGTCGGGTCTCACGCCGGGCGCCGACCCTGACGCCAGCGGCAAACTGGTGCGCCCGCCTGAGCCAAGTCAGGCCAACGCCGCCGCCAAGCGGCTCAAGGGCATCGCGATCCACGATCAGACGGTCCGTCAAATCATCAACGAAGGCCTGCGCGAAGACTTCGGACAACTCGGCGCCCTGGGTGACAAACAGCACGGCGTTGATGGCTTGGTCTGGGCCCGAGATTACCGCATCCTGGTTGACCCAACGCCGCTCCCGCGCTGGCAAGGCAACGCAATGCTTGTGGGCAGCAGCGACGCAGACGTGATCGCGGCCGGAGCTGCGGTTGGCGGGTGGGTGCGCTACTGGCAACCGGGCATCACCCTGCTCGATGCCTGGGGCAACGAACTCGTGATCGCCGACGTGCCCGGCGGCCGTATCGGCGTGATCAGTACCGGTGCCGATGGCGCCTTTGCAGTGCGCCCCGCGGATGACAACAATGGCACCATCAGCACCGATGCCCGCCTGACGAGTTTCGCCACCGGCGATGCCGACGCACGCACAGACAATCTGGTCGAAATGCTGGGGACGGGCCGATGAACCGCCGCGCCGTGACCCTGATCGAACTCTTGATCGCCATTGGAATCATCCTGCTGCTCGCCGGCTTGTTGTTGCCAGCTGTCCGCGGAATTCGCGAGAAAGCACGCTGGCTCGACACCAGCAACCGCATCAGCCAGGTGGGCCAGGCCTTGAGCGCCATGGGCCAAGACGATGGCGGCGCCACCATCGCGCTGCTGCGCGCGGCCGGTGCCGGGGGCGTGCTCCGTCTCGATCCCACCGATCCGCAGACCCCGATCGAAGGGACGTGGTTCGACTACGACCCCACCAACCGCGCCTGGCAACTGCGTTTTCCGCTCGAGCGCCAAACCATTACCTTCACCGGCCGCAACAAGGAAGACGGCAGCGTCAACGAGAGCTACCTCCCGGTCGACGGCAAGCCCATCGACTTCGCCCTCAGCGAGAGCGAGGCCGGTTTTACCGCCAAGCTCATGGCCGCAGCCGGCATCGCGCCAAACGAAGCCGCCGCGCGCAGCGATCGCAGCCCCACCAAAGCCTGGAACGATGCCTGGGGCAACCCGATCCTGATCTCAGTAGCCGTGTGGCAGTACGGTCCCATCTCCAGTGGCGCCCTGAGTCGCTGGCCGCAATCCAACAACAGCCACGAAACCACGCCGATGACCAACGCGCGCCACTATTTCTGGCGCCGCATGTACCAAGAGGCAACCCGCTACCTTGAGGGCAGCCAGGCCAGCTGGGTCTGGCTCGCCGCCGCCGGCCCTAAGGCCGCTCTGCCGTCCGCTACGCTGAGCGACGCCGACTACCAAACCATGTGGTCCACCGTCGAAAGCACCGTCAACCGCGATGACGCCGGTGCACCGCTATGGCACAGCCACCCAGCCAACAACCAACGCCCACTCGCCGAACCACCGTGGACCGGCCTGCGCGTCGAACAGCGCATGGCTATTCAAGCGCCACTGTCCTTACGCTGAGCCAGTCGGCCACTGTTGTCGGAACAAGAGTAACAGAGGAACAGAGGGCAAACAGAGAATCAGAAATGGATGCGACACCGACACCGCAAGACGGCCCGGTCGCCGCAAGACCCACCACTATTCTATCCTCTGTTCCCCTCCGTTCCTCCTGTGAACCCAACCTAATCAGAACCAAGAACTTCTTTGAGGTAGGCAAGCGAGCGGGTCATCATGTCGTCGCAGCCTTCGTTGTTGGCGAAGCCTTCTTGTTCGATGATGAAGTCGGTGATGCCGAGTTCTTGTTGGCAGAACACCAAGGCTGGCGCCAAGGGCACCACCCCATCGCCCGTTGCCAATGCGCTGCATGGATGCGTGCGCTCCTTGTAGTCGGAGCGGATGTCTTTGACGTGGAGGCTGCTGATGCGGTCGCGATACGCCTCCAAGGTTTGCAGGGTATCCGTCATGCCGGCCAGATAGAAATTGCCGACATCAGGCTGCCAGGTCAACGAGGGCGCCACCTCCAACAAGATGTCGAGTTTCGCGCGCCCGCCATGACTCGGCAGCATGTCGCTATCGTGATTATGGTATTCCACCCCCAAGCCACGCGGCTTAAGGAACTCTTGATAGAAATCCTCAACCTGTTCTCCGATGGCGCAGATCGACGCCTCGTCGTCACCACCCAAACCCGGGAAGGTCCACGCGCGCGCTTCATGCTCAACCAAGCGATCAAGCAGACTATCGCGCACCGCGCTGTCACCCCAGGTCTGGTTCTCGAGCAAGTGCGCCGAATAGCAGCGCATGCCGTACTTTTGGGCGAGGTCGAAGTGCCCGGTCGTTGGCACTACTGGCTTCCACCCAAAGGGCTCCACGAAGTTATAGCCGATTTCGGCGGCGCGGCGCAACCCCGCTTCGAAGTCTTGATAATTGCGCAGCCCAAATAGCTGTAAACCGATACGCGGGCTCATTGTGCATCTCCCTTCAGCTCGACGAGGAGCTTGTTGACGACTCGATTTCTAGTGATGGGGACTTCGCCTTCAGCCACAAAGGCCAGACAACGCCGCACCAAGGCAACCTGCCATTCCAACTGCACGTATTCATGCCGTGCGGTGTGATGCTCCACGCCCCAGTAGCCCCGATAGCCAGCATCCATCAAAGCACGCAGCGTGCGACAGCAGGTCTCCAGATCCTCGCCGATCACATCAGCCGGGATGTGGGTATGCATGGCATGCGGGGCCAGCATGGCGTCACCCTGCTCAGCCAAACGGCTCCAATGGCCGAAGTGCAGCAGCACACCATAGTGCTGATGATCAACGGCCTCAAGCACCTGGAGCTGCAGTTCGGGATCCAAGGATGCGCCAAAGTGATTCTCGGCGCCAAGACGCATACCGTGTTTGGCCGCAAGATCGCAGTATTCGCGATAGCTTGCCACGATGTGCGCGAACTGCTCATCATTGAGACTTGGCGCGGTGACACCCCAATCGATACGAACGGTGTCAGCGCCCAATTCAGCGGCGATGGCGATGTTGCGCAGGGCCTTGGCCCGTTGCTCAGATCGCACCGCGGCATCATCAGCCCACACCGAACAGCCATCAAAAGCAATATTCGGCACCGCCAGACAACGCTCATCCAAGGCCTGCTGAACCTTGGCGATATAATCGGGCTCGGTGGAGGCAAACAGACCGTTCCAAATCCCGGCCCCAGCCACGTGGTAACGCTGGCCACAGGCCTCGAGATAGCCAAACAGATCAATCATGCCCGCGTTCAACAAGCCGTGGACGCTGAAGCCCTCAATACTGATGCGTTCCATAGTCACAGCTCCACCGCGGTCGATTCAGACGCCGCGATCACAT
This sequence comes from Planctomycetota bacterium, assembly GCA_027859175.1. Lineage (GTDB taxonomy): Bacteria > Planctomycetota > UBA11346 > UBA11346 > UBA11346 > GH22. The sequence goes on along the minus strand of JAQIBG010000401.1, from coordinate 2,084 downwards.
CCTCAGCGCTCAGCTCGCAGCCGCGCGCCTCGGACAGGTAAATGCCTTGCTGGATCAACATGGTGTTCAGAGCCAACTCCGCCGTTGGCAACAGGGGCACCTTGCCCTGGAGTGCCGCAGCCCAGTGCTGCTGACTCGAGTCGTAGGCCCAGGCATTGGGATCCATCAGATGCCGACGCCCCTCCATTGCGCCCAGGTTGACCGTGGCATCGAGATCCAGATCACAGCGCGTTTCGTGGAAGCTGAACGGTTCAAGCTGAATGCCGCCCTTATTGCCGACCAGATAGCTGCCAGCAAACGGGCCGAGATGGATGGCCCAACTCACCACCACGTCGAGCGCAATGCCGCCGGCAAGATTCACAAAACCCATACCAAGCTCTTCTACGTCATAGCCAGATTTGGCCGCGCGCTCGGCGTCCATGCCGGTTTTCTGGAAGGTGCGGCCAACCACCCGTTCCACCTTGGGATTGCCGAGCAGGTACAGCATCTGGGCGATGTAATAGATGCCCATATCGTAGAGCGCGCCGCCACCGGATTGCTGCTTCTGCACGAAGCGTTCGGTTCCGTACCCGTCAACAAAGGGCCGGCCACGGCGTCGGTAACAGGTCACCCGGGCGTGATACAGGTCGCCAAGCGCGCCGCCCTCAAGCAGACGCTTACCCGCCTGCACCTCGGGCTTGAACACGGTATCAAGCTGAATGTGCAGCATCTTTCCGGTACGCTTGGAGGCCTCAATCATGGCCACACCATCAAGATAGGAGCCGGCAATCGGCTTCTCACAGTACACGTGCTTGCCGGCCTCCATCGCCGCGATCGACACCGGCGCGTGGAGATTGTTGTGCAAGCACACATCCACCGCCGTGACGTCCTCACGGGCGATCAGGTCTCGGAAATCGGCATAGGTATCAGCAATACCAAACTCCTTGGCCGCTTTGTCACGCGCCGCTTGATCGAGGTCGCACACGGCAACCACCGCAACGTCCTCAACCTCCGCAATGTCGCGCCATTGTCGCAAGTGCTTTTGGGCAATCTGCCCGGTGCCGATAACGCCAACTTTGATGGTCATGATCCCCTCCCAGGGTCCTGTGATGATAACACCCCATTATGCACATCCGCATTCGCATCGCAAACAAGGCTTGTAACCACATACTGCCATTACTAACCAATTTATGATCATGCTCAGCGTCCCCCCACCACCGCCGGCCGATCTGGCCTTCCTGACCGTCACCACCACTGGCATGGCCACCTACAGCAGCAGCAATCTTCGCACGGTGCGTACCACCTGGCATTACTGGCAATTTATTTACACGTTTGATGGTTTTGGTCATGGCGAGATTGACGGCGAAGCCATCACTGCGAAGCCCGGTACGGTATGGCTGCTGCCGCGCGACCGACCGCATCATTACCGGCGCGAACGCGGCACCAATGGCACGTGGCGCTACCGCTGGATTGAATTTGACGGCGCAGCAGCACCAGCCCTGATTCGGATGTTGGCGCTGGATCGATTACCGGTCATCCATGGCTGCCAAACCATTGAGCCGATGCTGAGCGAATTCCTTAACGCCTTTGATGGCGTGGAGCAAGCCCACCAAGTGCACGTCGCGAGCGCGCGGGCGATCCAAATCTTGACCGCGGCGGCCGGGTGCCGTGACCACGCCGGCCGCACCACCGGGGCCGAGGCCCGTCTGGTCAAGCGCGCCCGCCGCGTACTCAACGACCAACTTGGCACTCCCACCGACCTTGAAACCGTGGCCGCCAGCCTCAGGGTCTCGAGCGGCCACCTCAGCCGCTGCTTCCAACGCGAATGCGGCATGAGCCCAATGAAATACCTGGCCAAGCTCCGGGCTGACGCCGCCCAACGCTGGCTTGGCGGCAGCGATTTCAGCATCAGCCAAATTGGTGTGATGGTAGGCTACCCCACCCCGCAACATTTCTCGCGCATGTTCCGCCGCGAGACTGGACTCTCGCCGCGCGAATATCGACGCGGAATCTGGCGGTCTTAGTGCGGCGTGTGGGGGGTAACGAGAGGGAGCGAGGGCGCGAGGGCGCGAGTGTGGGAAGGGCTTGGTTGATCCGTTGATATG
>JAQIBG010000378.1 GCA_027859175.1 Planctomycetota bacterium | reverse complement strand
GAGTTGATTGTGCGTTACGTTGAGCTTGAGCGTGAAGACGACGAAATCGAAGCGCTGAGTTGCGACGAGTTGGAGATGATGTTCAAGCGCAGTTGATTGGCGCTCTGGAGATATGTGCGCGCGCCTTTGGTGACGCAGCAGCAGCGCCCTGTGTTTGGCGCGCCTGCATCTTACTTGATCTTGATGACTGATTCATCGCCCGATTGGTGCCGCTGCGAGTACCGGTGCCATGCTTTGGATGTGGCGGTCAAGGCGGTTGGCCTGGTCGGCGCGAATCCAATAGGTGATGGCCCAACGGTGCTGGTTGTGGTGGTAGTCCAAACTCAGTTGGCCGAGTTCGACGGTGTCGAATAACCACAGCAGGCTGCGCAGATGTGCGCTTTGCTCGGCGGCGTTGGTGACCGGTATGGACTGCGCACGTGTTACTAAAACGCCCTGGTCGGTCAGGCGTTCGCGCAGGGCGTAGAAGCGGTATTGCCCGCCGGCGAGGGGGTCGCGACCAGTCTGCTGCTGGAGGTGTGACGCGAGTTGCAGTAATTCGAGGTAGTCTGCCGTATTGGTGCTCCGGCTTGCCGGGCTGCAGGCGGCGACGCTCAGGGCAGATGCGCACATCACCGAAAGCCATTGCAGGCGCCGCATGGCTCATGTCTCCGCGGCGCTCAGGGTGCTTGTGAGGGTCAGGGTGCCGTCGTCTGCGGAGACTGCGTCTACATGAACGCACCACAAGGTGGTGTTGGGCGCGAAGCCGACGAGCTGTTCGTCGCTGCTGGAGATCTGGCTACAGCGCAGTGTGCCGGTGCTGCACTGAAGCTGCATGGGCCCGATTGCGAGGCCGCCCGCGATTGCTGTGGGTTGATGGAGCGTCCACCAACGGAGCTCGACGGCGGTGGTGGGCGGGAGAGTGAAGGAGTCGGTTATGGTGGCGGCATGCTCGGCGAGGTGGAGTTGGCGGGTCCACCGCTTGAGACCGGTGCTGCTATCGTAGCACGCGGTGCCGTCGATGGTTTGGCCACTGGCATCGGGGCCGGCGCACACAGATGCGGCTGCGGCCCGGCCCGGAATCTGGGCCTGGCCAGCAATCACCGGCACGTTGTGGCCGAGGCTGCTGGCGCAGCGGTAGTCGTAGCGCTTGGGGCCAAAGAAGTCGGCAGTGTAATCGGGTTTGCCCTGGTCGATCAAAATGGCTTGCTGATTCCAAGACAGGTTGACGTGGCCGACATCGTTGTGGTTATGGCTGAGCTGGTTGTGGCCACCGGCGAAGGTGGCGCAGGCGGGGCCCGCGTGGCGGATGACGATCTGCAGATCGGGGAGATCGCTGTCAGCACCGGCCTGCCAACTGGTGTTGCCGCTCGGTGCGGCGGCGAGGAACTCGTCGATGTGACAGGCGCGCCAATCGGCGAGAACTCGCTTGGTGGGCTTAGTGGGATCAGCGCTGTGATGAGCACGGCACCAATCCGCTAGCCAGGGCGAGGCGGTGGCCGACGCGAGCCAACTGACGGCCGTAAGGTTTGGCTTGAGCGTGGAGGTGGCGTCACCGGCGGCGTAGAATTGGTCGCCATACAGGTGAATCCGGCGCGGATAATCGGCCACTTGGGCCAAGCGCTGCGGGCTTATTACGGCCTCGCGTTCGCTTGGGCTCAGGCGCATCAGATGCAGGCACGCGGTGCCAACGCCATACGACCAATACCCGGGGCCTTCATCGCAGGTGCCATCGGTGGTGAAGCAGCGTTCGAAGAAAGCGCCGCATAGTTCGAGGGCGCGTTGTTTGGCGATGGGGCGATCAATGCCTTGGTGTTGGAGCGAGAGGCAGGCGCCAAGAATCTGCGCTGAGCACACGCCAGTCCAATTGTTGTGGATGCCGTTGGGGGCGGCCCACCAGGGGGTGTAGCCCTCACTGAAGGGGGTCAGGATATGGCGATCAATCGCGGTAATGATAGTGGTGGCGAGGGTGTCGCTGCCGGTGGTGACAAGCCAGGGCAGTAGCAATTCACGGCATTCTGCCAGTAGCACCGCGCTGTTGCAGGATAACAAGTCGAGGCTGGGCAGGTCGAGGCTGGGCAGGTCTTGGCCGGGCAGGTGGGCTGAATTGCTCCATGTGGGCATGGATACGATCGTCCACAGGGCATCGAGCAGATCGTCATCGGGGTCGGCGGGGTCGATGCCTAGAAGAC